>NZ_CP083349.1:3417500-3717500 GCF_020035535.1 Ensifer adhaerens | reverse complement strand
GGGCCGGGGTGACGAAGCGGAAGCCGTCATAGACGATGTGCTCGTACATGTCGTCGACCAGCAGCCACACATGCGGATGCTTGAGGAGCACGTCAAGCAGCGGCCGGTAGTCGGCAGCGCTGTAGGCGGCACCCGATGGGTTCGACGGCGAGTTGAGCAACACCCAGCGTGTCTTCGGCGTGATCGCCGCCTCGAGCTTGTCGGCGGTCAGCCGGAAGCCGGAGGATGCATCGCAGGGGATCAGAACCGGCTTGCCTTCGCAGATCTGGACGATATCCGAATAGGAGGTCCAGTAGGGCGTCGGGATGACCACTTCGTCGCCGGGGTTGATCGACGCCATCATGGCGTTGAACAGGATCTGCTTGGCGCCGGTCGAAACCGTGATCTCGTCCTGCTCGTAGGCGAGGCCGTTTTCGCGCTGGAACTTTTCGCGGATCGCCTTCTTCAGCTCCGGCGTGCCGTCGAGGGCGGTGTACTTTGTGTCTCCGCGCTTGATCGCCTCGCAGGCGGCGTCCTTGACGAAGTCGGGCGTGTCGAAATCCGGCTCGCCCGCACCGAGGATGATCACCGGCTTGCCTTCGCGCTTCATGGCTTGCGCGCGGGCGCCGATCTTCAGGATTTCGGACACCCCGATCGAGGAAATCCTCGAGGCGGGCTCAAAGCCCGCCTCCTTGACCGTTGCGTTGATGGTCATGGTCCCTACCTACCTGGTGCGCCGATTATTCGATGTCGAACGACACGCCCTGCGCCAACGGCAGAGCCTTCGAATAGTTCACCGTGTTGGTGGCACGGCGCATGTAGGCCTTCCACGAGTCCGAACCGGATTCGCGGCCACCGCCGGTTTCCTTCTCACCGCCGAAGGCGCCGCCGATTTCGGCGCCCGAGGTGCCGATGTTGACGTTGGCGATACCGCAATCCGAGCCGTCGACGGCGAGGAAGCGTTCGGATTCCTGCATGTCGCGGGTGAAGATCGAGGACGAGAGGCCGGCTGCGACTGCATTGTGGTCGGCAACGACGGCGTCGAAGTCGCTGTACTTCATGACGTAGAGGATCGGCGCGAAGGTTTCTTCGAGAACCGGGCCGGCCTGCTTCGGCATTTCGACCAGAGCAGGCTTGGCGTAGTAGCCGTTGTCGTAGCCGAGCTCGACGCGCTCGCCGCCGGTGACGGTGCCGCCATGCGACTTCGCTTCAGCGATTGCCTTCTGCATGCCGTCGAAGGCAGCCTTGTCGACGAGCGGGCCAACGAGGGCCGTCGTTTCCAGCGGGTTGCCGACCGAGACCGAGCCGTAGGCCTTCTTCAGGCGCGGAACGAGCTGGTCGTAGACGCTTTCATGCACGAACAGGCGGCGCATGGTGGTGCAACGCTGGCCGGCGGTGCCCATGGCGCCGAAGGCGATGGCGCGCAGGGCCATGTCGAGATCGGCCGACGGGCAGACGATGCCGGCATTGTTGCCGCCGAGTTCGAGGATGGCGCGGGCGAAGCGCTTGGCAAGGCGCGGGCCGACATCGCGACCCATGCGGGTCGAGCCGGTGGCCGAAACCAGCGGAACCTTCGGGTTGTCGACGAGGACTTCACCGACCGTGCGGTCACCGATCAGGACCTGCGACAGGCCTTCCGGCGCATCGCCGAAACGGGCAAGCGCGCGCTCGAAGATAGCCTGCGATGCAAGCGCCGTAAGCGGGGTCTTTTCCGACGGCTTCCAGACGACGGAGTTGCCGCAGACGAGCGCCAGCGCCGTGTTCCAGGACCAGACGGCGACCGGGAAGTTGAAGGCGGAGATGACGCCGACGACGCCGAGCGGGTGCCAGGTTTCCATCATGCGGTGGCCGGGGCGCTCGGTGGCGATCGTCAGACCGTAGAGCTGGCGGGAAAGGCCGACGGCGAAATCGCAGATGTCGATCATTTCCTGGACTTCACCGAGGCCTTCGGAGGTGATCTTGCCGGCTTCGATCGAAACCAGGCGACCGAGGTCGGCCTTGAAGGCGCGCAGTTCTTCGCCGAGCAGGCGGATCAGTTCGCCGCGCTTGGGAGCCGGAACCAGGCGCCAGGCCTTGAAGGCTTCATGGGCCTGGTCGATCTTGGCGGCAGCTTCGGCGGCCGAAACCGTCTTGAGGGCCGCGATCTTCTCGCCGGTGACCGGGCTGAAGGACGGCATGTCGCCGCCGGTGTAGAGTTCCTTGGCGACGCCCATCTTTTCGAGAAGCGCTGCGGCTTCCTTGGTCACGTCGACCTTCTTGGTTGCGATGTTCATGGTCTGACTCCCGTTTTCCTGGCTTGACCTATCCGAAGCGCACGCTGCCGAGCTTTCCCGGCGAGGTGAGCGTCTTCAGGCCCGCGGCCATGTCCTTGAGTTTATCTGGTGTATAAAAGTCGTAATAGGCCTGGTTGCGGCGGCCGATCGCATGTTCCGCGCTGAAGCTGCCGTGATACTCCTCTACGGCGACGGCGAAAACCCATTCGCGAAGCCGGGGTTCGAAGGTCTCGTCCCTGAGAAGGTCGCTGTCCTTCGGAACGACGAGGTTGAAGTGCACGCCGCCGTCGCCGATATGGCCGAAATCACAGACGGTCACATCCGGGAATTTCGAGGGCATTTCGGCCTTCATATGGTCGCAGAAGGCCATGATGTCACCCCTGCGGAAGGAGACGTCGAAGGCGATCAGCTTGCCGAGATGCTTGACTCCCTCGGAGAGCGCGTGACGCAGCGCCCAGATTTCGTGGGGCGGACCGACGAAGGCGTCGGCGAGCGGGGCCGATTCCATCTCCCAGATCTCGGCGAGCGCCGATTCCAGTACGGCGTCGAGCGACTGTTCGCCTTCGCGCGGCGCCCAGGTGCGGCTGATCTCGGCGAGGATGACGTAGTCAGGGACTTGGCCAGCCTGGAAGGGGTTCTTCAGCGACGGCACATGGGCGAAGGCGGCCTTCACGGCATTGCTCGACATGCCCTCGAAGGCCGAGAGATAGGCGCCGAGGCGCTCTTCCATGGCGCGCAGCAGCGGCATCACCGCAGCGCCGCTGGCGGGAACCAGCAGTGCAGTTGCCGTCTGCTGCGGCAGGTGTTCGAGGTTCAGGACGCATTCGGTGACGATGCCGAAGGCGCCCGAAGTGCCGAAGAAGATCTGCTTCCAGTCGACGCCGGTGTTGTTCTTGCGCAGGTCGCATTGCAGGTCGAGAACGGTGCCGTCCTCATCCGCCAGCACGACCTTGAGGCCGAGCGTGTTCCGGCGCACGTCGCCGTACTTCAGGAAGCGCGATCCGCCGGTGTTGGTGGCGATCATGCCGCCGATGCGCGGATCGGCGCCGAGATCGATCGGGAAGAACAGGCCGTGCTCTTCCAGTCGCCGGTTGAGATCGGACAGCCTGAAACCGGCGTCGAGCCGAACCGAGCGGTTGTCGAGGTCGAGCTCGAAGCACTTGGTCAGTCGGTCGAGACTGAGAATGGCTTCGTCACCCGATTGATCCGGCGTCGAGCCGGAGACAAGGCCCGTATTTCCGGATTGCGGGATCAGCGCGATGCCGTTTGCAACGCAATAGGCGACGGCCGCCGAGACCTCCTCGGTCGTCGCCGGTCGCAGCGCGAGCGAGGTCCGGCCGCGATCGTAGCGCGCGCCGGTCTCGTAGGCTTCCAGGTCTTCTGGACGCGTCACGACACCCTTGTCTCCAAGGATGTCGTTGAGCGCGTCTATGTGCCGTTTGTCGATCATCGGACCAGTATCATTCCGCAGCGATCGCGCCGGTCAAGGCCCGGATGCAGCTTTCGATCGATGCCTGCTCGATACCGGCATAGTGGTCGAACTCGTTGAGCACGGTCGCGCCGAGATCGCTCTCGAAGCGCTTCTGGTTCGGGCTCGCGACGAAATCCTGCTGGGCGCCGTCGCCAAGGTTCGACTGGAAGATGCCCGCCGCGCTGACCGGCAGGAAGTCTTCGTAGACGATTGCGTCGAACTGGACGAGGCCGGCGGCGATCAGCGCTTCGATGTCACGCGCCGGGGAAACGCCGGTCTTGCGGCCCTTCTCCGTCAGCGAGTAGCTGAAATAGCCGAGTCCCGCTTCGCGGATGCCTGCCCAAGTGTCCGGGAAGGGCCCGAAAGCCTTGGCAAGTGCCGCTTCGTATTCGCGAGCGTTGGAGCCATCGGCCGCCGGGCGGACGATCTTGCGCGAGGCGTCGAGCAGTTCGTCATAGAGCGCGCGGCCCTTCGGCGTCAGCGCGATGCCGCGCTGCTCGATCTCGCCGAAGCGGGCGGTGTGCGAGCCGGCCTTCCAGGTGCCGTCGGCATCCTGGAAGGAGACCGGCTCTTCGAGCGCCTTGAACGAGGTCTGGCGCAAAAGGATCGGGCACTTGCGGGTCGGCGGCCCTTCGACGACGGCCTTCGGCGCGATCGCATATTTCGGCATCTGCGCCTGCACCTTGTCGATGTCGAGCGTGCGCGGGGTCAGGTGGTTGATATGCGGGCCCTTGAAGGAAACGACGTCTGCGATCAGGCGATGGGCGTCATGCAGGCGCTTGTACATGTCGGCGCTGACATTGGCCTTGTCGTGCCAACGGAAGGTTTCGAGCACTTCTGAGACGAAGCGTTCCGCGTCGGCCTCGTCGAGGCCGCCTTCGCGCTCGGCCTTTTCCGTGAGTTCCACGGCGCCGGCGGTGAAGATCTGGCGTGCTGCCAGGATGACCTCGGCTTCGGCGCGCAGCGCTTCATCGGCGATGAGGTCGAGACGCAGCAGCGAGGTGAAGACGCGGAACGGGTTGCGCTTCAGCGCCGTTTCGCCGACCGGGCGGAAGGCGGTCGAATGAACGGGGACGCCGGCCGTCGACAGGTCGTAGTAACCGACCGGGTACATGCCCATGACGGCGAACACGCGGCGCATCGTTGCGAGTTCGGCGGGGGTGCCGAGCCGGATCGCGCCGTGGCGCTCCTCGGAGATGCGGTCGAGCGAATCCGTGGCGTCGAGACGCTCCTTGAGGAGCGGGTCGGCGGCGAGCGTGTCGTCGTTGACCTTGGCGACCAGTTCCATCAGCGTGCCGTAGGCAGGCACCTCTTCGCGGTACATGACCGACATGGCTGCGGAAAAGGCCGAGCGAATGTCGTCGGCCGATACGAAACTATTCTCTTTCACTGGGGCTCGCCTCGCGCTATGGGTGAAGGACAAGGTCATTCTCATTTCGGATCATATCCGATCGAACTGGCCATTGATCGCGTTGCTTCTGACTATGTTGATGCGAGGCTGGAATGAAGTTAAGCCGCAGGCTGGTTCCCGACGTGACAACGCTGCAGGCGTTCGAATGCGCGGCGCGACACGGTAGCTTCACGCAGGCCGCTGCGGAGCTGAACCTTACGCAAAGTGCGGTCAGCCGTCAGATCAAGGACCTCGAAAACCAGCTCGGCGTGCTCCTGTTCGAGCGCGTGCGCCAGCGGGTGATCCTGTCGGACGCCGGCCAGAAGTTCCTGCCGGAGGTTCGCCGTCTTCTCAATCAGACCGAGGAGCTGATGGTACGGGCGATGGCCTCGGCCCGGGCGGACTCGACGCTCTCGATCGCCTCACTCCCGACCTTCGGCAGCCGTTGGCTCGTGCCGCGCCTTCCCGACTTCCTCAAGCGTCATCCGGACACGGTGCTGAACATCGCTTCGCGTTCGGCGCCCTTCGATTTCGACGAGCAGAACTTCGATCTCGCCATTCATTACGGCCAGCCCGTCTGGGCGCGTGCCACCTGCAGCTATCTCTGCAGCGAGATCATCGTGCCGGCTGCGAGCCCTTCGCTGTTGGCAAACCACCCGATCGAGACGCCCGAGGATCTGGTCGCGGGCCCGTTGCTGCACCTCGCCACACGGCCAAAGCTCTGGGCGCAATGGTTCGAGGCGAACGACATGGACGGTCGCGGCGCCTATCGCGGCAACCGTTTCGACCAATTCTCCATGGTGATCGAGGCGGCAACGGCCGGGCTCGGCTTCGCGCTGCTGCCACGTTATCTGATCGAGCAGGAAATTGCCGCCGGCACGCTGCGCATCGTGCTCGACCGGCCGATGCAGACCGAAAACAGCTATTATCTCGCCGTGCCCGAGGGCAAGCTCGAAAACCCCATCAGCCTGGCTTTCCGCGAGTGGATCACCGAGCAGGTAGGCTGACGATCCAGGCTTTTCTTCGAATCGAGGGAACCTTCCTCGCCGCTTCACGTTTCGCCTCGTCTGCCATCCGCGATGAAGCTTGAGAAGAGGGCATTTGAGAGAGCTGTATCGAAGTGCCATTGGGGGCGCGCGCAGCGGCCGGTTTCGGCCTGAATCGCCTGTGCGCAATTCGTCCAATCTTGTATGAGCAATCCTTGCAAGCTGTTGGCACCACGGCTAAAAAATGCCATTTTCATGCATCACGCGGCCTTGAAAACCAATGCGCCGCCGGCTTTGCGATCTCCGATGCCCAGTCGAGGGCGGTGCCTGTTACCGCCAGTTCCCCACATGCGGGAATTGACGGTGGATGGGAGGACACATGACCGTGTCTAGCAATGCGCCGGCTCAGCCTGAGTTCTCAGGACCGCAGCCAACCCGGAACCCCCACGAGGACCGGGCCGATCAACCCCGGTTGGATTCAGAACCCGTACCCATGCAGCTTCAAACTACGCCGCCCACCTCTCCGCGCGAACCGGAAGCAAAGCAGATCGATTACAACGATTCGATCCGCGCCACCTTCTTCTCGATGGACGACCTCCGGCAATGCGGCGAGGACCTCGCATTGAAGGGTGTTTCCTCGCTGCCGGGTTTCTTTCCGTTCGAGTTCCGTCCGCGGCATCGTGAAAACGAGAACGAGATCCTGCGCGTCTACCGGGCGACGGCTGCAGACGTGGAGGCCGGGGCGACGATCACGCCGGCCGCCGAATGGTTGCTCGACAACCATCACGTGGTCGAAGAGGCGATCCAGGAAGTCCGGCGCGATTTTCCGCGCCGCTTCTATCGTCAGCTGCCGACGCTTTCTGTTTCGGGCACGGTGATCCCGCGCACCATGGCGCTTGCCTGGCTCTATGTGGCCCACACCCACAGCACGGTGACGCGCGAAAGCATCACGGCGATGGTCGAGGGCTTCCAGAAGCACGAGACCTTCAAGATCGGCGAACTCTGGGCGCTGCCGTCGATCCTGCGCTTTGCGCTGATCGAGAACCTGCGCCGGATTGCCATCCGCGTCGAACGCTCGCGCGGCATGCGCCGCAAGGCAAACGATATCGCCGACCAGATCATCCGCCTGAACGACCCGGAAAAATGTCGGGCGCTGCTTGCGGAGTCGGAAGCGCTGGCTGCCGACAACACCTTCGTCGCGCAACTGCTCTACCGCATGCGCGATGGCTCGCAGACCTCGGGTGCCGTCATCGGCTGGATCGAGGAACAACTCGAGAAACGCGGCAGCGACGTCGAAAACGCGCTGGTCGCCGAGCAGAACCGCCTGTCGTCCGGCAACGCGACGATGAGCAACATCATCCGCAGCCTGCGCGAAATCGACGATACCGACTGGGCCGTCTGGTTCGAAAGCGTCAGCAAGATCGACGCTGCTCTTCGTGAAGGCTCCGACTATGCGGCGCTCGATTTCGGCTCGCGCAACAAGTATCGCGATACGATCGAAAAGCTGGCGCGTCGCTCCGGCCACAGCGAATACGAGGTGACGCAGATCGCCATCGAGATGGTGCGCGAGGCGGAAACCGCAGCTGAGACAGAAGCGCCGCTGCAGCAGCCGAACGTCGGGTCGTTCCTCGTCGGCAAGCAGCGCAAGATGCTCGAAAAGAAGATCGGCTACCGGCCGTCGCTGCTGCAGACCATTATCCGCGTTGGGCGCAAGCTCGACTGGTTTGCAATCGCCGGACCGAACATTCTTTTGACGATCCTGGCGATGATCGCCGTCTACTCCTTCGTCAGCCCGATGGACATCCCGAACGGGGCGAAGCTGATCATGCTGCTTCTCTTCGCGCTGCCGGCTTCCGAAGGCGCGATGGGTCTGTTCAACACGCTGGTGACGCTGTTCGTCAAACCGTCGCGTCTGGTCGGCTATGAGTTCCTCGACGGGATTCCGGAGGACGCCCGAACGCTGGTCGCGGTGCCGTGCCTGATTTCCAAGCGCGACCATGTCGACGAGCTCGTGCGCAATCTCGAAGTGCACTATCTCGCCAATCCGCGCGGCGAGATCTACTTCGCGCTGGTCAGCGACTGGGCCGACAGCAAGGTCGAGGAATCGAGCTCCGACGCCGACGTGCTCGACTATGCCAAGCGCGAGATCGCCCAGCTTTCTGCGCGCTACGCCTATGACGGAAAGACCCGCTTCTACCTGCTGCACCGCCGCCGCCTGTTCAACGAACAGGAAGGCGTGTGGATGGGCTGGGAGCGCAAGCGCGGCAAGCTGCACGAGCTGAACATGCTCTTGCGCGGCGACCGCGACACCTCGTTCCTGCAGGGTGCCAACACGGTGCCGGACAACGTGCAATACGTCATGACGCTCGATTCCGACACGCGCCTGATGCGCGATGCGGTGACGAAGCTCGTCGGCAAGATGTACCATCCGATCAACCGCCCGGTGGTCGATCCCAAGACGCAGAATGTGATCGCCGGCTACAGCCTGCTGCAGCCGCGGGTAACACCGTCGCTGACGACGGGAAGCGACGCCTCCGCCTTCCAGCGCATCTTCTCCTCCAACCGCGGTATCGACCCCTATGTCTTCACCGTGTCCGACGTCTACCAGGACATCGCCGGCGAAGGCAGCTTCACCGGCAAGGGCCTCTATCATGTCGACGCCTTCGAGGCGGCGCTCAAGGGGCGAATCCAGGAAAACGCCGTTCTCAGCCACGATCTGCTCGAAGGTTCCTATGTGCGTTGCGCGCTGGTGACCGACGTCGAACTCGTCGAGGACTTCCCGACCCGCTACGAGGTCGAGATGTCGCGCCAGCATCGCTGGGCGCGCGGCGATTGGCAGCTTCTGCCCTACATCTTCAATTTCTCGAACGGGCTACCGATGCTCGGGCGCTGGAAGATGTACGACAACCTGCGTCGTTCGCTGATTCCGCTTGCCTGGCTCGTCGCGTCGGTCATGGGCTGGTACTACATGGAGCCGACTGAAGCGCTGATCTGGCAGATCGTGCTGATCTTCAGCTTGTTCGTGGCGCCGACCCTGTCGCTGATCAACGGCCTCCTGCCGCGTCGCAACGACATTGTCGCGCGCGCTCACCTTCACGCGGTGCTTACCGAAGTCCGTGCCGCCAATGCGCAAGTTGCGCTCCGCATCGTCTTCATCGCCCATAATGCGGCTATGATGGGAGACGCGATCGTGCGCTCGCTCTACCGCACCTTCGTCAGCGGCAAGCTGATGCTGGAATGGCGCACGGCCGCGCAGGTGCAGAGTGCCGGTCACGGCTCGATCGGCGATTACTATCGGGCCATGTGGATCGCACCAGCGCTTTCGGCGATTTCGCTGGCGCTTGCAGCGATTTCCGACACTGGCCTGCCGTTCATCGGCATTCCCTTTGCACTGCTCTGGGCGCTGTCGCCTGCCGTCGCCTGGTTCGTAAGCCAGTCGGCCGAAACCGAGGACCAGCTCGTCGTCTCCGACGAGGCGATCGACGAGATGCGTCTGATCGCCCGCCGCACCTGGCGCTATTTCGAGACGTTCGTCACCGCCGAGCAGCACTTCCTGCCGCCGGACAACTTCCAGGAAACGCCGCAACCGGTTCTGGCCGAACGGACCTCGCCGACCAATATCGGCGTCTACCTGTTGTCGGTCATGTCGGCGCGCGATTTCGGCTGGATCGGCTTCGAAGAGACGATTACCCGCCTGGAGCAGACGATCGCCACCGTCGACCGCCTGCCGAAATATCGCGGCCACCTGTTCAACTGGTATCGGACCAACACGCTCGACACCATGGAACCGCGCTACATCTCGTCGGTCGACAGCGGCAACCTTGCCGGCCACCTGATCGCCGTATCGTCGATGTGCCGTGACTGGGCCGAGGCGCCGTCGGCGCACGTCCAGGGCAGTCTGGACGGCATCGGCGACGTCGTGGCGATCCTTCAGGAGGTGCTGCGTGACCTGCCCGACGACCGCAAGACAGTCCGGCCGCTGCGTCGTCTGATCGAGGAACGCATCGTCGGCTTCCAGAACGCGCTTGCCGCGGTCAAGCGTGAGCGCGAGTTCGCGTCGATCCGCGTGATCAACCTCGCGGTTCTGGCGCGCGACATGCACAAGCTCACCGTCAACCTCGACCATGAGGTGCGCACGCCGCAAAGCAATGAGGTGACGAAGTGGGCGAACACGCTTGTCAGCACCTGTGAAGCCCATATCGCCGATGGTGTCTTCGATCTCGGCGCCATCGAATCCCTGCGCCAGCGTCTGCTGGTGCTGAAGGACCGTGCGCGCGATATCGCCTTCTCGATGGATTTCGGCTTCCTGTTCCGGCCGGAACGGCGCCTGCTGTCGATCGGCTTCCGGGTCAACGCCAACGAGCTCGACGAGGCCTGCTACGACCTTCTCGCCTCGGAAGCGCGTCTCACCAGCCTGTTTGCCATCGCCAAGGGCGATCTGCCGACGGAACACTGGTACAAGCTCGGCCGTCCGATCGTGCCGATCGGTGCACGCGGTGCGCTGATCTCGTGGTCGGGCTCGATGTTCGAATACCTGATGCCGCCGCTGGTCATGCAGGAGCGGCAGGGCGGTATCCTCAACCAGACCAACAATCTGGTGGTGAAGGAGCAGATCAACCATGGCCGCCGCCTCGGCACGCCGTGGGGCATTTCCGAAGCCGCGTTCAATGCCCGCGACCACGAACTCACCTACCAGTACACCAACTTCGGTGTGCCGACGCTCGGCCTGAAGCGCGGTCTCGGCCAGAACGCGGTCATTGCGCCCTACGCCTCGATCCTCGCCTGCATGTACGATCCGAAGTCGGCGCTCGCCAACCTGGCACGCCTTCGCGAAGTCGGCGCGCTCGGCGCGTATGGCTACCACGATGCCGTCGACTTCACGCCGACGCGCGTGCCTGAGGGCCAGAAGTGCGCGGTCGTTCGCAACTACTATGCGCACCACCATGGCATGTCGATCGCGGCTGTCGCCAACGTCGTCTTCAATGGCCGCCTGCGCGAGTGGTTCCACGCCGATCCGGTAATCGAAGCTGCCGAACTGCTGCTGCAGGAAAAGGCGCCGCGCGACATTCCGATCATGAATGCCAAGCGCGAGCCAGAATCGGTCGGCAAGGGCCAGGACGATCTCCTGCGCCCGGAAGTCCGGGTCATCGAGAACCCGCTTTCGCAGGACCGCGAGACCGTGTTTCTCTCCAACGGCCACTACTCGGTGATGTTGACGGCCAATGGCGCCGGCTATGCCCGCTGGAACGGCCAGTCCGTCACCCGCTGGAAGCCGGATCCGGTGGAGGACCGCAGCGGTACCTTCATCTTCCTGCGCGACACGACGACCGGCGACTGGTGGTCGTCGACTGCGGAGCCGCGGCGCGCCGCGGGTGAAAAGATGCTGACCCGCTTCGGCGACGACAAGGCGGAATTCGTCAAGACGGTCGGCGACCTCACCAGCGAGGTCGAGTGCATCGTCGCCACCGAGCACGACGCCGAAGGCCGTCGTGTCATCCTGCTCAATACCGGCACGCAGGATCGCTTCATCGAAGTGACCTCTTATGCCGAGCCCGTGCTTTCGACCGATGAGGCCGACAGTGCTCACCCGGCCTTCTCGAAGATGTTCGTGCGCACGGAAATCAGCCGCCGCGGCGACGTCATCCGCGTCAGCCGCAACAAGCGCAGTTCCAGCGACCCGGATGTGGAAGTGGCGCATCTCGTTACCGACAATGCCGGCAGCGACCGCCACACGGAGGCGGAGACGGATCGTCGCCGCTTTATCGGCCCGGGCCGGACGCTTGCCGAAGCGGCCGCCTTCGATACCGATGCGGTGCTTTCGGGCACCGATGGGTTCACGCTCGATCCGATCATGTCGCTGCGCCGCGTCGTGCGCGTGCCCGCCGGCAAGAAGGTCAGTGTCGTCTTCTGGACGATCGCCGCGCCGAGCCGCGAGGAGGTCGATCGGGCGATCGACCGCTATCGCCATCCGGAGACCTTCAACCAGGAGCTCATCCACGCCTGGACCCGCAGCCAGGTGCAGATGCGCCATGTCGGCGTCACGTCACAGGAGGCTGCGAGCTTCCAGATGCTTGGCCGTTACCTCGTCTATCCGGACATGCACCTGCGTGCCGATACGGCGACGGTGCAGGCCGGCCTCGACTCCCAGTCGAAACTCTGGCCGCTGGCGATCTCGGGCGACTACCCGATCTTCTGCCTGCGCATCAACGACGACGGCGATCTCGGCATTGCCCGTGAAGCGCTGCGCGCCCAGGAATACCTGCGCGCCCGTGGCATCACTGCCGATCTCGTGATCATCAACGAGCGGGCCTCGTCCTATGCCCAGGACATGCAGCATGCGCTCGATTCCATGTGCGAGAACCTGAGGCTTCGCGGCCTTTCGGATGGTCCGCGCCAGCACATCTTCTCGGTGCGCCGCGACCTGATGGAGGCGGAAACGTGGTCGACCCTGCTGTCGGCCTCGCGCGCGGTCTTCCATGCCCGCAACGGCACTATCTCCGATCAGATCGCCCGCGCCAACTCGCTCTATTCGCCGGCACCGGTGAAGGGCGCCGAGAAGAGTGGCGAGTTTGTCGGACCGCTGCTGGCGGCGCCGCAGGAGAAGGCGGACGTTGCCCCGGCGGAGATCAAGGGTGATGGCCTGTCGTTCTGGAACGGCTTCGGTGGCTTTGCCGAAGGCGGCCGCGAATATGTCGTGCGCCTGCGTGGCGGCGAAGCGACGCCGCAGCCCTGGATCAACGTCATCTCCAACGAGCAGTTCGGCTTCCACGTTTCGGCGGAAGGCGCCGCCTTCTCCTGGAGCCGCAACTCGCGTGACTACCAGTTGACGCCGTGGACCAACGACACGGTCATCAACCGTCCGGGCGAGGCGATCTTCATCCGTGACATGGAGAGCGGTTCGGTGTCGACGCCCTATGCGTCGCTCTCGCGTCGCCGCTCAGTCGTGTTCGAAACGGCGCACGGTCTCGGCTATTCGAGCTTCCGCAGCACCCAGGACGATCTCGAGATCGAGGCGACCCATACGGTGCACCGGAGCCTGCCGGCAAAGCTCATCCGCGTCTCGATCCGCAACCGTGCGGCGACGGCGCGGCGGCTGAGGCTCTACGGCTACAACGAGTGGGTGCTCGGCAACAACCGCGCCCGCTCGGCGCCTTTCATCCTCTCGAAGTGGGATGAGGAGACAACGGCGCTGGTTGCGACCAACCCCTACAGCATCGACTATGCCGGCCGCTCGGCGTTCTTCACAGTCAATGGTGGACAGGCTGCCGGCTACACTGCGAGCCGGCGGGAATTCCTGGGCTCGCTTGGCGGCATCCTCGTGCCGCATGCGGCGCTTTCGGGCACCGAACTCTCGGGCTCCGTCGAGGTCGACGGCGATCCCTGCGCCGTCATCGCGTCCGATCTGACCATCGAACCCGGTGCCGAGCAGCAGATCGTCTTCATTCTCGGCGATGCCGACAATGAAGATCAGCTTCGTGCGGTGATCGGCGAACTGCGCGAGACCGCGTTCGACACCGTCCTTCAGTCCGCAAAGACGTTCTGGCGCGATTTCACCGATATCGTGAAGGTGGAAACGCCGGATCCGGCCTTCGACGCCATGATCAACAACTGGCTGCCCTACCAGAGCCTCGGTTGCCGTATCATGGCGCGCTCCGCCTTCTATCAGGCAAGCGGTGCCTTCGGCTTCCGTGACCAGCTGCAGGACACGCTGGCCTTCCTGATCCACCGGCCGGAGCTTGCCCGGGCGCAGATCCTGAACGCCGCGGCCCGCCAGTTCGTCGAGGGTGACGTACAGCATTGGTGGCTGCCGGGAACCGGCGCCGGCGTGCGCACGATGATCTCCGACGACGTCGTCTGGCTCGCCCATGCCGTCACGCACTACTGCTCGGTGACCGGCACGTCCGACATCCTGGCCGAACAGATCGCCTTCATCAGCGGTCCGGCGCTCGAAGAGGGCCAGCACGATGCCTTCTACAAGCCGGAAATCTCCGAGGAGGTCGCCGACGTCTACGAGCATTGCGCTCGTGCGCTCGATCTCGCGATCAAGCGGACCGGCGAGAACGGCCTGCCACTGATCCTCGGCGGTGACTGGAACGATGGCATGAACCGTGTCGGCGCTGCCGGCAAGGGCACCAGCACCTGGCTTGGCTGGTTCCTTGCAGGCACCCTGCGGGGCTTCCTGCCCTACGCTCGTGAGCGTAAGGACCAGTCCCGCGTCACCCGCTGGGAGGCCCATCTCGAAGCCCTGAAGAAGGCGCTCGACACTGCAGGCTGGGACGGCGACTACTACCGCCGTGGCTACTACGACGACGGCACCCCGCTCGGCACGAGCGAGGCACTGGAGTGCCGGATCGATTCGATCGGTCAGTCCTGGAGCGTCTTGTCAGGCGAGGGCGATGAGCAGCGCTCGCTGAAGGCGATGGACGCGGTGATGGCCGAACTGGTCGATCCGGACCAGCACATCGTGCGGTTGTTCACGCCGCCGCTCGAACGGACGTCGCAGGATCCGGGCTACATCAAGGCCTATCCGCCGGGCGTGCGCGAAAATGGCGGGCAATATACCCATGCGGCCACCTGGGTGGCGCTGGCCTTTGCCGAACAGGGCAGGGCGGAAGAGGCCTGGCGCGTCTTCCAGATGCTGAACCCGGTCTCGCATGCCGAAAGCCGCGAGGCGGCGGAGCACTACCGCGTCGAGCCCTACGTCGTCGCCGCCGATATCTACGGCGAAGGCGATCTCGCGGGACGCGGCGGCTGGACCTGGTACACCGGTTCGGCTGGCTGGCTCTACCGCGTGGGCGTCGAAGGTATTCTCGGAATCCGCAGACAGGGCGACAAGCTGGTCATCCGGCCGGTCCTGCCGGCGGCCTGGGACGGCTACTCTGCGGAAGTGACGCTCAACGGCGCGCGGCACAAGATTTCGGTGAAGCGCGACCAGAAAAGTGGCGAGCCGATCGTCAGCATAAACAATAGTGTCACAAAAAACGCGCATGAAGGCATTTTGCTGTAACGGCCGGCATTGAAGACAGGGTGAGACCGGCTTTGTTCCCGCAAGGGCAAAGCCGGTTTTTCTTTGCGGAGAAGCCGGCGGACGACCTCGACGGCTGAGCGTCGTTTCTCGGAGTGCCGTGTGCTCAGATCTGCGCACCAGCCGCTCTAACACTTTGAAGCCAGAGCATCTTATCGCTTCCAGTGACTTCACTTGAAGGCGGGGTGCTCTAAATCACCGGAGCGGGATGCGGGCGGAGAGCCGCAACATATTCCTCATCCCACTCCAGTTCATGGTGCCGGCTATCCCGCGCTTGAAAGACGGTGCGGGTTGTCGGTGCCCGTTTCAACAGGGATGGGGCAGGGGCGCCAAATCCTGGAAAACGGACCGCATGCTGCAAAAGACTTTTCAGGGTGGTGTCAACCCGACGTCCGCCCGAATGGTTCCCAAGGAGCGTGACACACGCCTCGACGTGTTCAGGGCGCTGTGTCTGTTGACGATCTTCGTCAACCACGTTCCGGGACAATATCTCGAATATCTGACGCACAAGAACTTCGGCTTCTCCGATTCCGCAGAAGCCTTCGTGCTGATTTCTGGCCTCTCGGTCGGGATTGCCTATGGCGGCAAGTTCGCCGCCGGCGGACGGCTGGCAATGACGCTCAAGATCTGGCGCCGGGCGCTGGCGCTCTATATCGCCCACATCATGACCAGCATCGTGACGCTGGCGATCTTTGCGGCAGGTGCGATCTATTTCGGCCGGCAGGATCTGATCAGCGAGATCAACATTCGTCCAATGGTGGAACGAACGGAACAGGGCATCGTCGCCATGGTGCTGCTCGGGCATCAGCTCGGCTACAACAACATCCTGTCGATGTATGCGGCGCTGTTCCTGATGCTGCCGGGAATTCTCTGGCTGAACGGTGTCAGCAAGAAATCGCTGCTCTTGCTCTCGGCCGCGTTGTGGCTGACCGCAGGCGTCTTCAAATTCGTGCCGTCGAACTTCCTCGACGAGGGCTATTGGTTCCTCAATCCCTGGTCCTGGCAGTTTCTGTTCGTCATCGGCATCGTCCTGATGACCTTCGTGCGCAATGGCGGACAGCTGCCACGATGGCCCTGGCTTATCGTCCTGTCGGGCGCCTATCTCGCGGTTTCCGCCGTCTGGGTGCTCTTCTCCCTCTGGAGCATCGACCTCTCCTTCGGTCTTCCAGCGGTCCTGACCGGCTTCGACAAGACCTTCCTGTCGGGGCCCCGGCTGCTGCACGTGCTGGCGCTCGCCTATATCATTGCGGTGACGCCCCGGCTCAGCAACCTCGCCAAACTCGACAGCGATCATCCGCTCTCCGTCGTCGGGCGTCACTCCCTGCCGATCTTCATATTCGGCACGATCCTGGCGATGTCCGGCCAGGTATTGCTGTTCGTCACCGGGCGAAATCCGATCTTCGGCAGCCTCTTCGTGCTCGCCGGCATAGGACTGCATTTCGCCTACGCCTATTATCTCGAATGGCTGCGCGGCATCGCTACGGCAAAGCCGCTGCGGGCGGCGTAAGAATACGCCGCCCTTGCCGGGCCTCTAGTTCCTGGCGCCAAGGGCAAGCCGGCAGGCAAGCGCCGTGAATACGGTGGCGAGAAGGTATTGCGGCAGCTTCGGGAAACGCCGGAAGCCAGAAAGCCGCGCGCGCAGATGACTGCCGACCAGGATCACCGAGCCGTTCACCAGGAGGCCGATCCCGTTCAACACGGTCGCCAGAAGAAGCATCTGCGCGCCCATCGACCCACTCTTCGGGTCCACGAACTGTGGGAACAGCGCCAATACGAAGAGCGCCATCTTCGGATTGAGCAGGTTGGTCATCAACCCCTCCCCGAAGATCCGCCTATTGGAAAGCCGCTTGAGCGTCGAAAGCGGTGATGCGCTCGACGCGTCCGACCGGATGGTCTTGTAGGCGAGATAGAGCAAATAGGCGCAGCCCGCCCAGCGCACGATCTCATAGGCAACAGGCACGGTGACGAAAAGCTGGGAAAGGCCGAGTGCTGCGGCCAACGCGTGGCAATAGGTGCCCGCTGCGATACCTGCATAAGTCAGGAACCCGGCTGCGCGCCCCTGGCTCACGCTGCGAGAAGCGATGAGCAGCATGTCGGGACCGGGCGTGGCGGTCAGTACGAGGCTCGCCGCGGCGAAAACTGCGAGTGTGGAGATATCCGGCATGATGATTCCCTTGGAATTGAAGCCGGAATTCCCGTCTATCAGCAATCCTCAGAATGACAAGCCCACCTGATGGGACGTTGTCGGAATGCCGAAAAAAATCACCCGCAGTTGGCTGCGGGTGGTCTGAAGCTCGTTCGCTTGGCTTGACGCGAGCGTCTTAAGCTGCCGTGTGGCTCGCGCGGACGTCCTCGTCCGTCAGGATGCCGCTGGCACGGAGCAGGGCTGCGAAGCGGCCGTTGCTCTGGCTGAGTTCGTTGAAGCCGCCCATTTCGACGACCCGGCCCTGATCCATGAAGATCACCAGGTCGGCCTCGCGCACCGTCGACAGGCGGTGGGCGATGATGAAGGTCGTGCGGTTCTTGCGCAGCGCGTCGATCGCATCCTTCACGCGGGCCTCGGTTTCGACGTCGAGCGCGCTGGTCGCCTCGTCGAGCACCAGGATCGGTGCGTTCTTGAGGATGGCGCGGGCGATGGCCACACGCTGGCGTTCGCCGCCCGACAGGCGGTTGCCGCGTTCGCCGACCACAGTGTCGTAACCGGTCGTGCGGCCCTCGATGAAGTCGCAGGCGGCGGCAGCTTCCGCGGCGGCCATGACTTCCTCGATCGTCGCATCGTCACGGCCGAGGCGGATATTGTCCGAGATCGAGCGGTTCATCAGGCCCGCATCCTGGAAGACGGTGGCGATCGAGCGGCGCAGCGACTTGCGCGTCACCTTCGCGATATCGTTGCCGTCGATCAGGATCTGGCCGTCACGCGGGTCGTGGACGCGCTGCAGCAGGTTGACGAGCGTCGTCTTGCCGGCACCCGTCGGGCCGACGATGGCGATCGTCTGGCCGGCCTTTGCCGTGAACGAGACGTTGTGCACGCCCTGGTTCGTGTTGGCAAAGTCGAAGGAGACATTGCGGAACTCGACTTCGCCGGCAACGGTCGGCAGTTCGGTCGCACCTGCCGGCTCATCCCGCTCGCGGACGGCATCCTCGAGCTGGAAGAAGTCCTCAAGCTTGGCACGGGCTTCGAAGATCTGCGTCACGAAGGCCTTCATCTGGTCGAGGCGGCCGATCAACAGGTTGGCAAAACCGATGAAGGCGATGACTTCGCCGACGCCGAGTTCGCCGCGCTGTACCAGTACGGTGCCGATGACGAGGATCGCCATCATCGAAATGGTGGAGGCGACGCGGTTCAGCCCGCTTGCCAGCGCCCACCAGTCGAGTACCGGGAACTGGGCGGAGATCAGGCGTTCGGTGAACTTCTTCAGCTCGCGGGTTTCAGCCTCGATGCGGTTGTAGCTGTGCACCACCGAAACGTTGCTGATGGCGTCGGAGACGTGCGAGAAAACCGTGTGGTAGTGGTTCTCGACCGAAGCCTGCCCTTCCTTGGTGCGGCTCATCACCACCTTGCTGATCAGCACATAGAGCGCGCCGAGCACGACGAGAACGAGCGACAGGCGCACATCCATGGCGAAGGCGGTTGGCACGAGCAGCATGAGGGCGACGGCCGTCGCCAGGTGCTGACGCATGAATTCGAGCCAGAGGCCGAAGAGAGTTTCGCAGGCGCGCAGCAGCGTGTGCAGCGCGTTCGACGTGCCGCGCTGGCTATGCCAGGCGAGCGGCATGGAAACGATACGGCCGAAGGCTTCCGTCAGGAGCGTTGCGCGGCGGCCATGCGCCAGCCTGTCCGCCTCGCGGGCGACAAGCACGAAAGCGACGGTGTTGAAGACGCCGAGGCCGGCCCACATGAGCAGCATCGGCGTGACTTCGCCCTTCGACGAAATGGCGTCGATGATGCGACCGAACAGGATCGGTTCGGCAATCGTGATGGCTGCCAGAACGATGTTGGCAAGAACGATCGCCGAGACACGGAACTTGTGAACCGCAAGATACTGGAGCGCTCTTGCATACACCTGGAACAATGACACTGTCTCACCCCTTCCGGGTATCGGATTTGACGCGCCACAGACCTTCTGCGGCGGATGCACCCGCGACCTCGAAACCTGTTTTGGCGGGCAATGAGCTCCGCTCTTCAGGCTACGCAGCCGCGCTGAGACGGTCTTTGGCGGCACAGGGAAGCCGTAGCCGGACGCATGGACAGCCACTCTCGTTTTCCCGTTTCGCTCGAGAGTGAGCTTGGCGAGAAACTCCATAGTCTGCTATCTGTCGTGCCAACTCCGATTTCTTGCATATTTCGCATAAGACCGGGCGTGGTATGACGGATTATCGCGGGTGCAACATGAATGGTCGCTGAACGGTGCCTTTATGTCCGGATTCGGAAATGCGACCATATGCATCTACCTGGAAGGTGATCCATGAACATTACGCTGCTCGTACAGTTTCTCGCGCTTCTGGAGGAGATGAAGACACGCGAGGAAATCATCCCGGAGTTCGAGCGCCTGCTCGATCGCTGCGGCTTCGATTTCTACGGCGTCGTTCGCCAGCCCAAGCCGCATGACAATCCGCTCAGGCTGCTTCTCGCCGGTCGCTGGCCGGAAGGCTGGCCGCAGATCTACATCCGCAAGAAGTTCGTGGTGATCGACCCGACCATCCGCTACCTCGGCCATGCGCAGCGCGGCTTCCGCTGGCGCGACACACTCTTTGCCTTCCGCTCCGATCCGCATCGCAAGCGCATGGAAAGCATGATGATCGAGGCCCGCAATCACGGTCTCTACGACGGCTATATCTTCCCGGTTCACGGCCGGCGCGGCCTGCTCGGCAACCTTACGGTCGGCGGCCGCGTCGTCGATCTCAGCCCGGTCGAGATCAGCCTCTTTGACGCCATCGCCAAGCGGTTGTTCTGGAAGCTCCTGGACCTGACCGATCCCGAGGTTTCGGCCGAGCTCGGCTCGCGCGTCGAGGTGCAGATGACGCGGCGCGAAATGGAGGCGCTCAACTATCTGGC
The DNA here is from genome assembly GCF_020035535.1 of Ensifer adhaerens. Taxonomy (NCBI): domain Bacteria; kingdom Pseudomonadati; phylum Pseudomonadota; class Alphaproteobacteria; order Hyphomicrobiales; family Rhizobiaceae; genus Ensifer; species Ensifer adhaerens. The sequence continues at coordinate 3,697,320 of NZ_CP083349.1, read as the reverse complement.
CGACGGCATGACGTCCAACGACATCGGCAAGGTGCTCGATATTTCGAGCCACACGGTCGACTGGTACATGAACGGCATCCAGGAGAAGCTGAAGGGCAAGAACCGCCATCACGTCGTAGCGATTGCCTTCCGGCTCGGGCTCATCTCCTAGGAGTCAAAGGCTTTCGGTTTCCTGTCGCATCTGAAATTGCGCTCCGCTCAGTGACCCGCTAATACTTTATTTCGCGGGTGCAGCATTTCCCGCAATTTCAAGTCATTGAGGAGACCGACTTGCCTATCTCGAAGATCCTTGTTGCCAACCGTTCTGAAATTGCCATCCGCGTTTTCCGCGCTGCAAACGAACTCGGTCTGAAAACGGTCGCGATATGGGCGGAAGAAGATAAACTGGCGCTGCACCGCTTCAAGGCGGACGAAAGTTATCAGATCGGCCGCGGGCCGCACCTTGGCCGCGACCTCGGCCCGATCGAAAGCTATCTGTCGATCGACGAGGTGATCCGCGTCGCCAAGCTCTCGGGCGCCGACGCCATCCATCCGGGTTACGGCCTGCTTTCGGAAAGCCCCGAATTCGTCGATGCCTGTGACGCCGCCGGCATCATCTTCATCGGCCCGCGCCCGGCGACCATGCGCCAGCTCGGCAACAAGGTCGCGGCGCGCAACCTCGCCATTTCCGTCGGCGTGCCGGTCGTGCCGGCCACCGATCCGCTGCCGGAAGACGAAAAGGAAATCCATCGCCTTGCCGCCGAGATCGGCTATCCGGTCATGCTCAAGGCCTCCTGGGGCGGCGGCGGACGCGGCATGCGCGCCATTCGCGACCCGAAGGACCTGATCCGCGAGGTGACCGAAGCCAAGCGCGAGGCCAAGGCCGCCTTCGGCAAGGACGAGGTCTATCTCGAAAAGCTGGTCGAACGCGCCCGCCACGTCGAAAGCCAGATCCTCGGCGATACCCACGGCAATGTCGTGCACCTCTTCGAGCGTGATTGCTCGATCCAGCGCCGCAACCAGAAGGTCGTCGAGCGCGCGCCGGCGCCCTATCTCTCGGATGCGCAGCGCCAGGAACTGGCCGACTATTCGCTGAAGATCGCCAAAGCGACCAACTATGTCGGCGCCGGCACGGTCGAGTATCTGATGGACGTCAGTACCGGCAAATTCTACTTCATCGAAGTAAACCCGCGCATCCAGGTCGAGCACACCGTTACCGAAGTGGTGACCGGCATCGATATCGTCAAGGCGCAGATCCACATTCTCGACGGCGAGGCGATCGGCACGCCGGAATCGGGTGTGCCTGACCAGGCGAACATCCGCCTAAACGGCCACGCGCTGCAGTGCCGCATCACCACCGAGGATCCGGAACAGAACTTCATTCCCGACTACGGCCGTATCACCGGCTATCGCTCGGCGGCCGGCTTCGGCATCCGTCTCGACGGCGGCACGGCCTACACCGGCGCCTACATCACCCGCTACTATGATCCGCTGCTGGTCAAGGTCACGGCTTCGGGCAGCACGCCTCAGGAAGCGATCAGCCGCATGGACCGGGCGCTGCGCGAGTTCCGTATCCGCGGCGTTGCCACCAACCTCACCTTCCTCGAGGCGATCATCGGCCACGAGCAGTTCCGCAACAACACCTACACCACCCGCTTCATCGACACGACGCCGGAGCTTTTCCAGCAGGTCAGGCGCCAGGACCGTGCGACGAAGCTCTTGACCTACCTCGCCGACGTCACCGTCAACGGTCATCCGGAAGCAAAAGGGCGCCCGAAGCCGCCGGCGGATGCAGCCAAGCCCGTCGTGCCGTTCATTCAAGGGGACATTCCGGCCGGCACCAAGCAGAAGCTCGACGAACTCGGCCCGAAGAAATTCGCCGAATGGGTGCGCGGTGAAAAGCAGGTTTTCCTGACCGACACCACCATGCGCGACGGCCATCAGTCACTTCTTGCGACCCGCATGCGCACGCATGACATCGCTCGTGTCGCCGGCACCTACGCTCGCGCCCTGCCGCAGCTCTTCTCGCTCGAATGCTGGGGTGGCGCGACCTTCGACGTCTCCATGCGCTTCCTCACCGAAGACCCGTGGGATCGTCTTGCCCGCATTCGCGAGGATGCGCCGAACCTGCTTCTCCAGATGCTGCTGCGCGGCGCCAATGGCGTCGGCTACAAGAACTACCCCGACAACGTCGTGAAGTACTTCGTCCGCCAGGCGGCGAAGGGCGGCATCGACGTTTTCCGCGTCTTTGACTGCCTCAACTGGGTCGACAACATGCGCGTGTCGATGGAGGCCGTTGCCGAGGAGAATCGCATCTGCGAGGCGGCGATCTGCTATACCGGCGACATCCTCAACTCGGCGCGTCCGAAGTACGATCTCAAGTACTACACGGCGCTGGCGGCCGAGCTGGAAAAGGCCGGCGCGCACATGATCGCCGTCAAGGACATGGCGGGCCTGTTGAAGCCGGCGGCAGCGCGCGTGCTCTTCAAGGCACTGCGCGAAGCGACGGATCTGCCGATCCATTTCCACACGCACGACACCTCGGGCATCGCGGCTGCGACCGTGCTTGCTGCGGTTGAGACCGGCGTCGACGTGGTCGATGCGGCAATGGACGCGCTCTCCGGCAACACCTCGCAGCCCTGCCTCGGTTCTATCGTCGAAGCGCTGCGCGGCTCGGAGCGTGATCCGGGCCTCGACCCCGAATGGATCCGCCGCATCTCCTTCTATTGGGAAGCGGTGCGTTACCAGTACGCCGCCTTCGAAAGCGATCTCAAGGGACCGGCGTCGGAAGTCTACCTGCACGAAATGCCGGGCGGCCAGTTCACCAACCTCAAGGAACAGGCCCGTTCGCTCGGGCTTGAGACCAAGTGGCACCGCGTCGCCCAGGCCTATGCCGATGCCAACCAGATGTTCGGCGATATCGTCAAGGTGACGCCGTCTTCGAAGGTCGTCGGCGACATGGCGCTGATGATGGTTTCCCAGGATCTGACGGTTGCCGACGTCGAGAACCCGGCCAAGGACATCGCCTTCCCGGATTCGGTCATCTCGATGCTGAAGGGCGATCTCGGCCAGCCCCCGGGCGGTTGGCCGGAAGCGCTGCAGAAGAAGGCGCTGAAGGGTGAGAAGGCCTATACCGCCGTTCCGGGTTCGCTGTTACCGCCGGCGGATCTCGACGCGGAGCGCAAGGCGATCGAGGACAAGCTCGAGCGCAAGGTCGACGACTTCGAGTTCGCCTCCTACCTGATGTACCCCAAGGTCTTCACCGACTATGCGGTTGCCGCCGACACATATGGTCCGGTCAGCGTGCTGCCGACCCCGGCCTATTTCTACGGGCTGGCACCGGGCGAGGAGCTGCAGCCGGAAATCGAGCGGGGCAAGTCGCTGGTCATCCTGCACCAGGCCAAGAGCGAGCCGGACGAGAAGGGCATGGTCAAGGTGTTCTTCGAACTCAACGGTCAGCCGCGCCTGATCAAGGTTCCGGATCGCAACCGCAGTGCCGCAAGCGCCGTACGCCGCAAGGCCGAAGGCGGCAATGCAGCCCAACTCGGCGCGCCGATGCCGGGCGTCATCTCGACCGTTGCCGTTGCCGCCGGTCAGGCGGTCAAGGCCGGCGACGTGCTGCTCTCGATCGAGGCGATGAAGATGGAAACGGCACTGCACGCGGAGAAGGACGGCACGGTTTCCGAGGTGCTGGTACGCGCTGGCGATCAGATCGACGCCAAGGACCTGCTGATCGTCTTCGGCGCCTAAGGCTCCGTTCAGACATAGAGAAACGGCCGGATGCGAGTCCGGCCGTTTCCGTTTGTGCTTTTCGGCGTCTCAGATCTCGTAGTCGTGCGGGGCGCTTAGCGAGGCGATGAACTTCTTGGTTCGCTCGCGCTCGGGCGCCGAGAAGATCGTCTTCGGGGCGCCGCTTTCGACGACGACACCGCCGTCGAGGAAGATCACCTTGTCGGCAACGCGAGAGGCAAGGCGGAGATCGTGGGTCGCCATGACCATGGTCGTGCCTTCGCGCGCGAGCCGGCTCAGGACTTCGACCACTTCTTCCGCCAGTTCCGGATCGAGCGCCGAGGTCGGCTCGTCGCAGAGAAGCACGCGCGGTGACGGGGCAAGCGCACGGGCAATCGCCACGCGCTGCTGCTGGCCGCCGGAAAGGGTGGCCGGCCAGGCATCGGCCTTGTGCGCCATGCCGACCTTTTCGAGAAGCTCCATTGCCCGGGACTTCGCCCTGTCGGCCGGCCACTTCAGGACGGTGACCAAGCCTTCCATGACGTTGCCGAGTGCTGTCTGGTGCGGGAAGAGCTGGAAATTCTGGAACACCATGCCGGTCTGCCGGCGCAGCCGCTGGACCGCCGCCCAGCCGATCTTGCGGCCGGTGGCAAATTCGAGTTTCTCGTCACCGAGCTTGATCGATCCGGAGGTCGGGATCTCCAACAGGTTGATGCAGCGCAGCAGCGTGCTCTTGCCGCCGCCGGACGGGCCGACCAGCGCAGTCACCGTACCCTCGGCGAGCGCGACCGAGATATCCTTCAGCACGGGATTGTCGCCGAAGCGCTTTTCGATGTGGGAGAGCTCGATCAAGTGCGTGCCTCCAGGAAGCCGCCATATCGAGCAAAGCGTCGTTCCAGTCTGACCTGCAGGGCGGAAAGCACCGAGCTCATGGCGAGATAAATCAGCGCCGCCTCGATATAGAGGATCAGCGGCTCATAGGTGGTGGCGACGATGCGCTGTGCCGTCTGAAACATCTCGGGCACGGTGATGGCGGCGGCAAGCGAGGTGTCCTTCACCAGCGAGATGAAGGTGTTCGATAGCGGCGGCACGGCGACGCGCGTCGCCTGCGGCAGGATGGTGCGGCGCATCGCCTGGCTCCAGCTCATGCCGATCGAATAGGCCGCCTCCCATTGCCCGCGCGGGACCGAGGAAATCACGGCGCGAATGATCTCGGACGTATAGGCGCCGACATTCAGCGAGAAGCCGATGAGGGCGGCCGTGAAGGCATCGAGCAGGATGCCGGCGCTCGGCAGGCCGTAGAAGATCACGAAGAGCTGCACGAGCAGCGGCGTGCCGCGGATCACCCACACGTAGAAGCGCGCGATCAAGGCGACCGGTGCCGGTCCGAAGAGCCGGGCAACGGCGGTGACGAGACCGAGGATCAGACCGAAAACGAAGGAAAGCAGCGTCAGCGGGATGGTGAATGTCAGGCCGGCCCACAGCAGGGACGGCAGGGATTCCAGCATCAGTGGGAGCCAGGTGGTCAAGGGCGGGCCTTTCAAAAAGCGCGATCCGCCCCGGAGGCCGGAACGGATCGCTTTTCATAGCCGAGATTGGCCGGCTGAGAAACCGGCCGCAATGTCGGTCGGGGGTTACTTCGAGACGTCGGCGCCGAAGTACTTCTGCGAGATCTTGTCGTAGGTGCCGTCGGCCCTGATATCGACCAGCGCCTTGTTGATCGCTTCCAGGAGTTCCGGCTCGCCCTTGCGGATGATGATGCCGGAGAAGTCGGCGTCGGCCTGCTCGGCGGCGATCTTCACCGGGGCGTCGGGCTTCTTCTTCTTGAAGTCGAGGAAGGAGAGGCTGTCGTTGATCGTCGCATCGGCGCGGCCGGTCAAGACGAGCTGGATCGACTGGTCGAAGCCGTCGGTGCCGACGAGTTCGGCGCCGGACGCGGTTGCGATCTTGCCGAAGTTGCTAGTCAGCGACTGGGCCGACTTCTTGCCCTTGAGGTTATCGAAGCCCTTGATCTCCTCGTTGTCCGACTTGACGATCAGCACGGCCTTGGAGGCGATGTAGGGCTCGGAGAAGTCGTACTTCTTCTTGCGCTCTTCGGTGATGCCGACCTGGTTGATGACCGTGTCGTAACGGTTGGCGTCGAGGCCGGCGATCAAGCCGTCCCACTTGCCTTCGAGGAATTCGGCCTTCACGCCGAGCTTCTCGGCGACCGCCTGGCCGATCTCGACGTCGAAGCCGACGAGCGCGCCGGAGGCGTCGTGGTAGGTGAAGGGCGCATAGGTGCCCTCGGTGCCGATTTTCAGCACACCGGCAGATTTGATCGCGTTGAGGTTCTCGCCGGCTTCAGCGGAGCCAAGCGCGGCAACCTGCATCAGAGCAGCGGCAAACAGCGTGGGGAGGAGTTTCATCGTGATTTTCCATCTTCTTTCTGGCCCGGCCCGTCGTCCGGATTGAGCGGACAATCGCATAAAAGATCGGCGATCTGAGCGTATAAAACACCAATTCCCGAGCGTTTTGATGAAGAATTTTCTTCGAAATGGTGCCGTTTGCGCGCAAAGAGCTCGGTTTGCGGATTTTCAGGTCCTTCGCGATTTGGCTGGTTTTCGCGACTTGAAATCGGTTTCAAAATTGGATATGCACATTTGTAGCGATTCATGCACGTTTGTACACGGTTGGTGAAAATGTCGGGCGAACTCCTTCTTCGCGAGCGAAAGACGCTGATCCAGGAGCGGCTGAAGGCCAATGGCCGGGTGCTGGCTGTCGATCTTGCCGCTGAGCTCAATGTCTCCGAAGACACCATTCGCCGTGACCTCCGGGAAATGGCGGCGGCCGGTCTCTGCGAGCGCGTTTACGGTGGTGCGCTCCCGGTCGTTCCGGCGGCGCACAGCACTTTGAGGGAGCGGGTGGCGATGGCGCCGGAGCGCAAGGCCGCCCTTGCCTGTGCTGCCGCCGGGCTGATCAAGCCGGGCATGACCGTGTTTCTCGACGCCGGTTCGACCAATCTTGCGATCGCGCAACTGATCGAGCCGGACCTGCAGGTGACCGTCGTTACCAATACGCCGCTGATTGCCGCGGCCCTCATGGAAAAGCCAGGGGTGGATCTCATCCTGCTCGGCGGACCGCTCAACCGGGCAGTTGGGGCGGCGATCAGTGCGCGGGCGCAACGCGATGCGGAATTGCTCCGGCCCGACCTCTGCTATCTCGGCACCTGCGGCGCCGATGCTGTCGCCGGCCTGACGGCAATCTATTTCGAGGATGCGGAGTTCAAGCGGCTCGTCGCCCAGCGCAGCCGGCGTCTCGTCGTCGCCATCACCAGCGACAAACTCGGGACCGCAGCCCCCCACACCATCGCCAGCATCGACGAGAGGGCGACGTTGGTGCTGGAAGAGGATGCTCCGGCTGAGCATTGTGCGGCGTTCAAGGCGACGGGCGCAGATATTCTGATGGCGGGAGGGCCTGAGCAATGACGATTACCCATGTGGCGCTGTGGACCCGCGACCTCGAGGGCATTGCCGGTTTCTGGTCGTCCTTCTTCGGCGCCTCCGTCGGCGAAATCTACGAGAGCCGGCGCCGTCCGGGCTTCCGTTCGCGTTTCCTGAGGCTCGGCGATGGGCCCGCGGTCGAGATCATGGAAGGCCCTTGGGTTGCGCCGGGCGATCCGGCGCAGGAGCGTACCGGCCTTGCCCATGTGGCACTGTCGCTCGGCAGCGAGCAGGCGGTTGACGCGATGGCGGCGCGTGCCGAGGCCGAGGGCATACTGGTTGCGAAGCCGCGCTTTACCGGTGACGGCTTCTATGAGGCGGTCCTGCGCGACCCCGACGGAAATCTGATCGAAATCACAGTTTGAGCCGGACGATCCGGCACAGAGGCAAGACCATGGACCAACGTTCTCCCACCGCGCCCATCCGCCAGGGCTATATGACCCGCAACCGGCTGGCAGTCTCATTGCTCTTCCTATTGAACGGCTTCGTCATCGGCAGTTGGGCGCCGAAGATCCCTGAATTCAAGGACCGGCTCGGCATCAGCGAAAGCGTGCTCGGCCTGTTGATCCTGATGTTCGGTATCGGCTCGCTGGTGCTGATGCCGATTGCCGGCGGCTATATCGCCCGCGTGGGGTCTCAGAAGGTGGTCAAGGTCACCGCCATCATTCTGTCGCCGTTGCTTCTGCTCTTGACTCTAGTCCCCGATGTCTGGACGGCCGCCGTCGCCATGTTCCTGCTTGGTGGCTTCGCTGGCGCAATGGACGTCGCGATGAACGCCAACGCGGTGGAGGTCGAAAAATCCATGCGCCGGGCGATCATGTCGTCCTGCCATGCCTATTGGAGCCTCGGCGGCCTGATCGGTGCCGGAATCGGCGGCTTCCTCATGGCCCGCTTCGGCGTGCTGCCGCATGTCCTCGTCGTCACTGCGATCTGCCTGGCACTGATCGTCGCCGCCTGGCCGATGATCCTGGCCGACAAGCCGCATCCGGGTGCTGCCAAGGAAAAACTGCGCCTGCCAATGACGCCGCTTCCCTGGCTGATCGGCATCATGGCGCTGTTCTCGATGGTACCGGAGGGCACGGTGCTCGATTGGGGTGCGCTTTACCTGCGCAACGAACTTGGCGCTTCGGTGGAGCTTTCCGGCTTCGGCTTTGCCGCCTTCTCCGCCACCATGGCGACCATGCGTTTTGCCGGCGATTTCGTCCGGGACCGCTTCGGCGCCAAGCGCACCTTGCGCATCTGCACGGTGACGGCCCTCGTCGGCATGGTCATCGCGGGCACCGCACCCAATGCCTATGTCGCCATCCTCGGCTTTGCCATCGCCGGCATCGGCATCTCCAACATGGTGCCGATCGCGTTCTCGGCCGCCGGCAACATGCCGGGTCTGCAGCCGGGCATCGGCCTCTCGGTCGCGACCTTCATGGGTTATTCCGGCATGCTGTTCGCGCCGTCGCTGATCGGCTTCGTCGCCGAGCATACGGGCTTTGCCATCATCTTCGCATCGGTGCCGCTGCTCTTCGTCGTGGTGCTTTCGCTGTCGCACCATGCGGTGCATGCGGATCACGCCAAGGGGCACGAATGATCTATTGGGCCGCGGACGTGCTTGTTCTGCGCGGGTCGCAAGTGCGCCTTCAGCGAAAGGCCGCCATCAAATCGCCGTCAGGGCATGATGTCGCCGTTGACAATCAGGCTTTCCTCATCCACCTGAAAGGCAAATGGCCAGGGCGGGTTGAGGAAAGTCCATGTGGGTTGTACCCGCATCCGCGCCCGGCTTAGTGACCTACGAAGAGGCCTTCATGTCTTCCGCCTTCGATTACGACCCGCAGCCCCGCCGCGCCTCCGTTGCCGTCGACGTCGGTGGTGTCATCGTCGGGGGCGGGGCGCCGGTCGTGGTCCAGTCGATGACCAACACCGACACGGCCGATATCGATGCGACCGTGGCCCAGGTGGCCGCGCTCCACAAGGCCGGCTCGGAACTGGTGCGCATCACCGTCGACCGTGACGAAAGCGCTGCCGCCGTGCCGAAGATCCGCGAGCGGCTCGAGCGCCTCGGCCTGGATGTCCCGCTCGTCGGCGATTTCCACTATATCGGCCACAAGCTGCTTTCCGACCATCCGGCCTGCGCCGAGGCGCTGGCGAAATACCGCATCAATCCGGGCAATGTCGGCTTCAAGGACAAGAAGGACAAGCAGTTCGCCGAGATCGTCGAGATGGCGATCCGCTACGACAAGCCGGTGCGCATCGGCGTCAATTGGGGTTCGCTCGATCAGGAGCTGCTGACGCGGCTGATGGACGAGAACAAGGCTAACGGCTTTCCGCTGACCGCCCAAGAAGTGACGCGCGAAACGATCGTGCAATCGGCGTTGCTGTCGGCTGAACTTGCCGAAGAGATCGGCTTGCCGCGCAACCGCATCATCCTCTCGGCCAAGGTCTCGGGCGTTCAGGACCTGATCGCCGTCTACGCCATGCTGTCGGCCCGTTCAGACCATGCGCTGCATCTCGGCCTCACCGAAGCCGGTATGGGCACCAAGGGCATCGTCGCTTCGTCGGCCTCGCTCGGCATCCTGATGCAGCAGGGCATCGGTGACACGATCCGCATCTCTCTGACGCCGGAGCCCGGCGGCGACCGCACCCGCGAGGTGCAGGTGGCGCAGGAACTGCTGCAGGTCATGGGCTTCCGCCAGTTCATTCCCGTCGTTGCCGCCTGTCCCGGCTGCGGCCGCACCACGTCCACGGTGTTCCAGGAACTCGCCCAGAAGATTCAGGACGATATCCGCCGCAACATGCCAGTCTGGCGTGAGAAGTATCCCGGCGTCGAGGGGCTGAAGGTCGCGGTCATGGGCTGCATCGTCAACGGCCCGGGTGAAAGCAAGCATGCCGATATCGGCATCTCGCTGCCCGGAACCGGCGAAATGCCGGCAGCTCCGGTCTTCATCGACGGCGAGAAGGCGATGACGTTGCGTGGTCCCAACATCGCCGGTGACTTCGAGACGCTCGTGTCCGACTATATCGAGAAGCGCTACGGCCGTGGCCAGGCGGCTGCTGAGTAAACGGGTGCAGTCCGAGACTGGACGGCCTCAGACCTAAAGCCGCGACGTCAGCAACTTCAGCCCCGCAAAGGCGAAGAAGCCGGCCATAAGGCTCTCGATCACCCGCTTGGACCTGAGATAGGCACGGTGGACCGGTGACAGCGAGAAGACGATCGCAAAGCCGCAGAAGGTCATCAAGCCCAGAACCATACAGCCGCCGATGAAGGTGGCAGTGACGCCGACGGGCGCACCTTCGGGCATGCCGAGCGAAACCAGCATGATCCAGGAGAAGATCGCCTTGGGGTTCGTGAGGTGGATGCCGAGCCCCTTGAGATAGAGCCGCTTCAGCGATGTCTGCGCCTTCGCCACCGGCACGATCGTGCTTCTGTCGGTGCGCATGGCGGCTCGCAGCGCGTTATAGGCAAGCCAGAAGAGATAACAGGCGCCGGCGATCTTGAGCACGACGATCGCATGGCCATAGGCGCGGATGAGAGCCGAGAGGCCTGACGCCGTGAGCATCGCCCAGGTGTAGCTTCCGGTGAGTACGCCGAGGGCAAGCGCCAGGCCCGCTTTCCGTCCCTGGCTGACCGACGTGGTGATGATCGCGAGGATCGCTGGCCCCGGCGAAGCGGTCGCGATCAGATACGCAGTCCAGGCGATGAGAAGCTGTGGCAGATAGGGCGTAGGGTCGAACATGTGACAAGCTCCGGCTCGGTTGCCGAAGGCTAGATCAGTTCATCGCCGGTTTGAAACGGCGAAATGTCACCGAGACAAGATGTCAGAGAATCTCGTCGAGCGCCTCGATCAGACGGGCGCATTCCTGATCGGTTCCGATGGTGATGCGCAGGAAATCGCCGATGCGCGGCTTGGCGAAATGGCGCACCAGCACGGCACGCTCGCGCAGCGCCTTCATCAGCGGTTCACCGCTATGGTCGGGATGGCGGGCGAAAACGAAGTTTGCCGACGAGGGCAGAACCTCGAAGCCGCGCGTCGTCAGATCGGCCGCAAGGCGCTCGCGCGACGCGATGATCTTGGCGCGGGTTTCCTCGAACCAGGCGTCGTCCTCGATCGCGGCGACGGCTCCGGCCTGGGCCGGACGGCCGAGCGGATAGGAATTGAAGCTGTCCTTCACCCGCTCCAACGCCTCGATCAGCGGGCGCTGACCGATGGCGAAGCCGACGCGCAGGCCCGCAAGCGCACGCGACTTGGAGAAGGTCTGAACGACCAGCAGATTCTCGTATTTCGAAACCAGCGTTGCGGCGGTCTCTCCGCCGAAGTCGACATAGGCTTCGTCGATAACGACGGGATGATCCGGGTGCGCCGCGACGAGCCGCTCGATCTCGGCGAGCGGCAGGGCAATGCCGGTCGGCGCATTGGGGTTCGGCAGGATGATCGCGCCGCAGGGCCGGTCATAGTCGGCAATATCGATCGCGAAGCGATCACTGAGCGGGATCTCGACCGCGTCGATCTCGAAGAGCCGCGCATAGGTCGAATAGAAGCTGTAGGAAATATCCGGGTAGAGCAGCGGTGCGTCATGCTTGAGCAGGCCGGCGAAAATGTGCGCCAATACCTCGTCCGAGCCGTTGCCGACAAAGACTTCGTCCGCCGTCACGTCATAGCGCGTGGCAATCGCCTGGCGCAGCTTCAGCGCCAGCGGGTCGGGATAGAGGCGGAGGTCGCTGCTCGCTGCAGCGCCGATCGCGTCGAGCACCTTCCCAGAGGGGCCATAGGGGCATTCGTTGGTGTTGAGCTTCACCAGATTGGCGATGCGCGGCTGTTCGCCAGGCACATAGGGCTTCAGCTTGGAGACGATCGGCGACCAGTACTTGCTCATGGAGCTAGCTCCTGCGGTTGGCGATGAAGCGGGCGGTTTCGACGAGAATGGCCGAGCGCTCGCCATAGGGCTCAAGCAGGGCTTCGGCCTCTGTGACCAGTTGCTCCAGCCGGTCTTCCGCCCAGGCCTGGCCGTGCAGCGCAACCAGCGTGCCCTTGCCACGGGCAGCATCCTTGCCGGTTGCCTTGCCCATAGTCTCTGCATCGGCGGTAAGGTCGAGCAGGTCGTCGGCAAGCTGGAAAGCAAGGCCGATCTTTTCGCCGAAGGCACGGAGCCGGGCGCGGTCGCTTTTCGACGCTCCGGCGACGATGGCGCCGGCCTCGCAGGCAAAGCGGATGAGGGCGCCCGTCTTCATTGCCTGCAGCGTGACGATGCCGGCTTCGTCCGGCGCCGATTTTTCCGCCGCCAGATCGAGTGCCTGTCCACCAGCCATGCCACCGTGACCGGCGGCGCGTCCGAGCGCCAGAACCAGTTCCACCTTCTGCGCATCCGAAAGCCTTGTCTCGGGTGCTGCTATGATGTCGAAGGCGAAGGTCAGCAGGCTGTCGCCGGCAAGGATCGCCGTCGCCTCGTCGTAGGCTTTGTGCACGGTCGGCTGACCGCGGCGCATGTCGTCGTCGTCCATCGCCGGCAGGTCGTCATGGATGAGGGAATAGCAGTGCACACATTCGAGTGCTGCACCAACGCGCACGGATGCATCGGCATTGCCACCGAGAAGATCGGCGCATTCGATCACCAGGAAGGGGCGGAGCCGCTTTCCGCCGTTCAGCACCCCGTGGCGCATGGCGGCGAGCAGGTTGGCCGGTCGCGTGATCTCGCCCGCCGCCGTCGTCGGGCCGAGCAGGCGCTCGAGTAGAGCTTCGACAGCGCGGGCATTGCCGGCGAGACGGAGGATGAAAGGCGATGTTTCCTGGCTCATGCGCGCTCTTTGGCACGGGCGAAGAGGGCTTTCAACGGGGATTCGTGTCGCAGCCGCGCGCTTTCCCTGGGACAGCTGTGTGGGCGCCTTGCGTTTTGCCATAAAGCCCGTTCAACTCTGCCGGCGCATGCACTAAGAGAAGCGGATGGACAGCGAGGTGAACAGTCAGGCCGTGAACGTCGTTCCGGAAGCGCGCGAGGAGGGCGAAGTGCCTTCCAGTCGCTGGTCTTCGCTTCGCCGCACGTTACGCACGAGACGCCGCCAGATCATCCTGGCCGTCCTCGGCTTTGTCGCCTTGCCCTATGTGCTGATCGTTCTCTATCTTGTCGAGTTCATTCACCCGGTTTCGACGCTGATGCTGCGAGATCTCGTCCTGCTTCGCGGCTACGATCGTCAGTGGGTCGAGTTCGACAACATCGCGCCGGTGCTGGTGCAATCGGTGATGATGTCGGAGGACGGCCAGTTCTGCGCCCATGACGGCGTCGACTGGGGCCAGATGCGCGGCGTGGTCCAAGATGCGCTCGAAGGGGAATCGACCCGCGGCGCCAGCACCATCCCGATGCAGACGGTCAAGAACCTCTACCTCTGGAACGGTCGCTCCTTCCTGCGCAAAGGCATGGAATTGCCGCTGGCTGTCGCCGCCGATTTCGTCTGGAGCAAGCGGCGGATGATGGAGATCTACCTGAACATCGCCGAATGGGGCGACGGGATCTACGGTATCGAGGCTGCGGCTCGCCACCATTTCGGGGTTTCCGCGTCGAAGCTTTCGCGCCGGCAGGCAGCACTGCTCGCGGTTTCGCTGCCCAACCCGAAGGAGCGCAACGCCGGCAAGCCGGGCCGCGGGCTCAAGCGTCTGGCGAACCTGATCGAGCGCCGCGCCAGCCGCTCCGGCGGCTACATCACCTGCCTTTATGATTAGGATCAGACCTTTTCATTGGATGCCGTCGCCGGCCGATGTCATCCTCGCGTAGTAGAGTTCTGCCATCTGGGCCTCTCTCCGTTTGAAAGGCCTCGTCTCTGCCATGATTTCGATCTCTCCTTCGCTTCTCGCCTTCGGCCGCAGCGCCAATGATGCTCCGCCGAAACATCTTGGAACCCGCTACGGCACCGACGGCTGTTTCCTGCGCGAGCCGGGCAACACGGTTGTCTCCCACGTCACCGCCGGATCGCCGTCAGAGCTTGCCGTGCTCGCAGTGCGCGATCGTCTGCTGGCGATGCCCGAGGCGGAGCAGTTCGCCTTCACCGATCCGTCCAGCCTGCACATGACGATCTTCCAGGGCATCATCGAGTATCGCCGCAGGCTGCCCTATTGGCCCGTTGACATGCCCTTCGACACGTCGATCGACGCGATGACCGAACACTACTGCGCACGGCTCAAGAATTTTGCGCCGCTGCAGCCCTTCCGGGCGCGGGTGACGGATGTGACGCCGACCGGTCTTGCGCTCGAGGGCGATAGCGCTGCCGATCGCGCTCATCTCAAGGCTTGGCGAGATGCTTTCGCCGCGGTCTTCGGTTATCGGCATCCGGATCATGACAACTACGCGTTTCACATCACCTTCGCCTATGTCATCGACTGGCTCGATGACGCGGCACTGCCGCGCTGGCAGGAGATGTTGAGCGACCAACTTGCCTATCTCAGGGAACGGGTGCCGGTGATCGAGCTCGATCCGCCGGCTTTCTGCTCCTTCGAGGACATGAACCATTTCGAGGAACTGATCGTTTTCTCGGACAGACCTTAGCCAAGGAACAGAAATGACCGGACTTATCCTTTACGTCGGCAACAAGAACTATTCATCCTGGTCGATGCGGCCCTGGATGGCGATGAGCGCCGCGGGCATCGATTTCGAGGACGTGGTCATTCCCTTCGACTTTGCGGCGGGCAATCCCGAAATCCGTGCGGTCTCGCCGACGGGGCGTGTGCCGTTGCTACGGCATGGCGAACTGCTCGTCTGGGAATCGCTGGCGATCATCGAATACGTCGCCGAGCTCTTTCCCAATGCCGGGCTCTGGCCCGCGGATCGTGAGGCCCGCGCCCGGGCGCGCAGCTATTCCATAGAGATGCTCTCCGGTTTCCGGGCGTTACGCGGTGCCTGCCCGATGAATGTCCGCCGGGAGAAGCAGGCTCTTGAGGTGGATGCCGACGTTCGCGCCGATGTCGCCCGCATCGAGCAAATCTGGAAGCAAGCGCTTGCCCGATCCGGCGGCCCGTTCCTCTTCGGCGCCTTCGGTGCAGCAGACGCGATGTACGCTCCTGTGGTTAGCCGTTTCGACGTCTATGATCTCGTTGCGGATCAGGAATCGCTCGGATACATGCAACGGATGAAGGCGCATCCCGCCTACCGAAAGTGGGAAGAGGCGGCCCGCGCCGAGCCGTGGGTCGTTCCCGAAGACGAGGTCTGAATCGGTTCCGCCAGATCTTGAGTCGAAAAATTGCGGCTGGGGACTGGTCAAGCGGGAGTTGGCCATGTATAAGCGCGCCAAATTTCCGTGATTGACATCTGTTTAACACGGCCATTTCGGCTGCTGAACAGTGTTTGCCCGATAAGTGGAGAATGAAATGGCTGTACCTAAAAGAAAAACGAGCCCGTCCAAGCGTGGCATGCGCCGTTCCGCTGACGCCCTCAAGGCTCCGACCTACGTCGAAGACAAGAACTCGGGCGAACTGCGCCGTCCGCACCACATCGACCTGAAGACCGGCATGTACCGTGGCCGTCAGGTTCTGACCCCGAAGGAAAGCGCATAAGCGTTTCCGTTCGTGGAATGGTTCAAAGGGCTGGCTCTGCCGGCCCTTTTGTTTTGCGTCTGACATTTTCTCGCTTGGACCCTGTGCTATCCGCAGGAGCTAGAGCATCACGCTGCAAGTGAAGTCGCTGGAAGCGGAGAGGTGCTTTACACCCTAAGTGCTGGAGCGTCCTTGGTGCGTTCAAACGACCGCACAGCGCCCTAGGCCTGAAGACGCCGCAAGACGCGGCAAAGGAGTTCGTGCCCGATGCTCGCTGCCGTGCCGCTGCTGATCCTGCCTTTCGTTATCTACAATCTCGCGATGATTGGAATGTTCGGCGGTATTGCCGGGCTGAATGCCGAGATGTTGTCGTTGTCCATGCTGTCGGGCGCGACCTGGACGATGCGCTTCGGCGACCTCCTGATCGTCGTTGCACTGCTGTTGCTCTTCGTCGAATTGCTGAAGGCGACCCGCACGAGCACGCGTGCGCTGATGGATCACCTGTTGTCGATGATCCTGTTCATCGTCTTTTTGATCGAATTCCTGTTGCTGGCACCGGCCGCCACCCAGCTCTTCTTCATCCTGATGACGATCAGCTTCATCGATGTCATCGCCGGTTTTGCCGTCTCGATGCGTTCGGCCGGCCGCGACGTCTCGATCGGTCTTTAGGAGCCGACCCGATCCTGGGCGTAACCCAGTCCAGGGCACGTACGAACGCAAGCAAATGAGGCGGGTGGTTCACCCGCCTTTGCGAAAAAGGCGTGCTTAGCCGAGATTGTCGAGCTTGGTCTGGAGCGCGCGAAGCTGCTCCTTGAGCTCGTCGATATCCTTAGCCTCGGCCTTCTTGGTTTCCTTCACCGGCGGAGCGGTGATGAAGGGCGAGAACATCTGCATCGCCTGATGAAACATCTCGGTATTGCGACGGACCTGCTCTTCGACAAGTTGCAACGGAGCCTGCAGGTTCTTGCCGAGCGGCGTGTCGCCGAAGGCCTTGTTGATCTGCTCGCGCATCTGCGACTGTTGTTCGGTGAAAGCCTGCATCGAGTGCTCGAGATAGCTCGGCACCACCATCTGCATCTGGTCGCCGTAGAACGAGATCAGCTGGCGCAGGAACGAGATCGGCAGAAGCGTATTGCCGGTCTTGGATTCCTGCTCGAAGATGATCTGCGTCAGCACGGAATGGGTGATGTCCTCTCCGGACTTCGCGTCCTGGACGATGAAATCTTCGCCCTTCTTCACCATGACAGCCAGGTCGTCGAGCGTGACATAGGTGCTGGTCCCGGTGTTGTAGAGCCGCCGGTTCGCATATTTTTTTATAACGATCTGGCCTTCGTGCTTCGCCATCAGGGTCTCCTCTCACCCATCATCCCGTCTTTATTGCGTTTTTCAGAGTATCCGCAAAAGAGCGCCGCTGACAATGTCTTTGTGCGTTGCGACGACGCAAGTGCGAAATCTTGCGGCTGCGTCTTGAGTGACGGTTTTGTGGCACTGCATCAAGGCGTTTGACTTGCGTCGCGCGCTTTGCCAGTCTGCTTTCATTAGGCAAGAAAGATCTGAGGAAACGTCCCATGAGCAACCCCTCCATCGTGATCGCCAGCGCCGGCCGCACCGCGGTCGGATCCTTCAACGGAGCGTTCGGCAACACCCCGGCACATGAGCTCGGCGCCGCCGTCATCAAGGGCGTGCTCGAGCGCGCAGGTGTCGAAGCGGGCGAAGTCGACGAAGTGATCCTCGGCCAGGTCCTGCAGGCCGGCGAGGGCCAGAACCCGGCGCGCCAGGCAGCGATGAAGGCGGGTGTCCCACAGGAAAAGACCGCCTGGGGCATGAACCAGCTCTGCGGTTCCGGCCTTCGTGCGGTCGCACTCGGCATGCAGCAGATTGCAACCGGTGATGCGGATATCATCGTCGCCGGCGGCATGGAGTCGATGTCGATGGCGCCGCATTGCTCGCATCTTCGCGGCGGCGTGAAGATGGGCGACTTCAAGATGATCGACACGATGATCAAGGACGGCCTGACCGACGCCTTCTACGGCTATCACATGGGCATCACCGCCGAGAACGTCGCCCGCCAGTGGCAGCTCAGCCGCGAAGAGCAGGACACCTTCGCGCTCGCCTCGCAGAACAAGGCAGAAGCGGCCCAGAAGGCCGGGCGCTTTGCCGACGAGATCATCCCGTTCATCGTCAAGGGTCGCAAGGGCGACGTCACCGTCGACCAGGACGAATACATCCGCCACGGTGCAACGCTCGACCAGATGACGAAGCTTCGTCCGGCCTTCGACAAGGAAGGCACGGTCACCGCGGGCAACGCCTCCGGCCTCAATGACGGCGCCGCCGCCACACTTTTGATGACCGAAGCGCAGGCTTCCAAGCGCGGCATCCAGCCGCTTGCCCGCATCGTTTCCTGGGCAACGGCCGGCGTTGATCCGCAGGTCATGGGCACCGGCCCGATCCCGGCATCGCGCAAGGCGCTGGCGAAAGCTGGCTGGGCGATCGGTGACGTCGAGCTTGTGGAAGCCAACGAGGCCTTCGCTGCCCAGGCCTGCGCGGTCAACAAGGACCTCGGCTGGGATCCGTCGATCGTCAACGTCAACGGCGGCGCGATCGCCATCGGCCATCCGATCGGTGCTTCCGGTGCGCGCGTGCTCAACACGCTTCTCTTCGAAATGAAGCGCCGCGGCGTTTCCAAGGGGCTTGCAACGCTCTGCATCGGCGGCGGCATGGGCGTCGCCATGTGCGTCGAACGGCTCTAGTCGGTTTGGCGGCATGAACAGCGCCAGGTGGGTTCCGTTTTCCCTCTTGCTGGCCGGTTCGCCGATCGTTTCTGCACATGCCAATCCCGCGCCTCTCGAGGAGGCGCGGTTGGTTCAGTGCATGCTGGAACATACGACTTCTGATGAGGAGGGCGTGTTCAAGGACGTGATGGTTGCCGCCTTGAACGATGACAGTGGTGCGCTGAAGGCGTCGCTGGAACAACTCAGTACACTGATGATGGAACTCGCGCTCACCAAGTGCGAGGTGGGAATGCCTATGCTCGCGACGCCGCAGTTTCAGGCGGCCGCCGAGCTCTACGGGCAACAGATCGGCGAAAAGCTGATGAAGAAGGCCTTTGAGAAACTGAATTGATCAAGTGGGAGGCGTGCATGAGCAGGGTAGCATTGGTCACGGGTGGGTCGCGCGGCATTGGTGCTGCAATTTCCATCGCACTCAAGAATGCCGGCTACAAGGTGGCTGCCAACTATGCCGGCAATGACGAGAAGGCCCAGGCCTTCAAGCAGGAAACCGGCATCCCGGTCTACAAGTGGGACGTTTCCAGTTATCAGGCCTGCGCCGAGGGGATCGCCAAGGTCGAGGCCGATCTCGGCCCGGTCGAGGTACTGGTCAACAACGCGGGCATCACCCGCGATGCGATGTTCCATAAAATGACGCCCGAACAATGGGGCGAGGTGATCGGCACCAACCTTACCGGTCTCTTCAACATGACCCACCCGCTCTGGTCCGCCATGCGCGACCGCGGTTTCGGCCGCGTCATCAACATCTCGTCGATCAACGGCCAGAAGGGCCAGATGGGCCAGGCCAACTATTCGGCGGCCAAGGCTGGCGATCTCGGCTTCACGAAGTCGCTCGCCCAGGAAGGTGCTGCCAAGGGCATCACAGTCAATGCCATCTGCCCGGGCTATATCGGCACGGAAATGGTGCGGGCGGTGCCGGAGAAGGTGCTGAACGAGCGGATCATTCCGCAGATCCCCGTCGGTCGCCTCGGCGAACCGGAAGAAATCGCCCGCTGCGTGGTGTTCCTGGCCTCCGACGATGCCGGCTTCATCACCGGCTCGACGATTTCGGCGAATGGCGGACAGTTTGTCGTCTGATCTTCCCATCTCTCTAGCGTTTTCAAGCGGCGCCCTTCGGGGCGCCGTTCTTATGCGGGGTGGAGGAAGCAGGCGCCTGTTCACCCGCGGGCTTGAATCGCGAAGTTGCGCCCCCGATCGTGTTGCCGGCGCACGGCGTAGACACTATATCTTGTGGAGAACAAAAGCGGAATGATGCGCGGATCACGAGTCGCCATCAGATACGCTCGCATTGGTCGAGGATGCGGAATGCGATTCTCATTCTCCCCATCCGGTGAATCTCCGACGAATTTCGTGAAAAATTTTCCAAGCTTTCCAGAGTCTTGGATTCCGAATCCTTGGACCTGTCTGGCAATGGTACAGCCCGGATCGAGGCGAGTCGTGAGCCCCATGGCATGGAATCCGCACCAGATTCAGCATGTGGTGCAACGTCGGGTGTTGAAATCTATATGTAGTCGTGAACATACAGTGAATCGCGATAAGTCTTCGATTCGTCGCCGATTCGTTCCATGGCTGTTCCGATTCTCGATTGCGCCAACCACAACAGGTGGTGCAATGGGATGAGAGCATAGAACGATGGTTTTAGTTGTCGGCGCCCCTTGCGTTTGGCTCGGTGCGTGGGCATGTGTTTGCCGCCAGCGTGAAAAGACGCTGCCGTAATTTCTGAATGCCCGGGATCGATGACGTGTCCGTTCACCCCATGATCCTGAGCGGCCGCGGCGTAACCGCGGTGCTCGGGCCAACCAATACCGGCAAGACGCACTACGCGATCGAGCGCATGATCGCGCATGAGAGCGGCGTCATAGGCCTGCCGCTGCGCCTCTTGGCGCGCGAGGTCTATACGCGCCTTGTCGAAAGGGTCGGCCACCACAATGTCGCGCTGATCACCGGCGAGGAAAAGATCACGCCGCATCGCGCCCGCTTTTCGGTCTGCACCGTCGAAGCGATGCCGCGCGAGACCACGGCGTCCTTCGTCGCAATCGACGAGGTGCAGCTTGCCGGCGACCTCGAGCGCGGCCACATCTTCACCGACCGGATCTTGCATCTGAGAGGACGGGGAGAGACGCTGCTCTTGGGCGCCGGAACGATGCGGCCGATCCTCGAGCAGCTGCTGCCCGGCATCACCGTCGTCGAGCGGCCGCGTATGTCGCAGCTTCTGTATGCCGGCTCGAAGAAAATCACCCGCCTGCCGCATCGCTCGGCGATCGTCGCCTTCTCCGCCGACGAGGTCTATGCGATCGCCGAGCTGATCCGCCGCCAGCGCGGTGGTGCCGCCGTGGTTCTCGGCGCGCTATCGCCGCGCACCCGCAATGCCCAGGTGGCGCTCTATCAGGAAGGCGATGTCGAATACCTGGTCGCGACCGACGCGATCGGCATGGGGCTCAACCTCGACGTCGATCACGTCGCCTTCGCACAGGACCGCAAATTCGACGGATACCAGTTCCGCAATTTGAATCCGGCCGAGCTTGCGCAGATCGCCGGCCGCGCCGGTCGGCACTTGCGCGATGGCACGTTCGGAGTGACGGGTCGCGTCGATCCTTTCGACAACGAACTGGTCCATCGCATCGAGGCGCACGAGTTCGATCCGGTGAAGGTGCTGCAGTGGCGCTCGAAGGCGTTCGACTATTCGTCGCTTCCCGCCCTGAAGAAGAGCCTCGAAGCAGCGCCAACGGTTCCTGGCCTTGCCCGGGCGCTACCTGCGGTAGACCAGCAAGCGTTCGAACATTTGACCCGCTACCCGGAGGTCGTCGATATCACGACCAATGCCGAGCGCGTGGAAAAACTATGGGAAGCCTGCGCGCTGCCGGACTATCGGCGCATCACGCCCGCGCAGCACGCCGATCTGATCTCGACGATCTACGCAGATCTCGTTCGCCGGGGTGCGGTGAACGAAGATTTCATGGCCGAACAGGTCAGGCGTGCCGATCACACCGACGGCGAGATCGACACACTTTCGGCGCGAATCGCGCAGATCAGAACCTGGACCTATGTGTCGAACCGACCGGGATGGCTGGCCGATCCGACACACTGGCAAGAAAAGACGCGGGAAATTGAAGATCGATTATCCGACGCACTACATGAACGGTTGACGAAACGCTTTGTTGATCGCAGGACATCTGTGCTCATGAAGCGCCTGAGAGAGAATGCTATGCTGGAAGCTGAAATCAGTGTGAATGGTGATGTCTTCGTCGAAGGACACCACGTAGGACAACTAACCGGTTTCCGGTTTACGCTGGCGACCGGTGGCGACGGCCCGGATGCCAAGGCCGTGCAGGGGGCTGCCCAGAAGGCGCTGGCACTCGAGTTCGAGGCGCGGGCTGCACGTCTGCACGCCTCGGGCAACAACGACCTGGCGCTTTCGTCGGACGGTCTGGTGCGCTGGCTCGGCGATCCCGTCGCCCGTCTCGCTGCGAGCGACCACGTCATGCGCCCGCGCGTCATCCTGCTTGCCGACGATCAGCTCCAGGCGAATGCTCGCGAGCACGTCCTGGCGCGCGTCGAGCGTTTCGTGAACCATCACATCGGTACGGTGCTGAAGCCGCTCGACGATATCTCGCGTGCCGAGGATCTCGAAGGCCTGGCCAAGGGCCTTGCGTTCCAGCTCGTCGAAAACCTCGGTGTGCTCTTCCGCCGCGATGTCGCCGACGACGTCAAGTCGCTGGATCAGGACGGTCGCGCTTCGATCCGCAAGTACGGCGTTCGCTTCGGCGCCTACCATATCTTCCTCCCGGCGCTCCTGAAGCCGGCTCCGGCCGAGCTCATCACGCTGCTCTGGGCACTGAAGAACGACGGCCTCGACAAGCCCGGCTACGGCGACCTCATTCCGATGCTCGCCGCCGGTCGCACGTCCGTCGTCACCGATCCGTCCTTCGAGCGGACCTTCTACAAGCTCGCCGGTTTCCGTTTCCTCGGAAAGCGTGCCGTCCGCATCGACATCCTGGAGCGCCTGGCCGATCTCATCCGGCCGTTGCTGCAGTGGAAGCCCGGCGCGCAGCCGCGTCCGGAAGGTGCCTATGACGGCCGCCGCTTCACCGCGACCACGTCGATGCTCTCGATCCTCGGCGCGACGCCCGACGATATGGAAGAGATTCTGAAGGGCCTCGGCTATCGCGCCGACGCAGTCAAGGCCGAGGAGGCTGCAGCCTTCCTCGCCAGCCATGACGGTGCACCGGCCGCAACGGCTGCCGCTTCCGAGCCGGTCGCCGTCGTCGATGACGCTGACGCTGGTGACAGCGCGGTTGAAGTCGAGGCTGCTGCCGCTGAGGCGCCTGCCGCCGAGACTGAAACGGCTGAAGGCGAAGTCGCTACGAGCGAGGCGCAGCCTGCCGAAAGTCAACTCACCGAGGCCGGGGAACCGGTTGAAGCCAAGCCGGTTCTGCTCTGGCGTCCCGGCACCCGTCAGGACAACCAGCGCCAGGGCGGTGGCCGCCACCAGGGCGACCAGCGTCGCGGCGGTCAGCGCCACGGGCATGGTCAAGGCCAGGGCCAGGGCCAGGGCGAAGGACGTGAAGGCGGACGCAAGGGCGGCCCGCCGGCGCGCGGCAAGCGACACGAAGGCGGCAAGTCGGAAGGCGGGCCACGCCAGGACCGCGGCGACCGTCATGAGCGTCACGATCGCGGCGGCAAGCCGAGCCAGGGCAAGTTCGAGGCGCGTCCGCCGCGTCGCGAGAAGCCGGTGGATCCGGATTCGCCCTTCGCCAAGCTCGCTGCGCTCAAGGAGCAGATGAAGAAGTAAGGCAGGTCATGGAAAAACAGCCCGCGTCCAACCCGGCATCGCGCCAGCGTCTCGACAAGTGGCTGTTTTTTACGCGGCTGATCAAATCCCGATCGCTTGCGCAAAAGGCGATCGAGGATGGCCGCGTGGCCGTCAACGACGAGCGCGTGACGCAGTCGTCGTTTCAGGTCAAGGCGGGCGATATGCTTGAACTCGCCCTCGACCGGCGCAATCTGATCGTGCGCGTTCTTGCGCCGGGGGAACGGCGCGGCCCTTACGAGGAAGCGCGGCTTCTTTACGACGATCTCACGCCCGAGCAGCCGAAGGAGAAACGCTCGGCTTTCGATCTCGCTACGCGCGACCGCGGGGCAGGGCGTCCGACGAAGAAGGAACGGCGGGAAACCGATCGGCTGAAACCCGATTTCGATCCGCGCGAGGATTGACGTCCGTCGCGATCTTTCAGATCCGCTCCTTGCGTTTCACGTTCTGATTTTTCGCAGATCGCACCGCAAAAACCACGGCGCACTTTTGCGCAACATGCTTTAGAAAACTCTGCCTTTGACGCGGCGTTTCGCGCATTGAATATTCTTGCAAAGGGCCCATAAAGCCTTTACCTGACAGACCCACGTAGGGTGCATCGGGTTTGCTTCGGCAGCTATGCGCGCCGGACATTCCTAGCATGCGCGGACGACGAGCATCACCATTGATTGCCGTCTGCCATCAAACGTGAGCATTGGCTGGAGTACCTCATGACGTATGTCGTGACCGACAATTGCATTCGCTGCAAGTATACCGACTGTGTCGAAGTCTGCCCCGTGGATTGCTTCTATGAGGGTGAGAATTTTCTCGTCATTCATCCCGACGAGTGCATCGACTGTGGCGTTTGCGAGCCGGAATGTCCTGCCGAGGCGATCAAGCCGGACACCGAGCCGGGCCTTGATATGTGGTTGAAATTGAACGCTGATTTTGCCAGCAAGTGGCCGAACATCACGGTCAAGCGCGACCCGATGCCGGAGGCCAAGGAGATGGACGGCGTCGAAGGCAAATATGACAAGTTCTTCTCGGCTGAGCCGGGTCAGGGCGACTGAGACGGACGATTTCCATCGTTCGTCGAGGCTGACGAAGCAAGAGCGGCCCCGCGCGCCAAACCTGGGGAAAACACGCACTGCGCTCGCAGTTGCGAGAATGGTGGCTTGATGGCTGCCATGCAGCAAATTATTGATTTCGGCACTTTTTTGTGATAGGTTCCTTCTACTGATCCACAGAGGGTGTTTTTGCGCGCCCGAAAACCATCACGAAAGCAAACGATCTCCAAAACGCGGTCTCCCTCTTTACGCAACATGGCTTTGCTCTGTTGTGACCGCATTTCATGAGGCTGTTTGCGTTCCTTGGACGGACCAGGATGTACCCACCCGGCGGTATCCCCGTCTATCCCGGGCCTCACTGACCCGGCCCCGGCCAGAATGGCCGGGTGCGAAACAGGGAGTTTTTGAAACGAATGACGACCCAGCAGAAAAAATCTTCGACACGCCAGGGCTTCAAGACCGGTGAATCGATCGTCTATCCGGCCCACGGTGTTGGCCAGATCGTCGCGATCGAAGAGCAGGAAGTCGCCGGCATGAAGCTTGAGCTTTTTGTCATCGATTTCGAGAAGGACAAGATGCGTCTGAAGGTGCCGGTAGCCAAGGCTGTCAGCATTGGCATGCGTAAGCTGTCCGAAACCGATTTCGTCGATCGCGCGTTGAAGGTTGTGCAGGGCAAGGCTCGCGTGAAGCGCACCATGTGGTCGCGCCGCGCCCAGGAATACGATGCCAAGATCAATTCCGGCGACCTGATTTCCATCGCTGAGGTCGTCCGCGATCTCTATCGCGCCGAAAACCAGCCGGAACAGTCCTATTCCGAACGCCAGCTCTATGAAGCTGCCCTCGACCGCATGGCGCGCGAAATCGCTGCCGTCAACAAGATGTCGGAGACCGAAGCCGTTCGCCTCGTCGAGGCTAACCTCAGCAAGGGTCCGAAGCGTGGCAAGTCGATCGAAGAAGACGACGCCCAGGACGAAGCCGCTTAAGCGCGTTTCGCCCGAAATCAGTACCTGCAAAAAGCCCGGCCGTCGTGCCGGGCTTTTTCTTTGACCGAATGGAACCTTTCGCGCCAACGCGCATTTACATTAGCCGGCAGAAATGCGCCGCTTTCGCGCCGGGCGATCTTGGTTCTGTGATCCATCACCGTTCAGGTTCGTGACTTGGAAGTTAGGGCGCCGCGTCGTTTCTTCAAGTTTCGACGTCGCGGCGCGAGACGCCCCTGCTGCCGGACGCCTCATCCGTCTGGCCTTTTGGACTTCACGCGCAATGGCGCCCGGCGCCAGTCACGGAGTGATCGATGAAGACTCTCACTGCAGACCGGCGGATGATCAAGATCGCAATGGAAGCGCCCTATCTCGAGCGCGACGAGGAGCACGCGCTGGCACAGGCGTGGCGAAACGACCATGATCAGGAAGCCCGCAACAAGATCGCCATGTCGCACATGCGGCTGGTGATTTCGATGGCCGCGAAATTCCGCAACTTCGGCCTGCCGATGGGCGACCTGGTCCAGGAAGGTCATATCGGCTTGCTGGAAGCGGCCGCCCGCTTCGAGCCGAGCCGCGAAGTGCGTTTCTCGACCTACGCGACCTGGTGGATCCGGGCATCGATGCAGGACTATGTCCTGCGCAATTGGTCGATCGTGCGGGGCGGAACGAGTTCGGCCCAGAAGGCCCTGTTCTTCAATCTGCGGCGCTTGCGCGCGCGTCTGGCCCAGGGCGACCGGCAGCTTACATCGCAGGCGATGCATGAAGAGATCGCGGCGGCCCTGGGTGTCAGCATCGCCGATGTGCAGACTATGGATGCCCGGCTTTCCGGTAGCGACACCTCGTTGCAAGCGCCCGTCGGCGGCGCCGATTCCGATGGCGGCGAGCGGCTGGATTTCCTCGCCAGCGATGCGCCCCTGCCGGACGAACAGGTCAGCGACATGATTGACGGAGAGCGCGCCCGAGTGTGGCTGCGCGATGCGCTGGGTGCCTTGACCGAAAGGGAAATGCGGATCATCCGCGCACGGCGACTGTCAGAGGATGGTGCGACGCTCGAAGAGCTCGGCCTCGATCTTGGCATTTCCAAGGAACGAGTGCGACAGATCGAAACCCGGGCGCTCGAAAAGCTGAGAGCTGCGCTTGCGACAAAGGCGCCAGCCCTGACCGCTGGCATCCACTGAAGCGCGTCGCGATCTTTCCGGCGCAACCCCGCTTTGGCCTTTGATTGCTCACGTGCCGTATCGCGAGCCGGCCGCATTCATGCGCGGCATGCATTGGTAGCGTTCGCAGGGGCTTCCCCGCCGCAAATCGGCCTGTGATGCGTTCGCGGTGCGCTGCCCCGCACAAACTCGACGCACGCGGTGGCCTGTTGTGGGGCTTCCTCGCCTACGCTCACGACCACTGGCTTATTCAGAAACGATCTTGACCTTGTCGCCCGGCTTCACCGTCGAGGTGACCTGCATCGCATTGATCACCCGGAACAGGTCGAACTTGCGATCCGTGCCCATCATGCGGGCGGAAAGCGTCGCGATCGTTTCGCCAGGTCTTACCGTCACGACGCGGATGCGCAGCGGTTTCAAGGACTGGGCCTCGCCCTGCGTCATGCGACGGAACGAGCTGCGCAGCTGGTTCGCGGTCGGCTCCAGTGCATTCGAACCTTTGGGAACGGCGGTCAGGAAGCGGTAGATGCGGCTGTCGATGCGGATGACCGTGACATCGAAATCCCAGCGATCGGCCGAGGCACGCGCGGTTGCAGCTTCCAAGCCATTGACGTTGATCGGCTTGATCGTGTCGGGCTGCAGGCCGGTGACCCAGCCGCTGGCGATATAGTCGGTCAGGCTGCGTCCACCCGTGTCCGCCACCCCGTCGAAACGCACGGCGATATCGCCGGGTCCGGTCGCCAGAACCGCCTCCGCCTTGTTGTCGATCTGGAAGCCGGTCGGGACCTCGAAGCGGATGCCGAGCTGACCATGCAGGAAGGTCTGGCCGCGGACATAGCCTTCCTGGGGGCTGTCGCCGTAGAGCAGGCCGTCGATGCCGGCGAGGTAATAGTCGCGACCGCGATCGCCGCTGGTGCCTTCCGGGCCGAAGGCACGGGCGTGGCGGCGTGCGAGATCGACGCGCTGCGGCGCGTTCGGATGGCTCGACAGGAAGTCGAGGCTCTGGTCGGATTCCGGGTCGACGGCCGTAAAGCGGCTATAGGCGGCCATCGAATCCAGGAAGCGTGCGGCCGCGTAGGGATCGTAGCCGGCTTCGCCGAGCATGCGTACGCCGATGACGTCAGCCTGGAGCTCCTGGTTGCGCGAGAAGGCTGCGAGCCTCAGCTTGCCGCGGGCGAGCGCCTGCTTGCCGGCGAGATCGGACGACAGCACTTCGGAGACCACGCGGCTGGCGATGACTTCCGCTTCTTCGCGCTGCTGGCGCTCGATGCCATGGTTGGCGGTGACGTGCGCCATCTCGTGCGAGAGGACGGCGGCGACCTCGGAGGCATCGTTGGCAAGCGCGAGCAGGCCGCGGGTGACGTAGAGATAGCCACCCGGCAACGCAAAGGCGTTGATTGCCGGCGAATTCAGGATGGTAATGCGGTAGGACTGCTGCGGGTTTTCCGAGACGGCGGTCAGCGCGCCGGCGATGCGGGCGACCAGCCGTTCCGTCTTGGCATCCTTGTATTCGCCGCCATAGCTTGCAACGATGCGCGGATGTTCGCGTGCGCCCATCTTGGCGCGGGGATCGTTCTTCTGAACCTCGTCGACAATCTGCGGATTGGACGAGGGCGAAACCGTCGGCTCGTAGGATTGCTCGATCACAGACTGGCATGCGGAGAGAAGCGTGGCCGCAAGCAATGCAACCACGACGCGTCCACGCAGCCGCCCGCGCTTCGGCGGGAACCGGTCGTGTGTGACTGTATGCCTCTCCATGCCTCAGCCCGTTTCCCGTCTGCCGCTCCGCCCGCATGCGGCGGGTCGATGGAGCGACAGCGTTGAAAGTCCTACTTTTTCAGTCCGGCAGCGTTGCTCCGCCGCGACTGTTCAGCCCTGGTCTTGCTGTATCTGATTTCAGCGCCACCTGCCTAGTTTGTCTCGGTAGAAATAGTTGCCCCGTGGTATCACGGCAACGGATGCGCGAATATTCACGCCTTCGCCGGATATTTCGCGCGTCGCATGGCGCCGCGGTCAAATTGTGGCAATCGGCTGGGGGCGACGAGAAACGAGGCCCTCCTTCAGGCGTTGCCAAGAAAACGGTCGACTGCCGCATTGTCACGCCGCTCCAGGAAGCGGTCGAGTGTATCGTGTGCAATGATACGCCCCTGGTCGAGAAAAAGCACGCTATCGGCCAGCGCCTTCACGTCTTCGGGATGGTGCGTGATCATCAGGATGGTGTTGCCTTCTTCCGCGTGAAGCTCGCCAAGGAGCGTACGCATGCCGGCGCGCATTCCGGGGTCGAGGGCCGCAAAAGGTTCATCCAGCAAGAGGATGGGGCGACGCCGCACGAGCGCGCGGGCGAGCGCGACCCGCTGGCGTTCACCGCCGGACAGCGTGGGCGGCAGTCGTCGTTCGAAGCCTTCAAGTCCCACGCGGCAAAGTGCCTCCTCGATCCTCTTGCGGTCTTCGTCCGTCAGGCGAAGCGCCGGGTTGATGCCCAGGCCGACATTGGTCGCGACATCGAGATGGGCAAAGAGATTGTTGTCCTGGAAGATCATCGAGACCGGGCGCTCCGAAGGTGCCTGGTTGCCAGCCTGCTGGCCGAGGATATGGACCTCGCCCTGGTCGGGATCCTCAAAGCCGGCGATCAGGTGAAAGAGCGTCGACTTGCCGGAACCGGAGGCGCCGGCAACGGCGACGATGCCACCGGCCGCGATTGTGCAATCGAAGCGTAGCGTGGTCGTTTCGAAGCGAACTTCGACATTGCGCAGTTCGATGGCAGGGTTGGGCTCGGTCATGCTTTGCGTCCTTGCCGCCGGCGGACGTCTTCCGCCGTGCCGAGGATGGTGAAGATCAGGCAGAGAAGCCCGAGGAAGAGGGCAAGGCCAGCCGCATCGGCGGTGCGGTAGCTGCCCATCCGGCTATAGAGCAGCCAGGGAAGCGTCACCATGTCCTGCGAGCCGAAGAGGGCCACCGCGCCGAGATCGCCGAGCGATAGCGCCATGGCAAAGGAGAGCGCCATCAGCAACGGTTTGCGAAGGGCGGGAAGATCGATCCATCGCAGGCGATGAAACCCGCGGATGCCGAGGCTTGCCGTCAGCCGTTCGGAGCGCGCCGCGTGCGTGGCCATGGCCGGCGCGAGGATCCGGTGGACGAAGGGGAGGGCCATCAGGGCATTGATCGCCACGACGACGACAGGCGCAAAGCGCGCGACATCGCCGAAGGGGCGGAGAAGCAGGAACCAGCCGGCGCCGAGCACGACTGGCGGCACCAGCAGGATCAGTGAGGTGCTGGCGCCGATCGTGTCGGCAAAGCCGCGTGCCAACGTACCTGTGTGGCGTGGGGCGGTAACCGTGGCCGCAGCACGGATCATCACGGCTGCCATGGCGACGGAGGCGAGCGCCGAGGCAAGCGCGATCGAAGCGCTCGTCACCAGTGCCCGATGCACGTTCGGATCGCGCGCAAGCTTGAGGAGATCGGCCTGCAGGCCCGAGACGACGACCGCGATCAACGGGGCAATGAGGAAGAGCAGTGCGAGGATGATCCAGGCGCTATCGTTTAGCCGTGCGACGGGCCTTGCGCCATCGAAGCGGCGAACCGCGCGACCGCCGGTCACGCCCTCTTCCGGCTCCGTTGCCAGACGTCGCAGAATGAGGAGCAGGGCGCCGGTCATGGCGATCTGCAGCCCGGATAGCGCGATCGCACGCGGTGGGTCGAAATCGAAGCGCAGGGCCTGGTAGATCGCGACCTCGATGGTGCTAGCCGCAGGACCGCCGCCAAGCGTCAGCACGAGCGTGAAGCTGGTGGCGCAGAGCATGAAGACGAGGCCGGCCGCGCCCGGCAGCAAGCCACGCAGGACAGGCCATTCAATAAAGCGGAATAGCGCACGGGAGGGCATGCCGAGATTGGCGGCGCTGCGCCAGTATTCGGCGGGAATACGTTCAAGCCCGGCCAGGAACAGGCGTGCTGCCAGCGGCATGTTGAAGAAGACATGCGCGAGCAGGATGCCGAACAGGCCATAGATGCTGATTGGTTGCTCGAGGCCGAGCCAGCGCAGGCCGGAGTTGAAGAAGCCCTGGCGTCCCCAGATCTCGATCAGACCGAGCGCGCCGACGAGAACGGGCAGGCCGAGTGGCAGCGCCATAAGCCGCAACAGCCAGATACGACCGAAGAACCGGGGCCGCCGCGCCAGCGCCCGCGCCACAGGAATGGCGAACAGCATCGACAGGAGCGTCGAAAGGGTTGCCTGCAGCAGCGTGAAGCGGGTGACGCGCCAGATATAGGCGTCGAACAGGTTGCCTTCGTTCGTGCCGCCGGTTTGGGCGAGCAAGGCTACGATCGCCAGGCCGACGAAGAGCAGGAAGGCGCCGAGGCAGAGCGCCCCGGCGACAACAGTCATGCGGTTTTCGCGCAGTGCGAACAATCCGGCCTCAGCTCTTGCTCATGCCGGCAAGCCATTCGTCGATCCAGGCCTTGCGGTTCTTCGCGACTTCTTCCGACGGCAGCAGGAAGGTCTTCTCCGGATTGACCAGCTTGTTGAAGGCATCCGGCAGCGGCTCGCTGGTGACGCCGACCGGCATCATCCAGTTGGTCGTCGGGATGATCGACTGGAACTCCGGCCCGGTCATGAAGCTCAGGAACTGTTTTGCCAGGTCCGGCTCCTTGGCATGCTTGGTCATGCCGGCGACTTCGATCTGGATGTAGTGGCCTTCGGAGAAGGCCGCCGCCTGGTAGCGCTCGGTGTTTTCCGCGACCATGTGATAGGCCGGCGAGGTGGTGTAGGAGAGCACCATCGGTGCTTCGCCCTTGGTGAAGAGGCCGTACGCTTCCGACCAGCCGGGAGTGACGGTCAGAACGCGGTCCTTGAGCTTAGCCCAGGCAGCGCCGGCCTCGTCGCCATAGACGGCCTTGACCCAGAGCAGCAGGCCGAGGCCCGGCGTCGAGGTGCGCGGGTCCTCGATGACGATCTTCTGTGACGGGTCGCCTTCGACGAGCTCCTTCAGACTCTTCGGTGGCGTCTTCAACGTTTCGGTATCGTAGACGACGGCGAAGTGGCCGTAATCATAGGGAAGGAAGGTATCGTCGGAGAAGCCGCCCGGAACCTTCAGCTCCTTGGCATCGACGCCGTGCGGCGCGAAGAAGCCGGTCGCCTTGGCTTCCGCCACGAGGTTGGTATCGAGGCCGAGCACGATGTCGGCCTTCGAGGCGTCGCCTTCGAGCTTCAGGCGGGTGAGCAATTCGACACCATCGGCGACGCCGACATAATTGACCTTGCACTCGCAGGTCTTTTCGAAGGCTTCCGCCACCTTGGCGCCCGGGCCCCATTCGGTGATGAAGCTCTCATAGGTATAGACCGTCAGCGTCTTGTCGGCTGCCGTTGCATGGTGGGCGAAGACGAGACTTGCGGTAGCAGCCAGAGCTAGCCGGCTAAACAGTTTGTGTTGCGATAAATTGGACATGGCAGGCACCTCTCCCAAAGTTCGTTGTTGCATGGGAAAAGGGCGTATCGATCCGATCGCGTCTAATCCCTCCGCCGGTATGAGCCGGATCAGGTTCCGCGGGTTGGCGTTGCACGCCTCTCAGCCTCCGGCCGCTATGCGGTCGGGAGGCACCCCGTTAGAGCGGCAAAAGATTTACCGCCACGCTGGTTCCATGGCAAGCGATGTTTGGGGGGAGCCGAAAGTGGCGCCTTGGAGCGGGGCATTGGCTCGTATTTGCGTAAGCCGCCAACTGCGCTACACCACTGCAGCGAGGAGGAAACGCCATGCCAGATATGCTCGTTCGACTTTACGCCCTGCCGTCTCACCCTCAGTCGAGGCTTGGAGCGGGTATCAGCATTCGCCGTGCCATGGCGCCGGAGCGCCGCCTGGTCGTCTCCTGGATCGAGAAGACCTTTGGTGCCGGCTGGGCGGGCGAGGCGGAAGCGGCCTTCTCTTCCACCCCGACGCGCATGCATGTCGCGGTGCACGAGGAAAAGATCGTCGGCTTTGCGTGCCACGACGTGACCGCGCTCGGCTTCTTCGGTCCGACTGGCGTCGATGAAGGCATGCGCGGCCAGGGGATTGGCGAGGCGCTGCTGATCGCCAGCCTGACGGCGATGCGCGAGGCCGGCTATGGCTATGCAGTCATCGGCGGCGTCGGACCGGCGAAGTTCTACGAGCGGGTAGCCGGTGCGTTCGAGATTCCGGATTCGACCCCGGGCATCTATGCCGGCATGCTGTTTCCAGATCCGGTGCCGGAAGGGCACTGACGGCTTCAGCAAAATTTCGAGAACCGGTCGTCCAACGGTTTTCTTCGTTTTCCTTCCGCGGTCCTTTGCGCTATGGGCTTTGCCATGGCTCGATCGACCTTCACCATTCTGCTTGGCGGCGCCCTTTCGCTGACCGACCGGCTGACACGACAGCTGAGCGGAAGCCGCTTCGTTGCAGCTGACGGCGGCATGCGCCATGCCCGTTTGCTCGGCGTCGTACCCGATGTCTGGGTCGGCGATTTCGATTCGACCGAAGACGCGTTGCTTTCCGAGTTCGCCTCCGTTCCACGCGAGCCCTATCCGGCGGCAAAGGCGGCGACGGATGGCGAGATCGCGGTTGAGGCAGCGCTATCGCGCGGCGCCGATCGGCTGATTTTCGCGGGCGCGCTCGGCGGCACCCGCAGCGACCACGCCTTCATGCATCTGCTGCATGCTGTCGCCCTTGCCGAGCGTGGGCTTCCGGTGCTGATGACCTCGGGCGAGGAAGAGGCCTATCCGCTGCTTGCCGGTCCGCTCGAGCTCGACCTGCCGAAGGGTTGCCTCTTCTCGGTGCTAGGTCTGACCGAACTTACCGGCCTTTCGATCGTCAATGCGCGCTATCCGCTCGACGATTTCACCCTGCCGTTCGGCTCGTCCCGAACCGTTTCCAACGTTGCGGAGGGTCCCCTTCGCTTCACTCTCAAGAGCGGTCGCGCCATCGTGCTTGCCCGCCCCTATGATCTTTCCGGAGCCTGAGCCTTGGCGCCTCCCATTCTGAAACTCGACGATATCTTCCTTACCTTTGGCGGCACGCCGCTTCTGGCCGGCGCGAACCTGCAAGTGGAGCCGGGTGACCGCATCTGCCTGGTCGGGCGCAACGGCTCGGGCAAGTCGACGCTGATGAAGATCGCCGCCGGGCTTGCAGAGGCGCAGTCGGGCGAGGTGTTCCGTCATCCGTCGGCGACCATCCGCTATCTGCACCAGGCGCCGGATTTCGACGGCTACGACACGGTGCAGGCCTATGCCGAGGCGGGCCTGGGGCCGAGCGACGACCCGTTTCGCGTCGCCTATCTGCTGCAGCATCTGGGGCTGACAGGCGAAGAGGACCCGAAGCAGCTCTCGGGCGGCGAAGCGCGCCGGGCAGCGCTCGCCCGCGTCATGGCGCCGGAGCCGGATATCCTGCTGCTCGACGAGCCGACCAACCATCTCGATCTGCCGACGATCGAATGGCTGGAAGACGAACTGACCCGCAGCCGCTCGGCGCTCGTCTTGATCTCGCACGACCGGCGCTTTCTGGAGAAGGTGTCGACGGCCACCGTCTGGCTCGATCGCGGCCAGTCGCGCCGGCTCGATCGCGGTTTTGGCCATTTCGAGGCGTGGCGCGACGAGGTGCTTGAGGCCGAAGAGCTGGAACAGCACAAGCTCGGCAAGGCGATCGAGCGCGAGGAGCACTGGCTGCGCTACGGCGTGACGGCCCGGCGCAAGCGCAACATGCGTCGCCTCGGCGAGCTGCAGAATATGCGGGCCGTCTATCGCGGCCACAAGGGGCCGCAGGGGACAGTGCAGGCGACGGCCGCCGACGCCAAGGAATCGGGTAAGCTGGTGATCGAGGCCGAGAAGATCAGCAAGGCCTATGGGGACCGCACCATCGTTGCGCCCTTTTCGATCCGGGTGCATCGGGGCGACCGTATCGGTCTTGTCGGTCCGAACGGTGCCGGCAAGACGACGCTCCTGAAAATGCTGACCGGTCAGACCGAGCCGGATACCGGTACGGTCAAGCTCGGCACCAATCTCGAAATGGCGACACTCGACCAGAAGCGCGAAGATCTCAATCTGGACGACACGCTGGCGCATTACCTGACGGACGGGCGCGGCGAGAGCCTGCTGGTCAATGGCGAACAGCGCCACGTCACCGGCTACATGAAGGATTTCCTGTTCCAGCCGGAGCAGGCACGCACGCCGATCCGTGAGCTCTCGGGCGGCGAGCGGGCAAGGCTGATGCTGGCGCGCATCCTGGCGCGGGCGACGAATCTTCTGATCCTCGACGAGCCGACCAACGACCTCGACATCGAAACGCTCGACCTCCTGCAGGAGATTGTCGCCGGGTTTGCCGGAACGGTCATCCTCGTCAGCCACGACCGTGACTTCCTCGACCGCACCGTCACCTCGACGATCGCGCCGGCGAACCCGGATGCGCCGGATGGACGCTGGATCGAATATGCCGGCGGTTATTCCGACATGATGACGCAGCGCAAGGGTGCGATTGAAGAGAAGCGCAGGGCCGAAAAGGCGGAAAAGGCCAAGGCTGATGCAGCTGCGCCCGCCGCCGAAGCGCCGAAGGCGGCCAAGGGCAAGCTTTCCTACAAGCAGAAATTCGCGCTTGAAAATCTGCCGAAGGAAATTGCCAAGGCGGAGGCCGAGGCCGCCAAGCGCGAAGAAAAGATGGCCGATCCCAACCTTTTCACAAAAGATCCAAATGCTTTTGCGAAGCTCGCGCAGGAACTGGAGAAACTTCGTGCGGATCTTGCCCGCATGGAAGAGGAATGGCTGGAACTCGAAATGCTGCGTGAGGAGCTCGAGGGCTAAGCCACAGCCACTGGTGCGTTGAATGGCATCAAATGATATGATAAGTAAAACTTATTATATCATTTGTGAACGATGCTGATGCCATTCAAACTCGAATCCGAAACCATTGGAATGCTTCTGACCGATGTCTCGCGCCTGTTGCGCGGGGCCTTTGACCGCAAGGTCAATGCCATGGATCTGGGCATCACGCCCGGCGAGGCGCGCACGCTGATCCAGGTGGCGCTCACCGAGGGCATCAAGCAGGCCGAAATCGCCACCCGCATGGGCATCGAGCCGATGACGCTTTCGGCCTATCTCGACCGGCTGGAAGCAATGGGCCTTGTTGCCCGCGTGCCGGATCCGGCGGATCGCCGCGCCAAGAACGTCGTCATCACCGAAAAGGCCGGTCCGCTGCTCACAGAGCTGATGACGGGGCTCAGGGAGATGATGAACGCCTATACCGCAGGACTTGACGAGGCGACTCGCGAGGTTCTCTGCGCCAATTTGCGCATCTTGCGCGACAACTTGCGTGAGCTTGATCCGTGTCTCGCCGGCAAGGAAACTGGCGAGAAGCCCGAGGGTAAGTCCGGAGCCTTGCGATGACGCGTCGCATGAGTGAACGGCGCACGAGCATCATCGGCGCCTTCCTAGTCGCGCTCGGGCCCGTTTCCATGGCGCTCTACACCCCGGCCATGCCGGAACTGGTGCGCGCCTTCTCGTCCAGCGAGGCGGCGATCAAGATGACGCTGTCGCTTTACTTTGCTGGATTCGCCTTCGCCCAGCTTGTGTCGGGCACGCTTTCCGATGTCATCGGTCGGCGCCGTGCCACGTTGATCTTCATGGCAATCTATCTGGTCGGCAGCCTGATGGCGGCCTTGGCGCCCTCGATCGCAGTACTTCTGGCCGGGCGCCTGGTGCAGGGCATCGGCGCTTCCGTCGGCATGACGGTGGCGCGTGCGATCGTGCGCGACCAGTTCACCGGGACCGAAGCGGCGCGCATCATGAACATGATCGGCATGATGCTGGCACTCGGTCCTGCGGTCTCACCGACGCTCGGCGGCCTGGCGCTCGGCCTCTTCGGCTGGCAGTCGATCTTCTTCCTGATGGTCGGCTTCGCTGCCATGGCCTGCATCACGGTGCAATTCTTCATGGCGGAGACGGTAACGCCGGACCCGAGCAAGGGGCACTTGAAGCCGATCGTCGCGGCCTATCGCACATTGGTCAGCGACAGCCGCTTCATGTCCTCGACGCTCGTTATCGGCGGCGCGGTCGGTGCGCTCTATGCCTGGGCGACGATGCTTCCCTTCGTGCTGATCAACGAGGTGGGCCTGACACCAACCGAGTTTGGCGTCGGCATGTTGATGCAGTCGGGCCTGTTCTTTTCAGGTACGGTGGTGGTGCGCCTGCTGATGCGCGTTTTCACGCCGCAGGCGCTGGTGCCGGCCGGTCTCGTCTTCATCGGTGCGGCGAGCCTGATCCTCGCCTACACCATGCACATGCTCTCGCCGAGCTTCCTTTCGGTCATGTTGCCGATCGGTATCTATGCCTTCGGCATCGCCTTCGTGATGCCCTATATGATGACCGCGGCGATGGCGCCCTTTCCGCATATCGCCGGCACGGCCTCGGCGATGATGGGCTTCATCCAGATGGGATCGGGGCTTCTTGGCGGCGCGCTGGCTGCCGCGGTCGGTGTTCCGGCGCTGGCGCTCGGTACGATCATTCCGAGCTTCGGCCTCGTCTGCATTCTCAGCTATGTCTGGTATCGCCGCACGGTTCGGTTACGGCCGCTGGTCGCGCTGGCCGAGCGCGAGGAACCGTTGCGCCAAGCGGCGGAGTAAGGACACGAAAAAGCCTCCGCGACGGGGTCGCGGAGGCTTCTTTTTTCAATGGGTATCGGCTTAGCGGTTGCGCGCAGCGAGCGTGCGCAGGCGCAGCGCGTTGAGCTTGATGAAGCCGGCGGCGTCCTTCTGGTCGTAGGCGCCCTGGTCGTCTTCGAAGGTGACCAGCTTGTCGGAGTAGAGCGACTTGTCGCTCTCACGGCCGGTGACCATGACGTTGCCCTTGTAGAGCTTCAGCGTCACTTCGCCTTCGACATGTTCCTGGCTCTTGTCGATTGCCGCCTGCAGCATCTCGCGCTCCGGCGAGAACCAGAAGCCGTAGTAGATCAGTTCGGCGTAGCGCGGCATCAGCTCGTCCTTGAGGTGAGCAGCGCCGCGGTCGAGCGTGATGCTCTCGATCGCGCGGTGAGCGGAAAGCAGGATGGTGCCGCCGGGGGTCTCGTAGACGCCGCGCGACTTCATGCCGACGAAGCGGTTCTCGACGAGGTCGAGACGGCCGATGCCGTTGTCGCGGCCGTATTCGTTGAGCTTGGCAAGAAGGCTTGCCGGCGACAGGCGCACGCCGTTGATCGAAACGGCGTCACCACGCTCGAAGCCGATCTTGATGACGGTTGCCTTGTCGGGAGCTGCTTCCGGCGAGATCGTGCGCATGTGCACGTATTCCGGTGCTTCCTGGGCCGGATCTTCGAGAACCTTGCCCTCGGACGAGGAGTGCAGGAGGTTGGCATCGACGGAGAACGGCGCTTCGCCCTTCTTGTCCTTGGCAACCGGAATCTGGTGCTTCTCGGCGAATTCGAGCAGGTCGGTGCGGCTCTTGAACGACCAGTCGCGCCAGGGGGCGATGATCTTGATGTCGGGGTTCAGAGCATAGGCCGAAAGCTCGAAGCGGACCTGGTCGTTGCCCTTGCCCGTAGCGCCATGGGCGATCGCGTCGGCGCCGGTCTTCTTGGCGATGTCGATCAGGTGCTTGGAAATCAGCGGGCGGGCGATCGAGGTGCCGAGCAGGTAGACGCCTTCATAGACGGCGTTGGCGCGAAACATCGGGAAGACGAAATCCTTGACGAACTCCTCGCGGACGTCCTCGATATAGATCTCCTTGATGCCGAGCATCTCGGCCTTCTTGCGGGCCGGCTCGAGCTCTTCGCCCTGGCCGAGGTCGGCGGTGAAGGTGACGACTTCCGCGCCGAGTTCGGTCTGCAGCCACTTCAGGATGATCGAGGTGTCGAGACCGCCCGAATAGGCGAGAACGACCTTTTTCACGTCTTTATGCGATGCCATGGTTTCCGTCCGTCTGGTCTTGGGGAGGGCGGCGATGCCGCGTGCAAATCTGCGGCACTTTAGCCAGAACCTGCGGCGATACAAGCGCTAGAACGCCTGACGGAGCGAATCCGCTGGCAAAAGCGCAGGCGCGGGATTACTGGAGGCGACCCCCGCGCCGAGGAAACGATGATGGACTTCATTCCCAGCCTGCCGACCCTCCTGACCTTTGCGGCCGCGACGCTGCTCCTGGCGGCCACACCCGGCCCGGACATGACGCTTTCGATCAGCCGCGCGCTTGCCCAGGGCAAGAAGGCCGCGCTCTTCGTCGTGCTCGGCACCAGCTTCGGCATCGTCGTGCATACGCTTCTCGTCGCCTTTGGTATCTCGGCGTTGATCACCGCCTCGCCGACCGCCTTTGCCATCCTCAAGACCGGCGGCGCTGCCTATCTGCTGTGGCTTGCGGTGCAGGCGATCCGCTTCGGCTCCAGCATCTCAGTCCAGAAAGTCGAGGCGCCGGAAGGTACGGCGCTTGCCAACATCTCCGCCGGATTCTGGGTGAACCTTTTGAACCCCAAGGTCATCATCTTTTTCATGACCTTCCTGCCGCAGTTCGTCAGCGCCGACGATCCTTCGGTCACCGGCAAGCTTTTGTTCCTTGGCCTGTTCTTCATCACCATCGGCATGCCGGTGAACATGCTGGTCGTCTTCACCGCCGACTGGCTCGCCTCCTGGCTGCAGCGCAACAAGGGTGCGATGCGGGCGCTCGACTTCAGCTTCGCCGGCGTCTTCTCGGTGTTTGCGGTGAAGATCTTCATGACGACGGCGCGGTAGTCTCGCTCGACGGTTCGGCCCCTCATCTGCCCGCCTTGGCCCACATAACCGCCAGCGCGGTCGTGGTCTGGACTAGAAGACGTTGCTTCTTCGCATTCGCTGATATGGTTTACCGCATGGCACGGCACGTCCTCTTCTCCCCGTGTTGACGGGGAGAAAATGCCGGCAGGCAGATGAGGGGTAGGGGCTGGGCAGGGCGGCCGGATCAGCCGATCAGCAGCGCGTCGTCGTCGAGCGTCTGGCCGCGGATGCGGCGGAACATGGCGATGAGGTCCTCGACCTGCAGTTCCTTGCGGCTGTCGCCGGCAACATCGAGCACGATCTCGCCGCCGTGGAGCATGACGGTGCGGTGGCCGTAGTCGAGCGCCTGGCGCATCGAATGGGTGACCATCATCGTCGTCAGCTTGCGCTCGGAGACGATCTTCTGCGTGAGGTTCATCACGAACTCGGCCATGCCCGGATCGAGCGCGGCCGTATGCTCGTCGAGCAGCAGCACTTCGGAGCCTGCGAGCGTCGCCATGACCAGCGAAACCGCCTGGCGCTGGCCACCCGACAGCAGATCCATGCGGTCGCCCATGCGGTTTTCGAGGCCGAGATTAAGCTCGGCGATGCGCTCGCGGAAATGCTCGCGCCGCTTCGGGCCGAGTGCTGCGGTGAGGCCGCGTGCCTCGCCACGCTTGGCGGCGAGCGCCAGGTTTTCTTCGATCGAGAGTGCGCCGCAACTCCCGGTCAGGGGATCCTGGAAGACGCGGGCGACGAGGCCGGCGCGGGCGGCGGTACCCTTGCGGCTGACGTCGGTCTTGCCGATCATCACCTGGCCGGCGCTCGGAAGCACGTCGCCGGCGAGCACGCCGAGAAGCGTCGACTTGCCGGCACCGTTGGAGCCGATGACGGTGACGAAGGAACCCTGTTCGATCGTCAGGCTGACGCCGTTCAGCGCCTGCTTCTGCAGCGGCGTGCCCTTGCCGAAGATGACCTGGATGTTGTTGACGCTGATCATGCCGCACCTCCACGACGCAGGCGGGGAAGGACGAGGG
Source organism: Ensifer adhaerens (assembly GCF_020035535.1). Lineage (NCBI taxonomy): Bacteria > Pseudomonadati > Pseudomonadota > Alphaproteobacteria > Hyphomicrobiales > Rhizobiaceae > Ensifer > Ensifer adhaerens. The sequence goes on along the minus strand of NZ_CP083349.1, from coordinate 3,657,099 downwards.
CGAAGGTGACGAGTGCCGCCGTCACGAAGTTGAGGTCGGAGGCCTGCAGCCCCAGCATGTCGGTCGACAGCGCCAGCTGGATGGCGATGCGGTAGAGGATCGAACCGAGCACGCAGCCGATCAGCGCGATCAGGATGCCGCGGGCGCCGAGCAGCGTCTCGCCGATGATGACGGCGGCAAGGCCGACGACGATGGTGCCGACGCCCGAGGTGACGTCGGCAAAACCGTTGGTCTGGGCGAAGAGCGCGCCGCCGAAAGCGACGAGCGCGTTAGAGATCGCCATGCCGAGATAGATCTGCCGATTGGTGTCGACGCCTTGGGCGCGGGCCATGCGGGCATTGGCGCCGGTAGCGCGCATTGCAAGGCCGGCATCGCTCTCAAGGAAGCGCCAGACGATGATGACCGCGACAACCACGAGCACGCCGATGAACAGCGGCCGGACGTAGAAATCGCGCAAGCCCAGGCCATAGAAGGGCGACAGCATCGTGTCGGCATTGATCAGCGCGACGTTCGGTTTGCCCATGACGCGCAGGTTGACCGAAAACAGCGCGATCATCGTCAGGATCGAGGCGAGCAGGTTGAGGATCTTGAAGCGCACGTTGAGCATCGCCGTGACGATACCGGCGGCGGCACCCGCCACCATGGCGACACAGGCGGCGAGCCATGGGTTGACGCCGGCGATGATCAGCACGGCGGTGACGGCAGCCCCCAGCGGAAACGATCCGTCGACGGTCAGGTCGGGGAAATCGAGCACCCGGAATGCGAGAAAGACGCCAAGGGCGACGAAGGCGTAGACCAGCCCCAGTTCCACGGCTCCCCAGAAAGCGATTAGACTCAAACCCAGACCCTCTTTTCTACCTGTCGCGCGTGGTTGTCTTTATGGGCGCGACGCTCCCGCTTGGCACAGGGCCGTCTGCAATGGGGCACATGTGCGGCTTAGAACTTTGGAGCGGCCCTGTGCATAAGGATGCAGGCCCCTCATAGCGAACCGCCCCCGTATGGAACGGAGGCGGGAAAAACGCAACAAACTTGAACCTGAAAAGGTCGAAAGCGTTATTCAACGACGCGGGTTGCGCGCTTTACGACACTTTCGGGAAGGGTGACGCCCATCTTTTCGGCGGCCTTCTTGTTGATCACCAGGTCGGAACCGGCGGCGACCTTCACGGCGATGTCACCCGGGTTTTCGCCCTTGAGGATGCGAACGACGATTTCGCCGGTCTGCTTGCCGACGTCGTAGTAGTTGAAGCCGAGGGCTGCGAGCGAGCCGCGAGCAACCGAGTCCGTGTCGGCGGTAAAGAGCGGCAGCTTGGCTTCTTCGGCGACGGCGACGGCACCCTCGAGGGCGGAGATGATCGTGTTGTCGGTCGGGACGTAGATCGCATCGGCGCGGCCGACGAGGGCGCGGGCCGCACCCTGGACTTCAGCCGACTTGGTGGCGGCGGATTCGACGACGGTCAGGCCAGCCTTTTCGGCTTCGGTCTTCAGCACCGCGAGCAGCGAAACGGAGTTGGCTTCACCGGAGTTGTAGAGGTAGCCGATCGACTTGGCGTTCGGCAGGATTTCCTTGATCAGAGCGACGTGCTCGGCAACCGGCGACATGTCCGAGAGGCCGGTGACGTTGCCGCCGGGCTTGTTCATGTCCTTGACGAGCTGGGCGCCGACCGGGTCGGAAACGGCGGTGAAGACAACCGGGATATCGCGGGTCGAAGAGACGACCGCCTGGGCCGACGGCGTCGAGATCGGAACGATCACGTTCGGGGCTTCGCCGGCGAACTGGCGGGCGATCTGGGCTGCGGTTGCCGGGTTGCCCTGGGCCGACTCGTAGAGGAACTTGAGGTTCTCGCCCTCCTTGTAGCCGGCGGCGGCCAGCGCATCCTTCACGCCATCGCGAGCGGCATCGAGCGCCGGATGCTCGACGATCGCGGTCACGGCAACGGTCACCTCATCGGCACGGGCGGGCAGGGCGAATGCCACCGTGGCGGCAAGGGCGATGAGAAGTGAGCGCATGGGTTGTCCTCCTGAATTGATTTCCGCCTTCTTAGGAAACCGGTGACATGAAATCAATCGATAGGATCTGCATCATCCATCAAAGTTCTTCATTGATCACGCGGCGGCGGACCGAGGAGCCCGTGGATTTCAGAGTGGCGTTCCGTCTCAGTCTTCACCGTGATTGGCGATCATCATCGCTTCGAAGGCGAGGCGGTCGACCTTGCGCATGCGCTCGGATTCCGACTTCAGCTGGCCGCAGGCGGCGAGGATGTCGCGGCCACGGGGCGTGCGGATCGGCGAAGCATAGCCGGCCTGGTTGATGAAGTCGGCGAACTTCTCGATCTGCTCCCAGTCGGAACACTGGTAGTTGGTGCCCGGCCAGGGGTTGAAGGGGATGAGGTTGATCTTCGCCGGCACGCCCCTCAGGAGCTTCACCAGTTCCTTGGCGTCTTCCAGGCTGTCGTTGACGTCCTTCAGCATCACATACTCGAAGGTGATGCGGCGGGCGTTGGAAAGACCCGGATAGGCACGGCAGGCGTCCATCAGTTCCTTCAATGGATACTTCTTGTTGATCGGAACGAGCAGGTCGCGCAGGTCGTCGCGCACCGCATGCAGGGAGATCGCCAGCATCACGCCGATTTCCTCGCCGGTGCGATAGATCTCGGGCACGATGCCGGAGGTCGACAGCGTGATGCGGCGCTTGGAGAGCGACAGACCCTCGCCATCGGACGCGATCAGAAGCGCGGTCTTCACCTGCTCGAAATTGTAGAGCGGCTCGCCCATGCCCATCATGACGACGTTGGTGATCTTGCGGCCCTCGGCCGGCACGATCGCGCCCTGCGGGGTGTCGCGCTCGGGGAAATCGCCCAGGCGGTCGCGGGCGAGCAGCAGCTGTGCCAGGATTTCCTCGGCCGTCAGGTTGCGCACGAGCTTCTGGGTGCCGGTGTGACAGAAGGAGCAGGTGAGCGTACAGCCGACCTGGCTCGAAATGCAGAGTGTGCCGCGGCCTTCCTCGGGTATGTAGACGGTCTCGATTTCGACCGGGCGGCCGGCGCCGCGAGCCGGGAAACGCAGGAGCCACTTGCGGGTGCCGTCGCCGGAGATCTGTTCCTCGACGATTTCAGGACGGGCGATCGTGAAATGCTGCTTCAGCATCTCGCGCATGTCCTTCGACACGTTCGTCATATGGTCGAAGTCGGAGACGCCGCGCACATAGAGCCAATGCCAAAGCTGGCTGACGCGCATCTTGACCTGACGCTCCGGCACGCCCTTTTCGACAAGGGCCTTCGCCATGTCCTCGCGCAGCAGGCCGATCAGCGACGGCTTCTCCGCCTGCGCGGCCGTGCGCACCTGCGGCGCCTTGGCGATTTCCACCCGGTTCAGAATTTCAGTGGCTGCCATGCTCATGATGTCCTGTCATACGGCGTGAGGCCGTCCGGAGAGCGGGTCCGGAAATCGTCCTGATGCGCGAATTGAAATCGGTCGAGCCATCGAAAGCGGCCAATCGTGGCGCGGAGGCTCTCAAGTTGGCCGCGCTTTAGCATTGTTTTGGCCGGGAGTCACGAGGCAGGCTTCCTGAACGCAAAAGGCCGGCTTTGCAGCCGGCCCTTTGCACGTGACGTGTCGTCTCGTGATTACTTGCAGGCCTCGATCTGCTTCAGTGCAGCGGAGATGCCCGAGAGCGAGTAGGAGTAGGAGGTTGCCGTGCCCTTGCGCGATTTGGCGTTGACCGACATGGCCTTGCCGTTCTTCATCGCGGCAACGAGCGCCGGTTCTTCGGCGGCGTTCTCGACCCAGGCGGAATTGCCCTTGGTGAACATCACGAAGGTGCGGCCGTCGATGACGACGTTGACCTTGGAGTTCTCCTGGAGGGGATAGCCCATCATGGCCTGCGGCTCGTAGCTGATGTTCTGGCCAGGGCGCTGGGAAACCAGGAAGAAGATGTCGCCGTGGTCGACGCCGGCCGGGCTCTTGTCCTTGGGAACCGAGAGCACGTAGCAGACCTTGCCGCCGCCGGCGTTGTAGGAATAGGCGCCCCAGGCGTTGAACTGCTGGATGCGCGTCGGAGACTGGGCGGCAGCCATGCTGGCGGTCGCCAGAACGAGTGCGATTGCGGTTGCGATCTTTCTTACAAACATGAGGTCCTGCCGCTTTTTTTGCTCTTGGATCACCCGAACAGGTCAGACGGGCGACGCGTAGTCATCATTTGAATTTGTTTTGACTTAATTCAGGTTACCAAACCGTCAACGATGGCCGAAAACCGCCCGTTTAGCCCCGAATCGGAGCGGTTTGCTCCATTGCCCGGCGCCTTTCGACCGGTGATTCGCATTATCGTCGAACCGAGGTCGATGCCGGATTTGCCGCGCTTCGGAATGCTGCTCCAGAAGGATTCCTGCCCCAAGCCATTGAATGACGTCGGACTCACTAAAGCGCGCGAACGCCGTCATTCGCATGTCTATGCCACAAAGAATCGGGCAAGAGTTTGACTTTCGGGCAGGAATGGGGCGCCACAACCCGGAAGGCCGGTCTCCGTTCAGTCTTGCGGAGCGTCGGCAAGGGTCTCGTCGGCCTTGGTGTAGTGGGTTTCCTTGATCTGGCCGCTGATGGCGGCGAATGCCGCGGTCAAAACGGCAACGTCATCGGAAAAGCCGACCACGGCCAGCATGTCGGGGATGATGTCGATCGGCAGCACGAAATAGGCGAGGGCGGCAAGCAGGATGCCGCGCGTCCGCGTCGGCGTCTGCGGGTCGATGGCGCAATAATAGGCGGCGACGAGGTCGCGGCTGAACGGGATCTGGCGTGCGGCACGGCGGAAGGTCGGCCAGAAGCGGCGCTTCACGCGCTTTTCCCTGCGCTCCTGCTCGGATTCTTCACCAGGCAAGAGAATTTCACCAATCTTGATGTCGTCCATCGTCCCGCTTTCGCTGTTGCAGCGTTCCTAAAGTGCCGAGATCATTCAGATTCGCTCCTTGCGCTTTAAGCACTTGATTTTTCGCATATCGTTACCGCAAAACCGCTACGCACTTTTGCGCGACATGCTTTGATATGGTGATCGGCCCCTCTATTTCAAATGATCGGGCATGCGGCCGGCTGCTGCCCTGTCCATGCGGGCTGCCAGCTTGAAGTCGAGCTCCGTGAGCCCGCCGGCGTCGTGCGTGGTCAGCGTCACGTCGACACGATTGTAGACGTTGAACCATTCGGGGTGATGGTTGAGCTTCTCCGCGACGATCGCGCACTCGGTCATGAAACCGAACGCCTCGACGAAGTTCTTGAAGCGGAATGCCTTCCAGATCGAGTTGCCGTCTTCGGCCCGCACCCAGCCTTCCATCTTGTGCAGGTTTTCGGCAATCGTCGCCTCGTCGAGTTTCTCCGCTGTCATCGTCTCTCTCCCTCGTATCAGCCTGTTCGAAGGCCGAACTGCCGCGTATAAACGTGCCTCGTCTCCACAGCGCCGCGCGTCTTTCAATACACGCGATGGTCGCCGCAATACCTTGGACTACTGAATAGCATGAAACCGGTCAGAGTTCTTTTCGTTTGTCTCGGCAACATCTGCCGGTCGCCACTCGCCGAGGGTGTGTTGCGCGCCTTGGCGGAGAAAAAGGGGCTGGCACCGGCACTAGAGGTGGATTCGGCAGGAACCGGCGCCTGGCATATCGGCGATCCGCCAGACCGCCGCTCGATAGAGGCTGCGCGACGGCATGGCATCGATATCTCTGAGCTCCGCGGGCGCCAGGTTCGCCCGGAAGATTTCCGGAATTTCGATCTGATCCTCGGCATGGACGCGAACAATGTGCGCACGCTCAGGCGGCTGGCGCCTGAAGGTGCGGCAGAACAGGTGCGTCTCTTCCTGGACTATGCCTCAGGCCGCAGCGAGGACGTGCCGGATCCTTATTACGAAGGGCCGGAAGCCTTCGAGGCGCTCTACCAGATGCTCGAGGCCGGATGCTCGTCGTTGCTCGAAAGGTTCGGCGAACGCGCCTCGTGAAGCGGGAAGACTTCTTCCGTCAGGTAAGGGCCGCCGCCGACCGAATCGCGTGATGACAGAAGCACGAAACGGGAGACGTTGAAGGGCGAGGTCATGAAGTTGCCGCGCCCGGAAAGGTATTCGACGACATCCTCGACGCGGCTGGAGCGCAGCCGGGCGAGCGTTACATGCGGGGTGAACTTGCGTGGATCCGGCTGCAATCCGAGCCGCTGGCAGATGCGCTCGATCTCGGCCTGCAACGCGTACATTTCCGGCTGGTTGGTGACGCCGGCCCAGACCGAATGCGGTTTCTTGGAGCCGAAGGCGCCGGTGCCGGTCAATTGAAGCGGAAATTCCGGTCTTTCGATCCGATCGAGCTTGTCGATGATCTCGTCGGCGGTGCGCCAGTCGACGTCACCGATGAAGCGCAAGGTGATGTGGTAGTTCTCCACATCTATCCAGCGAGCTCCGGGAAGTCCTCCGCGCAGCAACGAAAGACTCATTGCTGCATTGCGCGGAATTTCGAGGGCGGTGAATAGTCTCGGCATGGCGAGCTCCCCGAATCTCTTGCAGATGTCTCAGCGAATCACGCATCGAGTCTGCAGGCAACTACTATTTGACGCTTACGAATATTAACGTTCTCTTAACTGTGGATGGTGTCATCACTCCGTCTTATTCAGTGTTGCCAGGAAGCGCTCGACGACAGGCAGTGCCTTCTCGACCATGACACCGACGCCGTCGCCATTGGGATGCATGCCGTCCTCAAGCTTGAGCTTGGCCTCGGTCACCACGCCGTCGAGGAAGAACGGATAGAGCTCCAGCCCATATTTCTGAGCGAGTTCAGGGTAAATCGGGTTGAAGCGGGCGGCATAGTCGGCGCCCATGTTCGGCGGTGCCATCATGCCGGCCAACAGCACCGCGATGCCGCGGTCCTTGAGGCGGGTGATCATCGCCTCGATGTTCTTGCGGGTCTCTTCCGGCGGGATACCGCGTAGCGCATCATTTGCGCCGAGTTCGAGGATCACGCCCTTCGTGCCGTCAGGCACGGACCAATCGATGCGGGCAAGTCCGCCGGATGAAGTGTCGCCGGAAACGCCGGCGTTCGCGATCGTCACGTCCAGGCCCTTTTCCTTCAGCGCCTTTTCGAGCCGAGCGGGGAAAGCGTCCTCCGGCGGGAGCTGGTAGCCCGCCATCAGGCTGTCGCCGAACCCCACGAGGCTGATCGTCTCGGCGCGTGCTGTCGATGATAACGCAAATGTCATCATGAGTGCCAAGAAAACCCGTTGAAATCCTTTTAATGCCATGGGCCTGTTCCTAAATCCCGAATGCCGTTTCTGTTCCCCACTTCGTTCATATAGGGTTGTTTCGCTTGGCCAGCACCATCATCGAACTCAAAAACGCGGATCTGACCCTTGGGGAGGCGGCGGCCTCGGTGCATGTGCTGAAGGGCATGAACCTGACGATCGATGCCGGCCAGTCCGTAGGCATCGTCGGTCCGTCGGGTTCGGGCAAGTCGACCTTGCTGATGGTGCTTGCCGGGCTCGAGCGGCTGGATAGCGGCGAGATCGTCATCGACGGCACGCCATTGCATCGGTTGAACGAGGACCGGGTGGCAGATTTTCGCGGGCGCAACATCGGCATCGTCTTCCAGTCCTTCCACCTCATCCCCAACATGACCGCGCTCGAGAACGTCGCCGTGCCGCTCGAACTCGCCAATGTCTCAGGCGCCTTCGAGATTGCGCGCAAGGAACTCGTCGCCGTTGGTCTCGGCGAGCGGCTCAGTCACTATCCCGGCCAACTCTCCGGTGGCGAGCAGCAGCGCGTGGCGATCGCTCGCGCCTTGGCGCCTTCGCCGAAACTGCTGATCGCCGACGAGCCGACCGGCAACCTCGACGCCGAAACCGGACGCCAGATCGCTGATCTGCTTTTCGCCGAACAGCGTGACCGCGGCATGACACTCGTCCTCGTGACGCATGATTCTGCACTTGCCGCTCGGTGCGTGCGGCAAGTGCGCGTGCGCTCCGGCGAGATCGTCGCGGGTGGCGAGGCGGGGCCGGTTGCGGTGGCGCCACGCCAGGAGGCGGCCTCGGCATGAGCGGCGCTTCATCGGTTCGGCTGCGGCCGCTGCTTGCCTTTCGCCTGGCGCTGCGCGAAATGCGCGGCGGGCTCAGGGGCTTCTATATTTTCCTCACCTGTATCGCGCTCGGTACGGCAGCGATTGCCGGCATCAATTCGCTGTCGCAATCGATCACCGCGACGATCGCCACGCAGGGGCAGGAACTGCTCGCCGGCGATATCCGCTTCGAGCTCAACAATCGCGTGGCGACGACCGAGGAGCGAACCTATCTCGACAGTCTCGGGACTGTTTCAGAGTCCGCCGGCCTGCGCTCGATGGCGCGGCTGCCCGACGGTTCCAACCAGGCGCTGGTGGAGCTGAAGGCGGTCGATGCCGCCTATCCGCTTTATGGTGCACTCGAAAGCGAACCGAACCGCCCGCTGCATGAGTTGCTGGCGAGCGATGGCGAGGCCTTCGGCGCCGTCGTGACACCGCTGCTGCTCGACCGCCTGGGCGTGCAGATCGGAGCTGAAATTCTTCTCGGTAACGCCAGGATCCGGATCGCCGGCACGATCGTACGTGAGCCGGACGCCTTGTCCGACGGCTTCGGGTTTGCGCCGCGCCTGATGGTTTCGGCCGACGCGCTGGCTGCCAGTGGCCTGGTGCAGACCGGAAGCCTGGTCGAGCATAGCTACAAGGTGAAAGTTGCCGATCCGGCGCAGGTTGCGGCCATTCGTACCGATGCCGAAAAGCGCTTTCCGTCGGCCGGCTGGTCGATCCGCACCAGCGCCAACGCCGCGCCGTCGCTGACGGCCAACATCACCCGCTTCTCGCAATTCCTGACGCTTGTCGGCCTGACGGCGCTGATCGTCGGCGGTGTCGGTGTCGCCAACGCTGTGCGCGCCTATCTCGATCAGAAGCGCAGCGTGATCGCGACCTTCAAATGCCTGGGGGCGCCGGCGTCGCTGGTCGCGATGATCTACCTGGCACAGATCCTGATGATCGCCCTCATCGGTATCGTCATCGGTCTGACCCTCGGCATGCTGATCCCCTTCATCGCGGCGCAGTTCTTAGCCGACCTGCTGCCGATCTCGACCGAATTCCATCTCTATCCGGGCGCGCTCGGCCTCGCAGCGCTCTTCGGCGTGCTGACGGCGCTGACCTTCGCCATCCTGCCACTCGGCCGGGCGCGGGCCATTCCGGCGACCGCACTCTTCCGCCAACAGGGCTTCGATCCCGCCGGCTTTCCGGCATGGCCCTATCTGCTCGGTGCCGTTGCCTGCCTTGCCGCGCTGGCGGGGTTGGCCATCTGGACGGCCTATGACCGCTATATTTCGCTGGTGTTCCTAGGGGCGATCGCCTTTGCCTTCATTGTCCTGCGTGTCGTTGCGCTCGCGATAGCCTGGCTTGCGCGCCGTAGCCCGCGGGTCAGCTCGCCGGCTCTCAGGCTGGCGATCGGCAACATCCATCGTCCCGGTGCGCTGACGTCCTCGGTCGTGTTGTCGCTCGGCCTGGGGCTCGCCCTGCTCGTGACGTTGGCGCTGATCGACGGCAATCTACGCCGCGAACTCACCGGAAGCATGGCGGAGCGGGCGCCGAACTTCTTCTTCGTCGATATCCAGGGCAGCGAGATCGAAGGTTTCCGCTCGGTGCTGAACCAGGCGATCCCAAAGGGCAAGGTCATCGAGGTGCCGATGCTGCGCGGCCGGATCGTCGCCTTCAACGGCGAGGACGTGAACAGCCGCAATGTTCCGCCTGGCGGCCAATGGGTGCTGCGCGGTGACCGCGGCATCACCTATGCCAAGAACAAGCCGGAGAACTCGACGCTTTCCGAAGGCACATGGTGGTCGGCCGATTATAGTGGTGAGCCGCTGGTCTCGTTCTCGGCAGAAGAGGCGGGCGAGCTCGGGCTGAAGATCGGCGACACCGTGACCGTCAACGTGCTTGGCCGAAACATCACCGCCAAAATCGCCAATTTCCGCAACGTCGAGTGGGAATCGCTTTCGATCAACTTCGTCATGGTGTTTTCGCCGAACACCTTCGCCGGTGCGCCACATGCGTGGCTGGCGACGGTCATCGATCCGGCAGCGACGCCGGAAGAAGAGGCGGCGGTGCTGAAAGCCGTCACCAACGCCTATCCGACGATCACCAGTGTGCGGGTAAAGGATGCTCTCGACATCGTGAACGGCCTGCTTGGGCAATTGGCAACAGCCATCCGGGCGGCGGCCGCGGTGGCGCTCGTCGCGTCCATCCTGGTGCTTGCCGGTGCGCTTGCCGCCGGCAACCGGGCCCGCGTCCATGACGCCGTCGTGCTCAAAACGCTGGGTGCGACGCGCGCGACGCTCATTCGGGCGTTCAGCTACGAATATGCCATTCTCGGCCTCGCAACCGCGGTTTTCGCGCTGTTTGCCGGTGGCGTTGCCGCCTGGTTCGTGGTCAGCCGTATCATGAAGCTGCCGTCAAGTTTCCTGCCGGATGTCGCCATCCTGACGGTCCTCGGGGCGCTGGTAGTGACCGTCGGCATCGGTCTTGCCGGCACGTGGCGTATTCTCGGACAGAAGGCGGCGCCGGTGCTGCGGGAGCTTTGAGGCGGTCAAGTTAACCGTAAATCCCTGTCGCCCTTGCCGGAAACGGCCGGATGCGTTCGAATCCAGGGGGTTCGGGTCTTGTACGGAAAAGGTTTCGGCATCATATTTATCCACAGGCATGCTGGAGCTCCGCAGCGGCGCCTGGGCGTGGAAGCCTGCCTTCCAAAGCGAGACCGTTCGCCGCCCGACACCGTAACTTCCACCGGAGCTTAAATGAGGAAACAATGGCTGATCTGAGAAACTACCAAACCCGAATGTCGCCCGCCGGCGCTCAGGCGGGTGCCGTGATCGATGAGGGCCTTCGCGCGTACATGCTGAAGGTCTACAACCTGATGGCTTTTGGCCTGGCGATCACCGGCGTGGCAGCTTACGGAACCTATGCGCTTGCCGCCTCCAATCCGGCATTCGCCCAGCTCATCTACGCTTCGCCCCTGAAGTGGGTCGTGATGCTGGCGCCGCTGGCGATGGTCTTCTTCATGAGCTTCCGCATTAATTCGATGAGCGTCTCCGCAGCACAGACGACGTTCTGGATCTACGCGGCCCTGATGGGCCTGTCCCTGTCGTCGATCTTCCTGGTCTTCACCGGCCAGAGCATCGTGCAGACGTTCTTCGTAACGGCCGCTTCGTTCGGCGCTCTGTCGCTTTACGGCTACACGACCAAGAAGGACCTGTCCGGCTTCGGCACGTTCCTGATCATGGGTCTCTTCGGCCTGATCATCGCGTCGATCGTCAACATCTTCCTTGCTTCGTCGGCCCTCGGCTTCGCGATCTCCGTGATCGGTGTTCTGGTCTTCGCTGGCCTCACCGCCTACGACACGCAGAAGATCAAGGAAATGTACTACGAAGCCGATGACAGCACCGTTGCCGGCCGCAAGGCGATCATGGGCGCGCTGACGCTCTACCTCGACTTCATCAACCTGTTCATGTTCCTGCTCCAGTTCATGGGCAACCGGAACAACTAAGGTTGAAACGAATGACGAAAAAGGCGGCCTCGGCCGCCTTTTTTGTTGCCGGAGAAATGTTGATCGCGTCCGGGCTCCGTGGGAGTTAAGGACACCGAAACCTCGAGATACAGTCTACCGCCATGTCCCTGAGCCTGCGTGACGCCACCTTGGCCGACCTTCCCGTCATCACTGCGATCTATCGCGAATCCGTGTTGAATGGCGTTGCGACCTACGAGATCGACCCACCTTCCGAAACGGAGATGCGGGCGCGGTTCGAGACGATCATCGGCAATGGCTATCCCTATATGGTTGCCGTTGACGATGGTGGAACGATCGTCGGCTATGCCTATGCGTCCGGTTTTCGCACGCGCACGGCCTATCGGTTCCTGGTCGAGGATTCCATCTATCTGGCGCCGGAAGCGCGCGGTAAGGGAGCCGGCAAGGCGTTGCTCGCCGAACTGATCCGGCGTTGCACGGAGCTTGGCTTTCGGCAGATGGTGGCCGTGATCGGCGGCGCCCATCCGGCTTCGATCGCGGTGCACCGCTCCCTCGGCTTCGAATATCAGGGCACGATGAATGCGACCGGTTTCAAGCATGGCCGCTGGCTCGATACGGCGATCATGCAGCTTGCCCTCGGAGAGGGTCAGACGAGCGACCCGCCGGAAGACGTCTATCCGGACACGCTCTATCAGTGATCGTCGAACGTTCGGCGGACGTTCGACATGCGCTGCTTGTAGTCAGCCGTCCCGGGACAGATCAACACGCTGCGCCGGAGACGTCGCCGCGCATCTCACCGGAACGCCGGTGTGAAACAGGCCTCAGGTTTCCACCAGCTTCAGAACCTTGTCGAACACTTTGAGCACCTGGGCGAGCTCGTGGCCGCGCTTCAGGATCGTGCCGTGAATGTTCAGCACGCTGTAAGCACCCTGCTTCGCCGCCAGTTTCGGGCTCTTCTCGATCCGGTAGAGCGGCATTTCGCCTGAGCGCTTGAACACCGAGAAGACCGCACGGTCCTTCAGGTGGTCGATGGCGTAGTCCCGCCACTCGCCTTCGCCGACCATGCGCCCGTAGACCCAGAGGATCTGGTCCAACTCACGACGATGGAATGTGATGGGGGGAGGGTTCTTGGCGTTCTTGTATTCGTGAAGATCGACGACCACTTCGGAAGTGGTCTCGCGCTGATGGCGCGCCTCGCCTTGCGGCAAATCCGGCTCATCGGTCATCGGCAATCCGGCCTTCTGTTGTGACAGAACGATAACAGTGTGCCTGACATGAGCCGAAAAGCAAGCCGGAAGCCGTTGGACGATGAGGGCATTTCTTACGTCTGCCCCAATTCAGTCAAATCGCCGCCCCAATTCACCGCAAAACTCGCGGGCGCTGACGGACAGAGTCGTTGCCACCGTATGTCCGGTCAGGTCGTCATGCTGCGGGAGTTCACCGAACGCAGCCATGGCCGGTTCGGTCCGGTAACTTCGAACCCTCAGCCCCAGCCCCTCGATGCTGCCGGGCCGAACCACCCCCTTGCGTCTCGCCGGGCTATAATTTGCCCTGCGGGCCGGCGAGCACGGCCGTTGCGCCGACGATTGCACCCGGCGTTTCCTTGTCCTTCATCGTTTGCAGAAGAACGGCACAGCCGCTGTTGCCGGACCGTTCGGTCAGGACTGTCGCGGGGAGCGTGAAGCTTGCCGGTGCTCCGTCCCACATGCCGATCGTCTGGATGTCACGCACGGCATGCCAATAGGGGACTTCCTTGCCGCTGTTCTCGCCCTTCTCCATCTTGACGATTTTCGCACGGTCGAAATAGACGACGACGACGTTTGCCTTGCCGATGCCGCTGCCAATGTTGATCTGGATCTCTTCGCCCTGGATCTTTGCCTCGACGGGAACGGCAAGTCCCTTGCCTTCAGCCGTCATGGTTTCCAGTCGGGTCTTGATCGCCTCGAGGTTGCCGCCGTTGAGATGATCACGGCCGTTGAGGATCGCCTGGGGCGTATAGACGCCGTTGCGGCCGAGCATCCGGGCATAGGCGTATTGCCGCTCGGTATTTTCCTTGGAGGCGAGCGTGTCGGCCCAGCCGAGATAATTCCAGTAGTCGACGTGATAGGCGAGCGCCACGACATCGCCGTCATCGACCAACGCCTTTAGCGCGGCGTCGGCCGGCGGGCAGGAGGAACAGCCCTGGCTGGTGAACAGTTCCACGACGCCCTTGATCACCTGTCCGTCCTGCGCCCCGGCCGGTGCACCGGCGGCTGCGAACAGCCCGAAAGCCAGTGCAAGAGGACGAATGAAAGAACGGTCTGCGGATGTCATGGCGTCACTTCGTTGGGGCCGTCGGCCTACTCCTTATGGGGGAGTTCTTTACATACGCCGGCCACGCATCAACGGGAAGTCACGTTGGAGTGAGGTGACGGGTGAGCACGACCTTGTGTTGGACGCGCTGGCATTGGGCGCCCAAAGAAAGAGCCGGGGCGCTTTTCGGCGCCCCGGCTCGAATGTTTTACCGCATGCTTCCTTCAATCATAGCCGACTAAAGGCGTTGCGCGGTGCGTAGACGACCTCCGCCGATCAGGCCGCGAGATCCCGCAGAACGGTCTGCAGGATGCCGCCGTTGTTGACGTAGGTCACTTCGTCCAGCGTATCGATGCGGCAGATCAGCGGAATTTCCTTCACGCTGCCGTCGCCATAGGTGACCTTGGCGACACGCTTATCGCGCGGCTGGACATTGGCGAGGTTATCGATGGTGACGACTTCGTCGCCCTTGAGGCCCAGCGATTCCCAGGTCGTGCCCTCTTCGAAGACGAAGGGGATGACGCCCATGCCGACGAGGTTCGAGCGGTGGATACGCTCGAAGGACTGCGCGACGACGGCCTTGACGCCCAGCAGGTTGGTGCCCTTCGCAGCCCAGTCGCGCGACGAACCGTTGCCGTATTCGACACCGGCGAAGATGACGAGCGGAACGCCCTCTTCCTTGTACTGCATGGCGGCGTCGTAGATCGACATCTCTTCCTTCGACGGATAGTGGATGGTGTAGCCACCTTCCTTGCCGTTCGGGCCAAGCATGTGGTTGCGGATGCGGATGTTGGCAAACGTGCCGCGCATCATCACCTCATGGTTGCCGCGACGGGTACCGTACTGGTTGAAGTCGGCAACGCCGACGCCATGACCGATGAGGTACGCACCGGCCGGCGAAGCAGCCTTGATCGAGCCGGCCGGAGAGATGTGGTCGGTCGTGATCTTGTCGCCGAAGAGGCCGAGGACGCGGGCGCCCTTGATGTCGGAGATGCCCGAACCGGTCTTGCCCATGCCGACGAAGTAGGGCGGGTTCTGCACATAGGTCGAACCATCGTCCCAGGCATATGTCTGGCCCGGAGGAACCTGAACAGCCTGCCAGTTTTCGTCGCCCTTGAAGACGTCCGCGTACTTGGTCGCGTAGAGCTCGCGGGTGACGTACTTGAAGATGAACTCCTGGATTTCCTTGGAGGTCGGCCAGATGTCCTTGAGGAAGACGGGCTTGCCGTCCTTGTCTTCGCCGATCGGCTCGTTGGTCAGGTCCTTCTGGACGGAACCTGCAAGCGCGTAGGCGACGACGAGCGGCGGCGAAGCGAGGTAGTTCGCCTGGACGTCCGGCGAAATGCGGCCTTCGAAATTGCGGTTGCCCGAGAGAACGCCGGCGGCGATCAGGCCCTTGTCGTTGATCGTCTTCGAGATCGGGCCCGGCAGCGGGCCGGAGTTGCCGATGCAGGTCGTGCAGCCGAAGCCGACGAGGTTGAAGCCGAGCGCGTCGAGGTCCTTCTGCAGGCCGGACTTGGCGAGGTATTCGCCGACGACCTGCGATCCCGGTGCAAGCGAGGTCTTGACCCACGGCTTGGACTTCAGGCCCTTGGCGACCGCGTTGCGGGCGAGCAGGCCGGCAGCGATCAGCACCGACGGGTTGGAGGTGTTGGTGCAGGACGTGATCGCAGCGATGGCGACGTCGCCATGGCCGAGATCGAAATCCGTGCCTTCGACGGCATAGCGGTTCGAAAGCTGGCCGGGCTTCTTGTAGTCGTTTTCGAGTGCAGTGGCGAAACCGGACGCGATGTTTTCGAGCGCGATGCGGCCTTCCGGACGCTTCGGACCGGCCATGGCCGGAACGACGTCGCCGAGGTCGAGTTCGAGCGTGTCGGTGAAGACGAGCTCGGAGCCGTCGCCGTCGCGCCACATGCCCTGCGCCTTGGAGTAGGCTTCGACGAGTGCGATGCGCTGCTCTTCACGGCCGGACATGGTGAGGTAGTTGATGGTTTCGCTGTCGACCGGGAAGAAGCCGCAGGTCGCACCGTATTCCGGACCCATGTTGCCGATGGTGGCGCGGTCGGCGAGCGTCATGTTGTCGAGGCCCGGGCCGAAGAATTCGACGAACTTCGAGACAACGCCCTTCTTGCGCAGCATCTGCACGACCATCAGCACGAGGTCGGTCGCGGTGACGCCTTCCTTGAGCTTGCCGGTGAGCTTGAATCCGATGACCTCGGGCAGAAGCATCGAGACCGGCTGGCCGAGCATCGCGGCTTCCGCCTCGATACCGCCAACGCCCCAGCCGAGAACGCCGAGACCGTTGATCATGGTGGTGTGGCTGTCGGTGCCGACACAGGTGTCCGGGTAGGCGGTGATTTCGCCGTCTTCTTCACGGGTCCAGACCGTCTGGCCCAGATATTCCAGATTGACCTGGTGACAGATGCCGGTGCCGGGCGGAACGACGCGGAAGTTCTTGAATGCCTGCTGGCCCCACTTCAGGAAGCGGTAGCGCTCGCCGTTGCGCTGGTATTCCAGTTCGACGTTGCGGGCAAAAGCGTTCGGCGTGCCGAATTCGTCGACGATGACCGAGTGGTCGATGACGAGGTCGACGGGAACGAGCGGGTTGATCTTCTCCGGATCGCCGCCGAGCGAGACCATGGCATCACGCATCGCGGCGAGGTCGACGACGGCGGGAACGCCGGTGAAGTCCTGCATCAGCACGCGGGCCGGACGGTAGGCGATTTCGTTTTCAGCCGTGCCCTTGTCGTTGAGCCAGGCGGCAATGTTCTCGATGTCCTTCTTGGTGACGGAACGGCCATCTTCGTTGCGCAGCAGGTTCTCGAGCAGAACCTTCATCGAGTAGGGAAGCTTGGATACGCCGGCGAGACCATTCGCCTCAGCCTTGGGCAGGCTGTAATAGACGTAGTCCACACCGTTGACGGTGAGCGTGGAGCGACAATTGAAGCTGTCTAGGGACTTGGACACTGGATAATACCCCGTTCCGTCTGATCGCCAAAAACTGACGTACGAACGCCCGAGCGCCTGTGAAGCGCGAATTGGGATGCGGGTGCGGCCATTTCCGCTGTCCGTACGTGGAAATTCATTCCATGTTCGGCGCTAGGATGAAATTCACGCCGACCGCTGGCGTGTTGGCCGCCTTATAGATAATTTCTCCAAAACGTGCCAGAGCAACGAAGGTCCAATCGGAACTTTTTTTGCTCTGCGGAAGACACGCGAAGGGAAGTCTAATATTCATGCGCCTGCTGGCTGAAGGTTTGAGTGCGAAGCGCGGCGAGGATCTGATTTTTAACGATATTTCCTTTGCGCTTGATGCCGGCGAAGCCCTTGTGGTGACGGGTCCGAACGGTTCCGGCAAGTCGACCTTGCTGCGGGTTCTGGCGGGGTTGCTGGCCCCCGAAAGCGGGCAGCTGAAACTTGAGAATGGCCCCCCGGAAATAGCCCGTCCCGCAGAGGTGAGCCACTATCTCGGCCATCGCAACGCGATGAAGCGCGAACTGACCGTCGCGGAAAATCTTTCCTTCTGGCAGCGATTCATGGGCGATTCGCCCGGTGGCCACGGTGCCGCATTCGATGACGCCGTGGAGGCCGTCGGCCTGCCTGATATCGCACATCTGCCCTTCGGCTATCTCTCCGCCGGCCAGCAGCGCCGCATGGCGATGGCGAAACTGCTCGTCGCCTATCGCCCGATCTGGATTCTCGACGAGCCGACAGCGGCGCTCGATGCCGGCGCCGACCGGCTGTTTGCGGATCTGGTCAAGGCCCATCTCGGCAAAGGCGGCATCGTGATCGCAGCGACGCACCAGCCGCTCGGGCTCGATCAGACGAAGGAATTGCACATGAAAGGCTTCGAGCATTTGGCGGAAGGGTTCTGGCATGATGCGTAAGAGCCTGTCCGTGCTTGCTGCCGGGGGAATGCCGGCATGATCGCACTCTTCTTCCGCGATCTGAAACTGTCGATCCGCGCCGGCGGCGGCGCGATGATTGGCGTGCTCTTCTTCATGACGGTGGTTGCGGTCATTCCCTTCGGCGTCGGCCCCGATCTGAACCTGCTTTCACGCATCGGTCCCGCGATCTTGTGGATCGGGGCGCTGCTCGCCTCGCTGCTTGGTCTCGATCGCCTGTTCCAGGCGGAGCGGGACGATGGCTCGCTCGACCTGATGCTGATGCAGGAGGCGCCACTTCTTGTCACCGTCTTCGTCAAATGTGCGGCCCATTGGGCGGCGACCGGCCTGCCGCTGGTGATCGCTTCGCCGTTGCTCGGCCTCTTCATGAACATGAGCGAGATTGCGATTGGCGCCACGATGCTCACGCTTCTGATCGGCACGCCGGCAATCACCTTCATCGGCGCGGTCGGCGCCGCCGTCGCCGTGTCGCTGCCGCGCGGCGGGCTGCTGGTTTCGATCCTCGTGCTGCCGCTTGCGATCCCGGTGCTGATCTTCGGTGTCAGCGCGGTCTATGCGGCGATCGAGGATCCCGCGCCGTTCCTGCCGCCCTTGATGATCCTTGCGGCGATCACCCTGTTCTTCGCCGTCATCGGCCCGGTCGCCGCCGCCGCCGCACTTCGGCACGCGTCCGATTGACGCAATCGGGCCGGAGCGGCTGAAACTGTTTGCGGTTTTCCGCCGTAGCCGGCGCTAAGTCCTTCAGATCGATGACGTTTGCGACGAGCGGACCAAACTGATCGTGATCGGTCGATTGACGGGGATCAATTGCAGCAGGGGGACTTAAGCGCTAAAGAGCCATCATGAGCGAAAACAGCCTGGCCATCCGCAAATTCAGCGACCTCGCCAACCCGACACGGTTCCTGGCGCTGGCCGACCGTCTGCTGCCGTGGCTTGCCGGTCTGACCGCGCTGTTCTTCGTCGCAGGCCTCTGGCTCTCCTTCACGACGGAAGGCGACTACCAGCAAGGCGAGACGGTCCGCATAATGTATGTGCATGTGCCGGCCGCCTGGCTGTCGATGATGTGTTACTCGGTGATGGCATTGGCCGCCCTCGGCACGCTCGTCTGGCGCCATCCGCTCGCCGATGTCTCCTCGCGTGCGGCAGCGCCGATCGGCGCCTGTTTCACCTTCCTGGCGCTCGTCACCGGCTCGCTCTGGGGCAAGCCGATGTGGGGCACCTGGTGGGTCTGGGATGCGCGGCTCACCTCGGTCTTCGTGCTCTTTCTCATGTATCTGGGTCTGATGGCGCTCAACCGCGCGATCGACGACCCGGCACGGTCCTCCAAGGTCTCCGCGGTGCTGGTGCTGGTCGGTTTCGTCAATATCCCGATCATCAAGTTCTCGGTCGAATGGTGGAACACGCTGCACCAGCCGGCGAGCGTCATGCGGCTCGACGGGCCCACGATCGACCCGGAGTTCCTGTGGCCGCTGATCGTGATGGCGATCGCCTTCACGCTGCTGTTCTTCACGCTGCACATCGCCGCCATGCGCAACGAAATTTTGCGCCGGCGCGTCACTGCGCTGCGCCGACTGGCGGCACGCAGCGCCGGCCGGGGAGCCCGCACGAAATGATGAGCCACGCCGCCTATGTTTTCACAAGCTATGGAATAGCAACGCTGACGGTCCTCGGCCTGATCGGCTGGGTCGTCCTGGATGGGCGCGCACGCCGGCGGGAACTTGCCGAACTCGAAGCGTCGGGCATTCGCAGGCGCTCGGCCGATCCGGCGTCGGGAGAGACACGATGACGAGCACTCCTGCGCCGGGCAGCGAAGAGCGCAAGCCAGGCCCCTTGCGGTTCGTCTTGGCGGCGCTGCCGCTCATCATCTTCGCCGGACTTGCGGCGATCTTCTGGAGCCAGCTCAATTCCGGCAAGGATGTGAGCGAAATCCCGTCGGCGCTGATCGGCACCAAGGCGCCGAAACTCGACTTGCCGGCGCTCGAGGGCGCGACCCGCGACGGCCAGCCGATGCCGGCCCTCACCGACACGGCGATCAAGGGCAAGCTGACGCTCGTCAACGTCTGGGCCTCCTGGTGCGTGCCCTGCCGTCAGGAGCACCCCTTCATCCTGGAACTGTCGAAGGATCCGCGGCTCACCGTCGTCGGCATCAATTACAAGGACCAGAACGAAAACGCTCTGCGCTTCCTCGGCGAGCTCGGCAATCCGTTCTCGGCGATCGGCACGGACCCGCGCGGCAAGGCAGCGATCGACTGGGGTGTCTACGGTATCCCGGAATCCTATCTCGTCGGCCCTGACGGTACGATCCTCTACAAGCGGGTCGGACCCTTCGACGAAAACAGCGTGAAGACCGGCCTGCTACCGGCGATCGAGAAGGCGACCGCGGGCTCGTAACCGCTCTTGCTCTCGGCAATCGGCCCGTCATCCGCGTGGTTAGAGGCTTTACCCCTCTTCCGCCTGCCGGCACCTTCTCCCCGCAAGCGGGGCGAAGGAGACGCGTAGCGCCCGGTTGCCCTAGACCCTCGCGTCGCATCGACGGCATAGAACCGTGCTTTCCCTGCCGAGTAGTCGTGGAATGAAGCGAGTGCCTCAAATCCCTTCTCCCCGCCTGCGGGGAGAAGGTCGCGGCAGCGGGATGAGGGGCTGCGACGGCGACCGAAGCCCGATTAAATGCCCGCCTGCCATTCCTTGATGGCATCCAGCGGCCAGGCCAGCATCAGCACGTTGAGCGTGAGATTGTCGCGGATCAGCCAGCCGGTGAAGAGCTCGAAGACGATGGCGAGCGTCACCGTCAGCCAGATGGGCATGCGGGCGGCAAACAGGAAGCCGGCCACCATGGCCAGCGTGTCCATCGTCGAATTCAGGATGCTGTCGCCGAAATAGTCGAGCGAGATCGTCGCCGAGCGGTAGCGGTTGATCACCATCGGCGTGTTTTCGGCGATCTCCCAGGCGGATTCGATCACAGTCGCGAGGAAGAGCTTGGCCGTCAGCGGCTTGCCGCGCAGGAGCAGATGGCCAAGGCCGTAAAACAGGAAGCCGTGGATGATGTGGGACGGTGTGTACCAGTCGGCGATATGCTGCGAGTTGCCGCCGGATTTGACGACCGGCTCGAAAAGCTTGACGTAACCGCACTCGCAGATCCAGAGGCGACCCATCAGATGCTGGGTGACGATCTGGATGATGAGAACAGCAAAACAGGCGGCGAGCCAGAGGAGTGCGTGCCGGTTGCGGCTGTCATTCTCCTCGAGCATCGTGCTCACTCGGCGTTCTCCTGGTCAAGCGAGTGCTTCATGATCAGGGGCATCTGGGCGAGCGTGAACAGGATGGTGATCGGCATCGTTCCCCAGACCTTGAAGGCGACCCAGAAATCGGTCGTGAACGACCGCCAGACCACTTCGTTGAGCACGGCGAGGAAGAGGAAGAATACACCCCAGCGCAGCGTGAGCTTGCGCCAGCCGGCTTCGTCGAGCTTGAAGGCGGAGTGGAAGACGTAGCCGAGCAGCGACTTGCCGAACAGCAGGCCGCCGAGCAGGATCGTGCCGAACAGCGTGTTGACGATGGTCGGCTTCATCTTGATGAAGGTGTCGTTCTGCAGCCAGAGCGTCAGCGCGCCGAAGACGAAGACGACGATGCCGGATATCAGCGGCATCATCGGCAGGGTGCGGGTCAGCACCCAGGAAACGGCGAGCGCGATCGCGGTTGCGGCCATGAAGAGGCCGGTGGCGATGAAGATCGGGCCGCCGAGTTCGGCGAGCGCCGGAAAATGCCCGGCCAGCCATTCGCCGCGCGAATTGGCGAAGAAGAAGACCATCAACGGTCCGAGCTCCAGCACCATTTTGAGCAAGGGGCTGACTTCCTTCTGCGGCTTGGTAGCCTCGATCGACGACATCTGGGGGTCCTGTTTTCGCATGTGCCTGCTGCTCATAACACCAGCATTGCGGCAAAACCATATCAAGGCGGCGGCCCTGTGCAAACCACAGGTTCTGACCTGCCTCGTCAGGCCGCGACGCCGGCGATCGCCTCGGCAAAATCCTTGGCTTCGAACGGCTCCAGATCGTCTATGCCTTCACCGACACCGATGAAATAGACCGGCAGCTTGTGCTTGGCGGAGATGGCGACAAGGATGCCGCCACGCGCCGTGCCGTCGAGCTTGGTCATGATCAGTCCGCTAACGCCCGCGACGTTGCGGAAAATCTCGACCTGCTGCAGGGCGTTCTGGCCGGTGGTGGCGTCGAGTGTCTGCAGCACGGTGTGCGGCGCGTCCGGATCGAGCTTGCCGAGCACGCGCACGATCTTTTCGAGTTCTGCCATCAGTTCCGCCTTGTTCTGCAGGCGGCCGGCGGTGTCGATGATCAGCACGTCGGATTTTTTTTCGCGCGCCTGCTGGAACGCTTCATAGGCAAGGCCAGCGGCATCGGCACCGAGCTTGGAGGAGACGATATCGGAGTTGGTGCGCTCCGCCCAGATCTTCAGTTGCTCGATCGCCGCGGCGCGGAAGGTGTCGCCGGCGGCGAGCATGACCTTGAGGCCGGCGCCCGAAAGCTTGGCTGCGAGCTTGCCGATCGTCGTCGTCTTCCCGGTGCCATTGACGCCGACCACCAGGATGACATGCGGCTTGTGGCTGAGGTCGAGCTCCAGCGGCTTGGCGACGGGCGAAAGCACCTTGGTGATCTCGCCGGCCATGATACGCGAAACGTCCTCGCCCGAGACATCCTTGCCATAGCGCTCGGAGGCGAGCGTGTCGGTGATGCGCATCGCCGTCTCGACGCCGAGATCTGCCTGGATCAACAGGTCTTCGAGGTCCTGCAGCGTCGCTTCGTCGAGCTTGCGCTTAGTGAAGAGGCTGGCGATCTGGCCGGTCAGCTGCGACGAGGTGCGGGCAAGGCCGCGGCGCAGGCGCTGGTACCAGGTGAGCTTTTCCTTCGGCGCGGCGACGGGTTCTTCCTTGGGTCTGCTGTCGGCGGTCGCAAAGCCCTTGGGGAGGGCTGCGGGTGCAGCGGGAGCTTCGGCGACGGGCTCGACAGGTGCTTCGAGGACTGGCTGTTCGGCGACTTGCGTCTCTTCGGTCGGCGCTTCAGAAACCGGTATTTCGAGGACCGGCGCCTCAGCAACGGTGTCGCTCTTGGCGGCGGCATCTTCGACAGGTTCCGCATCTGCGGGTGCTACGTGGCTTGCTTCTTCGTCGATCGCTTTCGTTTCAGCGTCGGCGACTTCCTCCTGCTCGGACAGGTCTTCAGGCTCTACGGGCGGTTCTTCAGGCGCGGTTTCCTGAAGCTCGCCGTAAGCCTCGAGCGACTCTTGTGCCGCCGGCGACAGTCCATGCTCTTCACCGACGGGCGCTGCTGATGCAACGGTCTCTTCGCTGGGGGTCTCGTCCGGCGCCGGTCCACCTGCGGTTTCGATCTCGGCCGGCAGGATCGGGTCCTCCACGGCAAGCGGCAGCGCCTCGATGTCGGACAGCGGCTGAAGCAGCTCTTCGGAGGTTTCTTCGGCCGCCGGCTGTTCGTCGAAGATGGCTTCGACCGGAGCGATGTGCTCGGAGATAACGGGTTCCGGCACAGCCGGTGCTTCGACAGGCGACGCGCCCGCGATGTCCGCCTCTGGCGCGGCATCCTGCGGCTTCGTTTCCTCCGCGCCCTTGCCGAAGGTGAAGATCCTCTTGATGAAACCCATTGCCATTCAGGAATTCCGCATAAATCAGGCCGCAGCCATCTGTTTTACCTGCATCGTCAGATGCTTGCCATTGTGGCCGGTGATTGAGACCGGGACAAGCGCGCGGGCTTTCAGGCCGGCGGCATCGACGAGCGTGAAATTTTCAGTGTGGGCGAGCCCGTTGTTCTCGACCAGGATCGTCTGTTCGCTGCCGACCATTCCGTCGAGGTGGCGGGTGTAGAGCGTCGCGCCGACCGCGCGCAGACGCGCGGCGCGGTCCTTGACGAGATACCGGTCGAGCTGCGGCATGCGCGCTGCCGGCGTGCCGGGGCGCGGACTGTAGGGGAAGACGTGCAGATGCGCGATGCCGCAATCCTCGGCGAGCCTTGCAGCGTTCTCGAACATCTCTTCGGTTTCGGTCGGAAAGCCGGCGATCATGTCGGCGCCAAGGCTGATTTCGGGCCGGAGCCGGCGGACTTCATTGGTGAAGGCGCGGGCGTCGGCGCTCGAATGGCGGCGCTTCATCCGCTTCAAGATCAGGTCGTCGCCATGCTGCAGCGACAGGTGCAGATGCGGCATGAAGCGCGCTTCGTCGGCGATCAGGTCGAAGAGGTGCCTGTCGGCCTCGATGCCGTCGATCGAGGAGAGGCGCAGGCGGCGGATCTCGGGAACCTGCTTCAACAGCGTCTTGGCGAGCAGGCCGAGGGTCGGCGTGCCCGGCAGGTCGGCGCCGTAGCTGGTGGCATCGACGCCGGTCAAGACGATCTCGCAGTAGCCTGTCTCTACCAGCTTGCGCGCCTGGTCGACGACAGCGCCCATCGGCACGGAACGGGAATTGCCGCGGCCATAGGGGATGATGCAGAAGGTGCAGCGATGGTCACAGCCGTTCTGCACCTGAATGAAGGCGCGCACGTGGCCATCGATGTGCTTGACCATCTGCGGTGCGGTGGCGCGCACGCTCATGATGTCGTTGACGCGCAGCTTCTCTTCCGCCGAGACGC
This sequence comes from Ensifer adhaerens, assembly GCF_020035535.1. Classification (NCBI taxonomy): domain Bacteria; kingdom Pseudomonadati; phylum Pseudomonadota; class Alphaproteobacteria; order Hyphomicrobiales; family Rhizobiaceae; genus Ensifer; species Ensifer adhaerens. The sequence continues at coordinate 3,632,714 of NZ_CP083349.1, read as the reverse complement.
CGAAATCCGGCAACGAACGATAGGAAGCGCTTTTCAGCTTTTCCTCGTTGCCGAGCACGGCGTCGACCTCGGCCATTTCGGCGAAGGTTTCTTTCTCGGTCTGCGCGGCGCAGCCGGTGACGATGATGCGGGCATGCGGATTGTCGCGACGGGCACGGCGGATCGCCTGGCGCGCCTGGCGCACGGCTTCGCCTGTAACGGCGCAGGTGTTGACGAGGATGGCGTTGTTCAGCCCCGCCTTCTCGGCTTCCGCCCGCATCACTTCGGATTCGTAGGTGTTGAGACGGCAGCCGAAGGTTATGACCTCGACGCCGCTCAAAGCGCCCGGGCCCCGCTGGCCTCGGCTTCGTCGCGCTGCCAGGTGCCGGTCGCAGGGTTGAGCGTGCCGGACCATTCCCATTCGGCGGGGCCAGTCATGACCACGTGGTCGTCGCGCTCGCGCCACTCGATGGTGAGCTTTGCAGGCGCTGGAGCGGAGGCGACGTCGATCGTCACCGTGCGGCCGGTTCGACCGGTGCGCGCGGCGCTGACGGCAGCCGCACAGGCGGCCGAGCCGCAGGCAAGCGTCAGCCCGGCGCCGCGCTCCCAGGTGCGGGTGCGCAGCGATGACGGCGAAAGCACCTGCGCCAGCGTGATATTGGCGCGCTCAGGGAACATCGGATGGTTCTCGAGCAGCGGGCCGAAGCGGTCGAGATCGAAGGACATCGGATCCTTGTCCACCCAGAAGACCGCGTGCGGATTGCCCATCGACATGGCCGAAGGCGAATGCAGGACGGGATTGTCTATCGGCCCGATCTGCAATTCGATGCGGCTGGTATCGGCAAATTCCTCTGCAAGCGGGATCTTCTCCCAGGCAAAGACCGGCTTGCCCATATCGACCGATATCGTGCCGTCTTCATGCTCTGTGGCGTTCAGGATTCCGGCGATGGTCTGGAAGGTGAAGACCTTCTTTCCGGTTTCGGCCGCAAGCGCCTGGACGACGCAGCGGGTGCCGTTGCCACAGGCCTGGGCCATGGAGCCGTCGCAATTGACAATGTCGATCCAGGCGTCGGTGCCGGCGGCCTTCGGGTCGTGGATCGCCATGATCTGGTCGAAGGCGGTGGCAGGATCGGCGTTGAGCGCGATTGCCGCCGCCGGCGTTACCCGATCCTTCCGACCGCGCATGTCGACGACGAGGATCTTGTTTCCAAGCCCGTTCATCCTGGCAAATTGCACGTAGTCGGTCATGTCGCGATTGTCCAAACGGGCTTGCGCCAAGCGGGCCATCCTTCATTCGGGCTGTATATGGCCGAAAAGCCCGGAAATTACCAGTGCTGCGTTCATTCTGCGGCGGGTGTCGATGCTGGCACGTTGAAGACTTCGCCGGGGTGAAGCGGACGGAAGCGGGTGCGGGCGACGCCGGCCGCGTCGAGTGCCCGTTCCAGCGCCTGCCGCGGCTCGTCGACGCCTTCGTCGGTCAGGCGAAATGTACCCCAGTGGTGACCGGCGACATGGGCGGCGGCGCAATCGACCATGCCGCGCACCGCCTCTTCCGGGTTCTGGTGCTGGTCCTGCATGAACCAGCGAGGCTCGTAGGCGCCGAAGGGCAGGTTGGCGAGGCGGAAGGCGCCATGTTTCTCGCGGGCGGCGCGGTAGTTGATGCCCTCGTGAAAGCCGGTGTCGCCGACGTGGTAGATCTTGCCCGCCGGTGTCTCCAGTACGAAGGCGGCCCACAGCGCCATGCGCCGATCGCGCGAGCCGCGCGCCGACCAATGATGGCAAGGCTCCGCATGGATCACGATATCGTCGCCGCAATCGAGCCTGTCGCCCCAGTCGACTGCCTCGATCTCGGCATCGGGTACGGCACGGCGGATGATCGTGTCGTTGCCGAGCGGAGTGATGATCCGTGGCCCGTGTTCCTGCTGCAGGGCGCTCAGCGTCTCGGTGTCGAGGTGATCGTAGTGATTGTGGGTGACGAGCACGATGTCGATCGGCGGCAGGTCGTCGAGCTCGATGCCGGGCGCGTTGTAGCGGTGCGGACCGGCAAAGGCGAAGGGGCTGGCGCGCTGTGCCCAGACGGGATCGGTGAGGATGTTGACGCCGTGCACCTGGATCAGCAGCGTCGCGTGGCCCACCATGGTGACGCGCAGATGTTCACCTTCGACGCTGACTTCCGGCTTCACCTGTGCGTAGGGGCTCGGATTGCGCGCCGGCCATCGGGCCTTGCCGCCGCCGAACTGCCAGCGCAGCAGGTCGGGAAGCCCGCGGGGTTCCTTTCCTCCGGGATTGAAGAAGCGCGTTCCATCGAAATGGTCGGAGGGTGGCCCTTGGTAATACGAATTGCGCTTGTTCATCCGAGTCGTTCACCCATCGCTGAATGGCCAAGGTTTAATAAGTTCTTGAAGACAGCAACTGGATTGCTATCGTGTTCGCATGCTCGTTCGATTCGATCCGCATGAACGCCTCTACAAGACCCTGAAGCTGGTCCGCTCCATCCATCTCAACATGCAGCGCTCGGCAGAACATATGCTCGACGGTGCGGGCATATCAGTGGCGGAGCGCGCAGTTCTCGAACTTTTTTGCGAAAATCCGCTGACGGTGCCGGAGGCGGCGCGGCGTCTGTCGATGAAGCGGCAGTTCGTTCTGCGCATCGTCACAGGGCTGATGGACAAGCAATTGCTGGAACGGCAGCCGAATCCGGAACATCGACGCGCCTACCTTTGCGCGCCGACTGCCGCCGGACGCGATCTGTCCGAGGAGATTCATCGACGTGAAATCGAGATGCTGCACGTCCTGCTTGGAGACATCAACCAGACGGAAGCGGTGGCGGCGCTGCGGGTGATGACGCGGGTGGCCACGGCCTTCGAACGGCTGTCCGGTGAACTGGATGCGGCTCTCGAGGAAGAGATGTTCAAAGCCTAAAACGCCACATCTGCCTGTCGTCCTTGACTTTTGCTGCGCTTTCCTGTTTATCCGCGCCAATTCCTTCGCAAGCTCAAGTCTTCGAAGCCACCGACCGGGTCCCGTCAAGGTATAAAGAGAACCCGGAGGTCAACATCCGACAGCGCGTTGCGCCCTCGGGTGGTTTTTGGCTTTGCGCCTTGTTTTCCTGGCGAGGGAACCCACGTTTCCGGCGAGTTGATCGCCACCGGAAACCAGAAGGAAGTGAGAATGTTCGAGAGCCTCCAGGACCGCCTTGGTTCCATATTGAATGGACTGACCGGCCGCGGCGCATTGTCGGAAGCCGATGTTTCCGCTGCGCTTCGCGAGGTTCGCCGTGCGCTGCTCGAAGCCGACGTCGCGCTCGACGTCGTGCGCTCCTTCACCGAAAAAGTTCGTGAAAAGGCCGTCGGCGCCGAGATCCTGAAGTCGATCAAGCCCGGCCAGATGGTCGTCAAGATCGTCCATGACGAGCTGATCGAGATGCTCGGCTCAGAAGGCGTCACCATCGACCTCAACGCGCCGGCACCCGTCGTCATCATGATGGTGGGCCTGCAGGGCTCGGGTAAGACGACGACCACCGGCAAGATCGCCAACCGGATGAAGTCGCGGGACAAGAAAAAGGTCCTGATGGCTTCGCTCGACACGCGTCGTCCGGCAGCCCAGGAGCAGCTGCGCCAGCTCGGCGTGCAGACCGGTGTCGATACGTTGCCGATCATTGCCGGCCAGTCGCCGACCGATATTGCTGCGCGCGCCGTCCAGGCTGCCAAGCTCGGCGGTCACGACGTCGTCATCCTCGACACCGCCGGCCGTACCCATATCGACGAACCGCTGATGATCGAGATGGCGGAGATCAAGCGGAAGTCCAATCCGCATGAAATCCTGCTCGTCGCCGATGCGCTGACCGGTCAGGACGCCGTCAACCTTGCCCGTAACTTCGACGAACGCGTCGGCATCACCGGCCTGGTGCTCACCCGCATGGACGGCGACGGCCGTGGCGGTGCGGCGCTTTCGATGCGTGCCGTCACCGGCAAGCCGATCAAGCTCATCGGCGTCGGCGAAAAGATGGGCGAACTCGAAGAGTTCCATCCCCGCCGCGTCGCCGACCGTATCCTTGGTATGGGCGACATCGTTTCGCTGGTTGAAAAGGCTGCCGAAAACATCGACGCCGAGAAGGCGGCCGCCATGGCCGCCAAGATGGCCAAGGGCAAGTTCGATCTGAACGATCTCGCCGACCAGCTTGGCCAAATGCAGAAGATGGGCGGCATGGGCGGTATCATGGGCCTGATGCCCGGCATGGCCGGCATGAAGGACAAGATGGCCGCCGCCGGCCTCGACGACAGCCTGTTCAAGCGCCAGCTCGCCATCATCTCGTCGATGACGAAGGCCGAGCGCGCCAACCCCGACCTGCTGAAGCATTCGCGCAAGAAGCGCATTGCCGCCGGTTCCGGCACCGATGCCGCCGACATCAACAAACTTCTGAAGATGCACCGCCAGATGGCGGACATGATGAAGATGATGGGTGGCAAGGGCAAAGGCGGCATGATGAAGCAGATGATGGGCGGCCTTGCCAACAAGATGGGGCTTGGTGGCCTCGGTGGCGGCGGCATGCCTGACCTGTCGAAGCTCGACCCGAAGCAGCTCGAAGCGTTGCAGAAGCAGGCCGAAGCCGCCGGCCTAAAGCCGGGCGGAATGCCGGGTCTCGGCGGCGGTGGCCTGCCGGGTCTGGGTGGCGCTAAGCTTCCCGGCCTCGGTGGCGGTTTCCCCGGCCTTCCCGGCCTGCCGAAGAAGAAGTGAGGATCGGTGAGAGATGATTGATCCCGAAATCAAACAGGAATTGGCGGGTTACCGGCAGTCGATCGACAACATCGATGCCGCACTCGTCCACATGCTGGCCGAACGCTTCCGCTGCACTCAGGCAGTCGGCGTTCTCAAGGCCAAGCACGACTTGCCGCCGGCCGACCCGGCGCGCGAAGAATACCAGATCGAACGCCTGCGCCGCCTGGCCAAGGATGCCAATCTGGACCCGGATTTCGCCGAGAAGTTCCTGAACTTCATCATCAAGGAAGTCATCCGGCATCATGAAGCCATCGCCGCCGACCGCTCGCATTCCGCGGGCAGCGCCGGCACAAACCATTCCGCTTGAACGAAGCGGTCAAGAAAGCCTGCAAGGAGTTACTCAAATGGCACTGAAAATTCGTCTCGCCCGTGGCGGTTCCAAGAAGCGTCCGTACTACCAGATCGTCGTTGCCGACGCCCGCAGCCCGCGTGACGGCCGCTTCCTCGAGAAGATCGGCTCCTGGAACCCGATGCTCGGCAAGGACGACGAAAAGCGCGTCGAGCTCGACGCCGAGCGCGTCGCTCACTGGATCGCCCAGGGCGCACAGCCGACCGACCGCGTTCTGCGCTTCCTCGACCAGGCTGGCCTCGCAAAGCGTCCGGCTCGCAGCAACCCGACCAAGGCTGTTCCGGGCAAGAAGGCTCAGGAGCGCGCTGCTGAAGCCAAGCAGAAGGCTGAAGAAGCCGCTGCTGCCGCTGCAGAAGCTGCCGCAGAATAATTGCCGGCAAACGGTCTGGAACGGGATCGGCGGTCCTCCGACAGCACTCCTGTTCCAGCTTGCCGTGACTTAAGGAAACGGGTGGCATTTCCATGCCGCCCGTTTTCCGTTATGTGCAGCGAGATATACCGAAACGGACGCGGACGATGAGCAAACTCGAAAACCCGGTTCTGATGGCGACTATCGGCGCGGCGCAAGGCTTGCGCGGCGAGGTCAGGGTCAAATCCTTTACCGACGATCCGACGGCGCTCGGCGACTATGGCAATCTGCACAGCGATGACGGCCGTGTCTTCGAGGTGCTCGAAATCCGCGAGGCGAAGAATGTCGTGGTCGTGCGCTTCCGTGGTGTCAACGATCGCAATGCCGCCGAAGCGCTCAATGGTCTCGAGCTGTTCATCGAGCGGGACAACCTGCCAGACGAGGATCTCGACGAGGACGAATTCTTCTATGCCGATCTCGAGGGCCTGGAAGCGATCGACGGCAATGGCACCAGCTATGGCAAGGTCAGCGGCGTTTTCGACTTCGGTGCCGGCGATCTCCTGGAGCTGAAGGGTCCGGGCCGTCGCCCGGTGCTGATCCCCTTTACCGAATGGTCGGTGCTGGAGATCGATCTGGAGGCCGGCCGGTTGCTGGTCGATCCCGTGGCGGCAGGTCTTTCCGAGGACAAGGATCAGGATTCGGGCAATCCGTTTTCCGCAAAGCGTAAGTGAGCGGTGCGGCAATGACTTTTCGCGCGACTGTTCTGACGCTTTATCCCGAAATGTTTCCGGGTCATCTCGGCGCCTCGCTTTCCGGTAAGGCGCTGGAGCGTGGCCAATGGTCGATCGAGCCGGTGCAGATCCGCGATTTCGCCGAAGACAAGCACCGCACCGTCGACGACACGCCGGCCGGCGGCGGCGCCGGTATGGTGCTGAAGCCCGACGTGCTTGCCCGGGCGATCGATCAAGTCTCCGCGGCTGACGATCGTCCTCGGCTGCTGATGAGCCCGCGCGGCCGACCGCTGACACAAGAGCGGGTGCGCGAACTTGCTGCCGGACCCGGCGTCGTCATCGTCTGCGGACGTTTTGAAGGCGTCGATCAGCGGGTGATCGATGCCCGTGGCCTCGAAGAGGTTTCCATCGGCGACTACATTCTCTCCGGCGGCGAGCCGGCCGCGCTGACGCTGCTCGATGCCGTGGTGCGTATCCTGCCGGGCGTCATGGGTAACGAGCTTTCGGGCGTGCATGAGAGCTTCGAGGGCGGCCTGCTCGAGCATCCGCACTATACCCGGCCGCAAGTGTTTGAAGGCCGCGAAATCCCGCCGGTGCTGACCTCGGGCAATCACGGCGCCATTGCCAAGTGGCGCGAAGCGGAGGCGCGGCGCCTCACCGCCGAGCGCAGGCCCGATCTTCTCGATCAGCCCGTGAAGAAATAATAGGCGGCAAGCAGCAAGCCGACGGCGACGACGAGCGCGCGGATGACCGCCTGCGGCACGCGCCGGGCCGCCCAGACCCCGGAGTAGCCGCCAAGGGCTGCGCCCGGCACCATGATGGCCGCATGCAGCCAGGAGACGACGCCGCCGGCGGCGAAGACGACGATGGCGATCGCGGCAATCACGATCGAAATGAAGTTCTTGAGCGCGTTCAGCCGGTGATAGCCACCGCCGGTCGCAAGCCCCAGCACCGCCAGCATCATGATGCCCATGCCGGCGCCGAAGAAACCGCCATAGATGGAGGTGACGAACTGGGCGCAGATGCCGGCCGGATTGATCGCATGCTCGTCAACGCGCGCCTTGGGCTTGAGCAACGGCCCGGCAGCGAAGATCGCCGTTGCCGCAAGCAGCAGCCAAGGGACCAGCGCACGGAAGGAGGCGTTGGAGAGCGAGACGAGCAGCAGCGCACCGGCAAGGCCGCCGAGGGCCGAGATCGCGCCGAGCAGGATCGCATAGCGCTTGTCGGCCCGGATTTCCTTGGCATAGGCGAGCGCGGAGGTGATGTAGCCCGGGAACTGGATGATCGACGAGGTCGCGTTGGCAACGATCGGCGAGAGGCCGCCAAGCGTCATCGCCCCGAACGTCAGGAACGTTCCGCCGCCGGCGATGGCATTGACGACGCCGGACAGGAAGCCGGCCGCAAAAAGCATGAGCACTTCGAAGATATGCATGGTATTCCCCGGACCACCATGCTCGGGATAGCCGGTGGCGGTGGCGACCGCAAGTCCGCGCCATCGGACAATCGAATGGATCGTCTATGCCGATTTTCTGATGGAATCGCTGCCGCTGATGCGGATCACCGAGAAAATATGCCTTCCGGGGATGACAAGCAGGGCAGATTGGTGTAAGTGCCGCCCCGGTTCGGGTTCTATGCCCGTCGACCAAAACAAAGAATGGCGTACCCGCTCCTGTTGGTTTCCAGCAAGACCTGAAGGCAAAGCCCGACAGGTTCACCGTGAGCGCTCTGGCTGTTTCAGAAGAACTTGAAAGGTTAGACCGATGAACATCATCCAGCAGCTGGAAGCCGAACAGGCCGCCAAGATCGCCGCCAAGCGCACGCTCCCGGAATTTTCCGCCGGCGACACCCTGCGCGTCAACGTCCGCGTTGTCGAAGGCAACCGTACCCGCGTTCAGGCCTATGAAGGCGTCTGCATCGCTCGTTCGGGCGGCGGCATCAACGAAAGCTTCACCGTTCGCAAGATCTCCTACGGCGAAGGCGTCGAGCGCGTATTCCCGGTTTACTCTCCGCTCGTCGAGAGCGTCGAAGTGGTTCGCCGCGGTAAGGTCCGTCGCGCCAAGCTCTACTACCTGCGCGATCGTCGCGGCAAGTCGGCTCGTATCGTCGAGAACACCGGCACGCGCGCCCGCAAGCTGAACGAAGCCGAGCGTCAGGCGATTGCCGAGGAAAAGGCACGCATCGAGGCTGAAAAGGTTGCAGCAGCTCAGGCGCTCGCCGCCGAAAAGGCAGCAGCCGAAGCCGCCGAAGCAAAGGCAGCAGCGGAAGCCGCAGCAGAATAAGTTTTCAATCCTCTGGGATTGTTGGAAAGGCGGCCTCGGCCGCCTTTCTTTTTTGGTACTATCCGCTTGTCTTTCCGATGGAATTTGTGACATTTTCCGCTGCCACAATTTTCGGGAGCCCTCCAATGACAATCCGTCGCCACGTGCTTGCGGGCATCGCAGCTGCACTTGCCGTTCCTTTCGCATTTTCTGCGCCGGCGCTTGCCAGCGACCTGCCCGACCTGGGAGGCAAGACGGTTGTCGTCGTCACCGAGAACGCCTACCCGCCGCTGCAGTTTGTCGATCCGAAGTCCGGCGAAGCCAAGGGCTGGGAATACGACGCCATGAACGAAATCGCCAAGCGGTTGAATTTCAAGGTCGAATATCAGAACACTAGCTGGGACGCGATGATCCAGGCGGTGCATGACGGCCAGTACCAGATTGGGATGACCGGCATCACCATCAAGGACGATCGCAAGGAGAAGGTCGACTTCTCCGACCCCTACATGCGTTCGCAGCAGTTCATGCTGGTGCGCAGCGACGAAAACCGCTTCAACGACGGAAAGAGCTTCGGCGCCTTTGCCGACGGTCTCGTCGGTGCCCAGCCGGGCACCTCGCCGTTCTACACCGCCGTCTACGAAATGCTTGACGGCAACGAGCAGAACCCGCGCATCAAGCTGTTCGAGACTTTCGGCGCAACCGTCCAGGCGCTGAAGGCCGGCGACGTCGACGTGGTGCTGACCGACAGCGTCGCTGCCAAGGGCTATGTCGATTCGTCCGAGGGCAAGCTCAAGGTCGTCGGCGGCCCGCTCGGTACCGAGGATTTCGGCTTCATCTTCCCGAAGGGCTCGGACCTCGTCGCTCCGGTCAACGCCGCGATCAAGGCGCTGAAGGCAGACGGCACATTCGACGCCCTCGATAAGAAGTGGTTCCTCGAATACAAGATGGGCGGCTGATCCGAGGCTATGGCCGCTCCGCAATCTCCTGATATGTCCGGTAAGGGCGACTATCCCTGGTGGTTGGTCGCCCTTCTTGTGATCGCGGTGGCTCTTGCCGCCGTGATCGTCAGCAACGACATCTTCTCCGAAGTCTTCACCGTGGTCTTCAAGGGGCTCGGCGTCACCGTCTTCGTGACCCTCATGGGCTTCGTACTGGCAACAACGCTGGGCCTTGGCATCGCGCTGATGGCGCTTTCCGAGCATTCGGCGCTCCGGCAGATCGCGCGCTTCTACACGGAAATCATCCGTGGCGTGCCGATCCTCGTGCTTCTGTTCTATATTGCCTTCGTCGGTGCGCCGGCGCTCGTCGTCGCTGCCAATTTCATCTGCGCGCCGCTGATCGCAGCCGGCTGGATGGAGCCTGTCGTCGTGCGAGACATTTCGCTGATGTGGCGCGCGATCATCGCCCTGATGATCGGCTACTCCGCCTTCATCGCCGAGGTGTTTCGGGCCGGCATCCTCTCGGTCGACAAGGGACAGGTTGAGGCTGCCAAGGCGCTTGGGCTCACGCGCTACCAGCGCTTCCGTCTCGTCATTTTTCCGCAGGCGATCCGTGTGATCCTGCCGCCGCTCGGCAACGACTTCGTCGCCATGGTCAAGGACTCATCGCTTGTCTCGGTGCTCGGCGTCGCCGACATCACGCAGATGGGCAAGGTCTATGCTTCCGGTTCCTTTCGCTTCTTCGAGACCTACTCGATCGTCGCCTATGTCTATCTGGTGTTGACCATCGGCCTGTCTCTGGCATTGCGAGGCCTGGAGCGGCGGCTGAGGCGCGCGGAGCAGCGTTGAGCGCGATCACGCCAATTGCCGACCTGTCAAAAAATTGATATGAACGCGCTCATGGAATCCAAATTCGGATGTCGCGAACAGAAAATCGTCGTGCTGCAGGATCACAAACGCCTGCCGGCACGCTTCTTTGCGCGCGTTCACGGGGCGCTTACAAGCCGCCTATCCTGATCCCTTGATCAGCGTTTCCGGTTGCCTTGCCGCCGGCTTTCCCTACCTTTTTGAAAACTCGATGGATATACCGCCATGAGCGCACCGCGTACTCTCTATGACAAGATCTGGGACGACCATCTGGTCAACAGCCAGGACGATGGCACCTGTCTTCTCTACATCGATCGTCACCTCGTTCACGAAGTGACGAGCCCACAGGCCTTCGAGGGCCTGCGCATGGCTGGCCGCCAGGTCCGCGCGCCTGAAAAGACGCTCGCCGTCGTCGACCACAACGTCCCGACTTCGGCCGATCGTCACCTCGGCATCAAGAACGAGGAAAGCCGCATTCAGGTAGAGGCGCTCGCCAAGAACGCCGCCGATTTCGGCGTCGAATACTACTCCGAGAACGACAAGCGTCAGGGCATCGTGCACATCGTCGGCCCAGAGCAGGGCTTCACCCTGCCGGGCATGACCATCGTCTGCGGCGACAGCCACACCTCGACGCACGGCGCCTTCGGTTCGCTGGCGCATGGTATCGGCACGTCCGAGGTCGAGCACGTGCTCGCCACCCAGACGCTGATCCAGAAGAAGGCGAAGAACATGCTGGTGCGCGTCGACGGCCAGCTGCCATCAGGCGTCACCGCCAAGGACATCATCCTCGCCATCATCGGCGAGATCGGCACGGCCGGCGGTACCGGGCACGTCATCGAGTTTGCCGGCGAAGCGATCCGTTCGCTGTCGATGGAAGGCCGCATGACCATCTGCAACATGACGATCGAAGGTGGCGCCCGCGCCGGCCTGATCGCGCCGGACGAGACGACGTTTGCCTATATCAAGGACAAGCCGCGCGCTCCGAAGGGCAAGGCCTGGGACATGGCGCTCGACTACTGGAAGACACTGCAGACGGACGAAGGCGCCCATTACGATCGCGTCGTCGTGCTCGACGCTGCCAACCTGCCGCCGATCGTTTCCTGGGGTTCCTCTCCCGAAGACGTCATTTCGGTTCAGGGCATCGTTCCCAACCCGGACGAGATCCAGGAAGAGAACAAGCGGGCCTCCAAGTGGCGCGCGCTCGACTATATGGGTCTGAAGCCGGGCACGAAGATCACCGACATCGCCGTCGACCGCGTCTTCATCGGCTCCTGCACCAACGGCCGCATCGAGGACCTGCGGGCTGTGGCTGAGGTCGTCGAAGGCCGCAAGGTCGCCTCGACGGTTTCGGCCATGATCGTTCCGGGCTCGGGCCTCGTGAAGGAACAGGCCGAGGCCGAAGGCCTCGACAAGATCTTCAAGGAAGCCGGTTTCGACTGGCGCGAGCCGGGCTGCTCCATGTGCCTGGCGATGAATGACGACCGGCTGAAGCCGGGCGAGCGCTGCGCGTCCACGTCGAACCGCAACTTCGAGGGCCGTCAGGGCTTCAAGGGCCGTACGCATCTGGTCTCGCCGGCAATGGCGGCAGCCGCTGCGGTCGCGGGTCACTTCGTCGACATCCGCGAATGGAAATAAGCCGGATTTGAGCTTTCCGGCGTAAATGGCCGCCCTTCGGGGCGGCCTTTTTTATTTGGCGTGGTTGCTGCCCGCGCATGCTTGAAAATGCGCTAAGCTGTGCCAGCCGATGCATGTTTGGGAGGACGATGGGATGAGCGACGACGTACCTGTGCAAAGCTATCGCCTGCTGCTGTTGCGCCATGCCAAGTCCGCCTGGCCGGACGGCGTCGCCGACATCAATCGCCCGCTCGGCGAACGCGGCCGCAAGGCTGCGCCGCTGATGGGAAAGCACATGGCCGGCCATAAGCTCGTGCCCGATCTGGCACTCGTCTCGACCGCCAAGCGTGCGCAAGAAACCTGGCAATTGGTGGCAGCCACCCTGCCGTCCGAGGTTGCGGTCGAGAATACCCGGGCGATCTACGAGGTGGGTGCCCCCCAGATCCTCAGCGTCTTGCGCGCGACCGATCCGGCCGTCAGGACCCTGCTCATCGTCGGTCACAATCCGGGCATGGAAGATCTGGCGCTGCAGCTGGTCGGTTCCGGCGATGCGGACTTGCGCATGCGGATGGCGGACAAGTTTCCGACCGCCGCCCTTGCCGTGCTCGAATTCGAAGCCCCGGGATGGCGGGAGCTGATCCCCGGCGGGGCGAAACTCACGCGCTTCGTGACACCACGCTCGCTTCGCTGAGCTGCACCGCAGTCCGCTGACGTCAGAGAACCTGCACGACGGTGCCGCGGCGCATATGAGGCATCGGCCGACGCATGGCCGGCAGGCTAACCGACACACAGCCCTGTGTCGGCTCATAACCCGGCCGGATCAGGTGGAAGAAGATCGCCGAGCTGGCGTTTCTCCTCCGGGAACGGAGGTTCCAGTCCATCACTAGGCAGATATCGTAAAGCCCGTCCTCGCGCATCATCTCCTCATGGCTCGGCGTGAAGGGTGCCATGACCGGACGATTGTATTGGGCGTGGCCCGAAGCGTCGCACCAGAGCATGTCCTTGCGGGTCTTGCGCGTCGGCAGCGGCGCCGGCGGCAGGGAAAGGCGGTCGTGCCGGACATAGCCACCGATCAGCATCATTGCCGCACGCGGCGTCGCGCCGTCGCCCTCACGCTTCAGGCTGGTGATGCCGCTTTGCCCCGATCGCCGCCTGCTCGATGCGGCCGTCGAAGCAGGCCAGCGCCCGCCGTCGATCGCGCGGCACCGCGCGGACGATGATGGATCTGGCCGGTCCTTTTCCCGACGTTTTCTTGCGCATCATTCTCACGGATTTTTGCTTTGCCCGTGAATTGGGGGGCACCATAAGCACGGTTGCAGCTATAACGACTTACCAATGCTGGTTCGCTTGCCAACACAGGCATTTGAGCTAGTTTGAAAACGGAAGCAAACAGGAATTGTCCCATGGCGACCCGCACCATTCTTCTTGTCGATGACGACAATGACCTGCGCGAGACACTGGTCGAGCAGCTCTCGCTCTACGAAGAATTCGATCTCATCCAGGAAGCCACCGCCGGCAAGGGTATCCAGACCGCACGGGCGCAGCAGGTGGACCTGCTGATCATGGATGTCGGCCTGCCCGACATGGATGGCCGCGAGGCGGTGAAGCTCCTGCGCAAGGGCGGCTTCAAGGCGCCGATCATCATGCTGACCGGCCACGATACCGATTCGGACACGATCCTCGGCCTCGAGGCCGGCGCCAACGACTACGTGACGAAGCCGTTCCGCTTCGCCGTGCTGCTTGCCCGTATCCGCGCACAGCTGCGCCAGCACGAGCAGAGCGAGGACGCGACCTTCAGCGTCGGGCCCTATACGTTCAAGCCCAGCCAGAAGCTGCTGACGCTGGAAAACGGCCAGAAGATCCGGCTCACCGAGAAGGAAGCGGCGATTATCCGCTACCTCTACCGCGCCGACCAGAAAGTGGTGACGCGCGACGTGCTCCTGGAAGAGGTCTGGGGCTACAATTCCGGCGTGACAACCCACACGCTGGAAACCCATGTCTATCGCCTCCGCCAGAAAATCGAGCGGGACCCTTCCAATGCCGAGATTTTGGTGACAGAGAACGGCGGCTACAAGATCGTTCCGTAGCTGGAGTGTGCATGGTGCAAAACCATGCCTATGCTTCGTTTCCTGTCACCGGCTCTCCGGCCGGCAGCGTGGTGATTTCGGGAGGTTAGCCGCTTGGCGCTCAACGACGATATCGTGCTTCTCTCCAACGTGCCGCTGTTTGCCGATATCAGCGAGGACAAGCTGCGGCTGATCGCCTTCGGCGCGGAGCGGCGCCGCATATTCAAGGGGCAGGAGCTGTTTCGCGAAGGGGCGCCCGCCGATTGCGCCTATGCGATTGCGAGCGGCAGCCTGTCCTTGTCGAAGGCTGGCGTCGATGGTTCCGAGACGACGGTCTCGACGGTCGGCCGCGGGGCGCTGCTGTCGGAACTGGCGCTGATCTCGATGGTCGAACGCAAGTTCACGGCGACCGCCGAGGAGGACAGCGAGGTCATCCGCATCAACCGGCCGCTCTTCCGCCGCATGCTGGAAGAGTACCCGGAAGTGGCGGAGCTCGTCGAAGCGCGCATCCGCGAGAACCTGCAGGCGATGATCCGCCGGGCCGGCGCGCTCGCCGGCCGTTTCGCCTGAGCCGAGTAGCGGCTTCTGGTCGTTACCACCGGTATTTCAGCGAGCCGAGCACCGTGCGGCCCTGGCCGAAATAGCAATAGCCATCGGTGCAGACCTCTTCGCGGCGGTCGCCGAGATTGGTGACGCTGACGGCGAGCGACAGGCCGTCGAGGTCGGGGTTCTTGACGCCGAAGCCGTAGGCGATCGAGGCGTCGAAATAGACGGCGCCGCCGTTCTTTGTCGTGTTGGCATCGGATGTGTAGGAGCTTGATGCCAGACGCACTCCGCCGCCGAGGCTCAAGCCCGCAAGCTGCGTGTCGTCCGGCAGCAGATAGTTCACCCAGAGCGAAGCGACATGGCGCGGCTTTGTTGACGGCACGTTGCCAATCAGCGACGGGTCGACGTTTCCGGTGATTTCGGCGTCGTTGTAGTTGTAAGCGGCGATGAAGCTGAGCCCGTTGTCGAACTCCCGGCGTCCTTCCACCTCGAAACCGTTGGTCGTCACTTCGCCGGCCGATTTGTAGTAGTAGCCGACGGGAAGGGACGGGTCGGACACATATTGCGGCGCGCCGCTTTCGACGATCCGGTAATAGGCCGCAGTCAGCGAATAGGCTTCGCCTTCCGGCTGGTACTTCACGCCCAGTTCGATCTGTTCACCGGTCGTCGGGTCGAGCACGCGGCCGTCGGCCGAAAGTTCGGTGCGCGGTACGAAGGAGGTGCTGTAACTGGCATAGGGCGCGATGCCGTTGTCGAAGAGGTAGAGCAGGCCCGCCTGTCCGGTGAGTTCGCCATCGTCCTTGCGATCGACGGCACCGGTGTTCTTGTCGATGTTGGACTGGTCGACCCAGTCGTAGCGAAGGCCGCCGACGGCGCGCCAGTTGCCGACCTCCAGCTGGTCCTGGACATAGATACCCGTCTGCCTGAGATCCCGCCCGCTGAAGCTGGTAAGCGCTGGCGTCGCGCCGCCGACGCCGAAGGTGGGATTGTTGAGATCGAAGCGATAGGCCGGGTCGACGCCGCCGAAACCGAGGCCGAAGTCGGAGGTGATCCAGGTGTAATCGAGGCCGGTCAGCAGCGTGTGCGAGACCGCGCCGGTGTCAAAGGTCGCCTGGAGCTGATTGTCGATCTGGTAGGCGCGCTGGTCGTCCTTGATGGCAACGGGCGAGCGGTCAAATACGCCGGGCGTGACCTCCGTCCCGAACTGCAGGTAACGGGCCTTCAGGTCGAGATCGCTGACGCGCCCGTGCTGTCGGAAGGTCAGGCCGTTGTCGAACTCGTGCTCGAATTTGTACCCTGCCTGAACCTGCCGAACCCTCTGGTAGTCGTAGTCCGGGTCGCTGTAGCGCAGCAGCCGGCCGTCATGTTCGAGCACACGCGGGCTGGCGTCGCTCTCGCCCTTCTGGCCGAGGCCGTACACGGTCAGCGACGTACCCTCGTCCGGCTTCCAGGTGAAGGAGGGTTGCAGCAGGTAGCGGTCGTCGGCAACGTCGTATCTGGTCTCACCGTTTCGCAGAAGTCCGACGATGCGATAGAGGACGTCGCCCTCGGCCGTTGCCGGCCCGCCGATGTCGAAGGCGGCCTGAGCGCGGCCGATCGTACCATATTGCAGCTCGACCTCGCGGTGTGTGTCCTCCTCAGGCATCTTGGAGATGCGGTTGACGATGCCGCCAACGCCGGCAGCACCATACATGGCGGAGACTGGACCCTTGAGGATCTCTATCCGCTCGAGGCCGTAGACCTCGGTCGGGAAGGTGCCGTAGTTCATGTAGGGCTGGCGCAGGCCGTCACGGAAGTCGCCGGTCGTCGTCGTCTCGAAGCCACGGATGTAGATCTGGTCGAAGCGCGGATCGAAGCCGAAGGCGCCGGTCGTGACGCCGGCGGCATAGCGTGTCGCCTGGATCATGTCCTGCACGCCGCGCTCTTCGAGCTCCTTGCGCGTGACGACCGATACGGAGCGGGGCGTTTCGATCAGCGGTGTGTCGGTTTTGAGTGCCGAGACGTTGCGCGTCGGCACGATCGTCTCGTTGTCCTCCGCGATCGTCGCGGCTGCCTTGCCCGCCGTTACCTCGATCTTTTCCAGCCGCGTCGTCTTCCGGCTTTCGGCCGATTGCGCATAGGCCGCCGGCGAAAGGAACGCGGCGGCAGCGCTTACGGCCAGGACAGTGGTCGCGGAGAGTGTGCGGCGCGATGTCCGCATGAAGTCGATCGGCAGGGTTTTTGGCATGTCTGGCCCTCTTGCGGGCGCACGAAAGCCCTCCGGCAACAGCCAGAGCAGAGCACCCGAATATCAGTGAAAATGGCAGCCCGGCGGCTGCCGGAGGCGGTGTCCCCGCCGCCTGACAAGAGGGATAGTCCGTTTGGAAATGCGCATCAAGAAAAATATGATTCTTTTAGTCATGTTTTTTTGATGGAGCGGCGAGCATTAAAGGCGCGTGCCGCCGCTCAGAAAAAAGCGTTAGATATCAAAATGCGCGATGACGGGCACGTGGTCGGAGGGGCGTTCCCAGCCGCGGGCTTCACGCAGGATGTCGACATTCGTGAGCGCCGGCGCCAGATCGGCGGAGGACCAGATATGGTCGAGGCGGCGGCCACGGTCCGCGGCTTCCCAATCCTTCGCCCGGTAGCTCCACCAGGTGTAGAGCTTGGTCGGGGTCGGCGTGTGCTGGCGCATCAGATCGACCCAGCCACCGCCGTTCATGACCGTGTTCAGCCCCTCTGTTTCGATCGGCGTATGGCTGACGATCTTCAGAAGTTGCTTGTGCGACCAGACGTCGTCCTCCAGCGGCGCGATGTTGAGGTCGCCGACGAGGATAGAGGAAATGCCGGCCTCGGCTTCGGCGTGCAGCAGCTTCATCTCTTCGACGAAATCGAGCTTGTGGCCGAACTTCGGGTTGACGGTGCGGTCCGGCTCGTCGCCGCCCGCCGGGACGTAGAAATTGTGCAGCCGGATCTTCTTGCCACCGGCTTCGAAGACGACGGAGAGGTGGCGGGCGTCGCCGACGCCGCAATAGTCGCGGCGGTCGCTGAGCTCATGCAGCGGCAGGCGCGAGATCGTCGCCACGCCGTGATAGCCCTTCTGACCATGCATCTCGATATGATTGTAACCAAGCGCTTTCAGCGGCTTGGACGGGAACTGGTCGTTCGGGCACTTGGTTTCCTGCAGGCAGAGGATATCGGGCTGCCAGGTCTTCAGGAGATGCTCGACCAGCGGCATGCGCAGGCGAACGGAGTTGATGTTCCAAGTGGCGACGGAAAGGGCCATACGTCATTCCCTGATCGGCTGGGCCGGACGCTCGCGAGGGGAAGGCCGGCTGAGGATGGATGTTGACCTGAGCTTTAAGCAGGTCCGGCGCACCGGGACAAGGAATGCATGAAAAAGGCCGCCATTGGCGGCCTTATGTCCACAATGCCAGAGCCTGAGAACTCGCTCAGCCGCCCTTCTTGTTGCGGACCTCGTCATAGGGGATCTGGAAGACCTTGTCGTCCAGAGCCATGCCGGTCTGGACATTGAAGATCATGACCGAGGTATCCTTCTTCTGCGCGTCGGTGATCGTCCACTGGCGCAGATCGTAGGTCTTCGGGTCGAACATCATGGTGATCGTCGAATCGCCGAAGATCGAACGGTCGCCAAGCACGATGGTGATGAGGTCGGACTCTTCCTTGACGCCGCGCACCATCTTGCCGGTCAGGTCGATCTTCTCGCTGAGCAGCAGGTTGAGCGGCGTCTTCGACAGCGGATAGATGTCCCAGGTCTTGAGCTTCATGTTGCCGATGACCACCGACTTGCCATCGGCAATCACGCGCATCGGCGAGGGGGCCTCGTAGTTGAAGCGGATGCGGCCGGGGCGGCGGATGTAGAACTTGCCGCCGGTCTGTTCGCCGCGCGGGCCGAACTGTACGAATTCGCCGGCCATGGTCTTCACCGAGGAGAAGTGATCGGCGATCTTCTGGGCAGCGCTCGGCGCCTGCGCGAAGGCCTGGGTGAGGTCGAGACCGGTGCCGCCGATGCCGGCAAGCGCCGCAAGCCCGCACATGAAAAGGCGGCGCGAAACTACCGGATGGCTGCGCTCGCCGTTCTTCGTCTCTGTCATCTCAGTCTCCTTCATTTACGGATCATCTGGAGCGCAAGTGCGGCGCCTTCAAGGCGCCTTTTTCGAGCTTTTTGGCTCATGCTCTCACATGACCGTTACCGGTTCGGCCCCTTCGGCGGGGCGCATGGCCATATCTTGCTGGCCGTGTCTCTCATCTGCGTGATTGCGGACGCAGAACCGCGCGGCACTTCTGCCGCGAACTGCTTTACCGGCCGGTGATTTCCGCTTCGGTCGGGACCAGGATCTCGCGTTTTCCGGCATGGTTCGCCGGGCCGATAATGCCTTCCTGCTCCATGCGCTCGATCAGCGATGCGGCACGATTGTAGCCTATCCCGAGCCGGCGCTGCACGTAGGAAGTGGAAGCCTTGCCGTCGCGCAGGACGATTGCGACCGCCTGATCATAGGGATCGTCGGAATCGGAGAGGTTCGACGTGCCGGCCGGCCCACCGCCATCGCCGTCCTCGTCGTCATCCTCGGTGATGGCGTCGAGATACTGCGGCACGCCCTGGGTCTTCAGATAGGCGACGACTTCCTCGACCTCGGTGTCGGAGACGAAGGGGCCGTGGACGCGCTGGATGCGGCCGCCACCGGCCATGTAGAGCATGTCACCCATGCCGAGCAGCTGTTCGGCGCCCTGTTCGCCGAGGATCGTGCGGCTGTCGATCTTGGAGGTCACCTGGAACGAGATGCGCGTCGGGAAGTTGGCCTTGATCGTGCCGGTGATGACGTCGACCGAAGGGCGCTGCGTCGCCATGATGACGTGGATGCCGGCGGCGCGCGCCATCTGCGCGAGGCGCTGCACGGCGCCTTCGATGTCCTTGCCGGCGACCATCATCAGGTCGGCCATTTCGTCGATGATGACGACGATATAGGGCATCGGCGACAGATCGAATTCTTCCGTCTCGTACATGGCTTCGCCGGTCTGGCGGTCGAAGCCGGTCTGCACCGTGCGGGTGATCTGCTCGCCCTTGGCAAGCGCCTGCTCGACGCGGCTGTTGAAGCCGTCGATGTTGCGCACACCGATCTTCGACATCTTCTTATAGCGCTCTTCCATCTCGCGGACGGTCCATTTGAGCGCCACGACTGCCTTCTTGGGGTCGGTCACGACGGGCGAAAGCAGGTGCGGGATGCCGTCATAGACGGAGAGTTCGAGCATCTTCGGGTCGATCATGATCAGGCGGCACTGATCCGGGCTCAACCGATAGAGCAGCGACAGGATCATGGTGTTGATCGCCACCGACTTGCCCGAGCCGGTGGTGCCGGCGACGAGCAGGTGCGGCATCTTGGCGAGATCGGCGACGACGGGTTCGCCACCGATGGTCTTGCCAAGCGCCATGGCAAGACGGGCCTTGGAGGTCTCGAAATCACGCGAGCCGATGAGTTCGCGCAAGTAGACGGTTTCGCGCCGCTGGTTCGGCAGTTCGATGCCGATAGCGTTGCGGCCGGGAACGACGGCGACGCGGGCGGCGATCGCGCTCATCGAGCGGGCGATGTCATCGGCCAGGCCGATGACGCGGGATGATTTGATGCCGGGCGCCGGTTCCAGCTCGTAGAGGGTCACGACCGGGCCGGGGCGCACATGGATGATCTCGCCCTTGACGCCGAAATCCTCGAGCACGCCTTCGAGCATGCGGGCATTCTGTTCGAGTGCGTCGGGCGAAAGCGAAGCGTCGCGGCCGACATTCTTCGGCTCGGCAAGGAAATGCATGGGCGGCAGCGTGAAGTCGCCGTCGTCCTCTACGAAGGAGCGCTGGGCTTCACGCTCGATCCGCTGGCCGCTCTTTGGACGGGGAGCAGGCGTTGCCACGCGCGAGCCAGACTTCGGCAGACCCTGCTTCGGCGGTGCTGCGCGCGGCGCCCAGTCGGATGCCGGATCGTCGTCCTCGTCGTCGGGCAGGATGCCGGCGGGGCGACGCTCGTCGATATCGAAGGGCAGGTCGTCGTCTTCGTCATCGGCCATGATCGGCGGCGGCGTGACAATGCGGCGTTCCGAGCGATCGAGCGAGGGTTCGATGCGGTCCCCGGCGACCATCGGCTTCGGCCGGACCGGCTCGTTCAGCGTGCCGAACTCGTCATTGTTGAAGTCGTAGGGCTCGTCATACTGGCGCTTGGGCGAACTGCGCGTGCCGCTCATGCCGAAAATGCGACGAACGCGTGCGTGCATGGTGTAGCGCATATGGGCGAAGGAGCCCATCAGCAGGGTGAAGGGGCCTTCGCTGTCGTCTTCGTCCAGTTCGTCGCGAACCGTGCGCGCCTTGCTCGGTGTCGGTTCGACGACCTCGTCCTCTTCCTCCTCGTCACTGACGCCGATGAGGCCGGCGCTGTAGATCAGGCACCAGGCCGCCGGCGCGGCGAAGATACAGGCGAGTACGGTTGCGAACGTGCCGGTCGGGAAGGCGCCGGTGAAGAGCGCCGGGAAGCGGAGAATCATGTCGCCGAAGACGCCGCCGAGACCGTTGGGCAGCGGCCAGGTGATGGGAGCAGGGACGCAGCTCAGCGCCGCACCGGCAAGCACGGAGCCGATGAACCAGACGCCAAGGCGCTTGAAGACCTTGTCGAAGCGCTTGCCACTGATCAGCACCAGCGCCCAGGCAACGGCCGGCAAAAGGGCGACGACGCTGGCAAGGCCGAAGAATTGCATGAAGATATCGGCAAAGGCCGCGCCCGGGTAACCCAGCACGTTGGTCGGCGCTTCCGATGTCGCGTAGGAGAAGCTCGGGTCGGCGACGTTCCATGTCGATAGCGCCGCGACAGCCAGCGCTAATGCGCCAAACAGCGCAAAGCCCGCCAGCGACGCGATCTGCCGCCAAACGAAGGTGGTTAGCACGAACCGGTTGGAACGGCTGTCAAGCGTTGCCGGATTGCTTCTGCTCATATTGCCTGCTGCCCGTCTCGATCTCTAAGGCACATTGCGTGCCATGGAATCAACCTAAGCGGAGTACGGTTAATGCGACATTAACCATGCGTAGTTGCCGCTAAAATAGCGGTGGGTGTCCGCAAGATCGGCATGAAAAAGGCCCGGAGCTTTCGATCCGGGCCAAAGGCGATCCGCATCAGACGGATCGCGACGGGACTGTGAGCGGCGCCAGCTGCGGCGCCGCGAACCGCTTAGCTGTGGTAGGCGGCTTCGCCGTGGGACGAGAGGTCGAGACCTTCGCGTTCGGCTTCGACGGAGACGCGCAGGCCGACGATCGAGTCCACCACCTTGTAGAGGATCACCGAGACGACGCCGCACCAGACGATGGTGATGGCAACGGCGGTGAGCTGCGTGACGAACTGGCCGCCCATGGTGACGCCGTCGGCATAGCCGGTGCCGCCGAGCGACGAGGAGGCGAAGATGCCGGTGGCAAGCGCACCGAAGAAGCCGCCGACGCCGTGGACGCCGAAGACGTCCGCCGTGTCGTCATAGTGGAACTTGTTCTTCACGACCGAGACGAAGAAGTAGCAGAGCGGCGAGACGAGCACGCCCATGACGATCGCGCCCATCGGGCCGGCAATGCCGGCGGCCGGCGTGATGGCGACGAGGCCGGCGATCATGCCCGAGGCTGCACCCAGCATCGAAGCCTTGCCACGCGTGATGGTTTCGACGACCGACCAGGAGAGGATGGCGGCTGCCGTTGCGAGGAAGGTGTTGACGGTTGCGAGAACCGCGCCGCCCGAGGCTTCGAGGTTCGAGCCGGCATTGAAGCCGAACCAGCCGAACCAGAGCATGGCAGCACCGACCAGCGTCAGCGTCATGGAATGCGGTGCCATCATGTCACGACCGTAACCGGTGCGCTTGCCGACCATGATCGCGCCGATGAGGCCCGCGACGCCGGCATTGATATGAACGACGGTGCCGCCGGCGAAGTCGAGCGCGCCCATGCCGAAGAGCAGGCCGTTGCCGTCCCAGACCATGTGGGCGATCGGGAAGTAAACGAACGTGGCCCAGAGGATCGCGAAGAGGACCGCGGCCGAGAACTTGATGCGCTCGGCGAAGGCGCCGACGATCAGGGCCGGCGTCAGTGCGGCGAAGGTCATCTGGAACAGCATGAAGATGTATTCCGGAATGACGACGCCTTCCGAGAAGGTCGCCGACGTGCTCTCGCCGGTGACGCCGGCGAGGAACATCTTGGCGAAGCCGCCGAAATAGGGGCTGGTCGAACCGCCGAAGGCGAAGGAGTAGCCGTAGACGACCCAGACGATCATCATTGCCGCGCCGATCACGGTGCACTGCATCAGGACCGAGAGCATGTTCTTGGCGCGGACAAGGCCACCGTAGAAGAGTGCGAGGCCGGGAATGAGCATGAAGAAGACGAGAAGCGTGGAGAAGAACATGAAGGCGGTATCCGCCTTGTCCGGGACCGGTGCTGCGGCGGCTGCGGCCGGCGCTGCTTCCTGTGCGAAGGCTAAGGCCGGCGCAAGCAAGGCGGCGCTGAGCGCGCCGAGGCGTCCAAGAGAGGTGGTAAGTTTGCTGGATGACATCGAGTAGTGCTCCCTGAACGGCGTGATTTACAACGCTTCTGAATCGGTTTCGCCGGTGCGGATGCGCACGGCATGGTCAATGGCGTAGACGAAGATCTTGCCGTCGCCGATCTGGCCGGTCTTGGCGGCTGCAGCGATGGCTTCCACGGCCTTTTCGACGAGCTCTGAGGGGACGGCGATCTCGACCTTCAGTTTCGGCAGGAAGCTCACGGCATATTCGGTGCCGCGGTAGATTTCGGTATGTCCCTTCTGGCGGCCGTAGCCTTTGACTTCGGTCACGGTCAGGCCCTGGAAGCCGACAGCAGTGAGGGCTTCGCGAACCTCATCGAGCTTGAACGGCTTGATAATGGCCATCACAATTTTCATCTGGTTTCATCCTTGTTCGCCTCCGGCGGAGGCCGTCTCTCCTTGCTGCGGAGCGCCAGAGCGCCGTGCAACCGAACCATGACATTCAAGGGGCGTGCCAGATTCTGACGCTCGTCTTAAGTTGATGAAAAAAAACAGAAAAAAAGAAAGCCGCAACACGAATGCTGCGGCGCATCAAAAAATCGGCACTTTAGAAGATTAAAAAATAGGCAGAATGAAGCTTCTGCTTATTTCCTATTCAGATGCCTTTTTCCGGATCAGACCCTCCTGGGCGACGGAGGCGATCAGTACGCCGGAACGCGTAAAAAGGCTGCCTCTGGTCATCCCGCGGGCACCGTGTGCACTCGGACTGTCCTGGGTATAGAGCAGCCAGTCGTCCATCTTGCAGGGCCGATGGAACCACATGGCGTGATCGAGGCTCGCGACCTGCAGGTTCCGATCGAAGACCGAAGTGCCGTGCGCGTAGAGCGAGGTGTCGAGCAGGGTCATATCGGAGAGGTAGGCAAGGATGGCTGCCTGGATATGGCGTTCCTGTGGCACTGTGCCGACCGCCTTGACCCAGACGTCCTGGATCGGTTTGCCGTCGTCGCGGGTGAAATAGTGGTGCAGCGAGGCGGGGCGAATCTCGATCGGACGCGGCCGCTCCCAGTAGCGGCGGATCGCTTCCGGCGCATGCACGAGGAATTTCTCCTTCAGCTCCTGCTCGCCCGGCAAGGTCTCGGGCAGCGGAAGCTTCGGCATCTCGATCTGGTGGTCGAAACCGTCCTCGTCGTACTGGAACGAGGCGGACATCGAGAAGATCGCCTTGCCGTGCTGGATGGCGACGACGCGGCGGGTGGCGAAGCTCGAGCCGTCACGGATACGGTCGACTTCGTAGATGATCGGCACGGACGGGTCGCCTGGCCGCATGAAGTAGGCATGCAGCGAATGGACAAAGCGGTCCGCGTCGACGGTCCGCTGGGCCGCCACCAGCGCCTGGCCGATCACCTGGCCGCCGAACACGCGCTGCCAGCCGACCTGCGGGCTCAAGCCGCGGAACAGGTTTTCCTCCAGCTTCTCGAGGTCGAGAATGGCAAGCAGCGCATCCATGGGCGTGGCGGTCTCAGTGGGGCGCGACATTTCGGCAGTCTCCGATGGTAGGAACGTCGATGGCATTGATCTATATAGACATAAAACGATGCTCAAGTGCGACGGGAGAAAGCCGATGCTCGATGTCTTGATTGCCGGTGGCGGCTATGTCGGCCTTTCGCTCGCCGTTTCGCTGAAGAAGGCGGCGCCGCATCTCAGCGTGATGGTGATCGACGGCGCGCCGGAAGGCGCGTGGAAGAAGGACCAGCGCGCCTCGGCGGTGGCGTCAGCTGCCGAACGCATGCTCGAAGTGCTCGGCGTCTGGGATCAGATCGCGCCGGAGGCCGAGCCGATCCGTCGCATGGTGATTACCGATTCGAAGGCGGCCGATCCGGTTCGTCCTGTTTTCCTGACCTTTGATGGCGATGGTGGCGATGGCCGACCCTTCGCCCATATGGTGCCGAACACCGCGATGGTTGGCGCGCTGCGGGGAGCCTGCGAGGAACTCGGCGTCGACAATCGCCAGTCGACGATGGTCGAAACCTTCAGGAGTGGCGACCACGCCGTTGCGGTCACGCTCGCCGGCGGCGAGGAGCTGGAAGCGCGCCTGCTCGTCGCCTGTGACGGCGTGCGGTCAAAGCTGCGTGATGCCGCGGGCATCAAGACCGTCGAGTTCGACTATGGCCAGTCCGGCATCGTCACGACGGTCGAGCACGAGCGGCCGCATGAGGGCACGGCGGAGGAGCATTTCCTGCCGGCCGGTCCGTTCGCGACCCTGCCGCTCAAGAACAATCGCTCGTCGCTGGTCTGGACCGAGCGCACGGAGGACGCCGAGCGGCTGGTCAAGGGCGACGAATTCCTGTTCGAGGAAGAGCTGGAGCGCCGCTTCGGCCACAAGCTCGGCCACCTGAAGGTGGTTGGTGGGCGGCGGGCCTTTCCGCTCGGCCTCACGCTTGCCCGCGATTTCGTCAAGCCGCGCTTTGCGCTCGCGGGCGATGCGGCCCACGGCATTCATCCGATCTCGGGGCAGGGGCTCAATCTCGGCTTCAAGGACGTGGCAGCGCTTGCCGAAACCATCGTCGAGGCCGACCGTCTCGGTCTCGACATCGGCTCGCTCGCGGTCCTCGAGCGCTACCAGAGCTGGCGGCGTTTCGACACGTTCCGCATGGGGGTGACGACCGATGTGCTCAACCGGCTGTTTTCCAACGACGTCACCCCGGTCAGGATCGCCCGCGATTTCGGCCTCGGTATCGTCGACCGGTTGCCGTCACTCAAGAGCTTCTTCATTCGCCAGGCCGCAGGCGTAGCCGGTGACGCCGATCCGAGGCTGCTGTCTGGTCAGCCGATCTGAGGTTTTTGCGGTTGGGGACTGCCTCTCACCCTAGCCCTCTCCCCGGACGCGGCCAAGCTTGCCTCACAGCGAGGCGCTTGCGTTGGAATCGAAGCCTGCGTTTGGGCTGGTTGAAGTGGTTATCCTGGAGGGGCCACGGGCTTCCTTCGCCCCGCCTGCGGGAGAAGCCGGATGAGGGGCAGTCGAGAATTCCAGGGGAAACCAGCCGCCGTGGCCTCAATCCTCGATCTTGCGCGCTTCAGAGACCAGCATGATCGGCACGCCGTCGCGGATCGGATAGGCGAGGCGGGCCTTTTCGGAGACGAGTTCGTTGGCTTCGGCGTGGTAGCTGAGGCGACCCTTGGTCAGCGGGCAGACGAGCAGTTCGAGCAGTTTCGGATCGACCTTGCTGGCGTTGATATCCATTATCCGGCGCTCACTGCAGGATGCTGTCCATATCGCCGAAGTCGCGCGCGAGCACGATCTCGGTGATGGCGATCAGGGTTTCGGCGCGGGTCTTGAGGTCGGGTGCTTCGAGCAGCGCCTGTTTCTCCGCGGGCCCATAGGGCGACATCATCGCCATGGAATTGACCAAAGTGCGGTTGCTCGCACGCTCCACGCTCTCCCAATCGGCCTTCAGCTTGTTGGCCTCGAGATAGGCCTTGAAGGCGGCGAGAAGCGCTGCCCTGTCCACGAGGGTCTCGTCGTCGCGGTTTTCGAGATCGGCCGCGAAGGGGCCGATGCGGAAGCGACGATAGCCGCGGGTGCCGCCGACCTCCGAAAACAGCCGGTAGCGACAGACGCCTGTGAGCGAGGTGATGTAGCGGCCGTCACCGGTTTCGGCGAAAGAGGTTATGCGGCCGATGCAGCCGACCTCGCAGAGCGCCTGCATCGGACCCGTAGCGGTCTCGTTGCGGCCCTCACAGAAGGATGGCTGCACGATGCCGATCAGGCGGTTGCCGGAAAGCGCGTCATCGAGCATGGCAAGGTAGCGCGGCTCGAAGATATTGAGCGGCAGCTGTGCACCGGGAAGCAGCAAGGCACCGGTCAGCGGAAACACCGGAATGATCTCCGGCAAGTCCTTCGGACCGAGATAGCGTGCATTTCCGACGTGCATTTTCCGATAGACCCTGCAGATGTCCGCTTTGCCCCGCCAAGGAAGCGTAGTCAACCAGACCAGAAGATGGTGCGTTCCATGAAAATCTCAAGGGACGAGTACGCCGATCTTCATGGGTGAATGTGGATCGTGATCAGCCGTACTCACGAAAAAGGGGCGCAAACAGCGCCCCTCCTCAAAAAAATGCCTGACGGGTCAGGAGAACAGGATCGACGAGAGTTTGCGCCGTGCGGCGATCGTTGCCGGATCCTTCGGCCCCCAGACCTCGAAGAAGGACAGAAGCTCGCGGCGGGCGCCGTCGTCGTCGAAGGCCCGGTCGCGCTTCATGATCGTCAGCAGGTGATCGGCGGCAGCCATCCGGTCGCCTTCGACATTGCGAATCTTGGCGAGCAGCACGCGCGCCTCGTGATCATCGGGATTTGCGGCGAGACGCCGTTCGAACTCGTTGGGATCGCCGAGCTTGCGGGCTTCCTCGATCTGGTCGAGCTTCTTGCCGATCGCCGCAATGCCTGCGTCCTTGGCAAGGTCTTCCGGCAGGCCGGAGAGCGCTTCGCGGGCTTCCGCGACCTGGCCGAGCGTGATCATGCAATCGATCATGCCGGCGATCGCCACGACGTTTTCGGGATCGGCCTGCAGCACGGCGCCATAGAGGCCTGCGGCGTTCTGGGCGTCGCCGGCATCGATGAGCGCCTTGGCATCCACGAGAACCGCCTCGATCTCTGCCTTGCTGTCGTCGACGGCGGGGCCGGCGATCTTTTCGATGAATTGCTTGATCTGGCTTTCCGGTACGGCGCCCATGAAACCATCGACCGGGCGACCGCCGACAAAGGCGATGACGGCGGGGATCGACTGGATGCCGAGCTGACCGGCGATCGAGGGATGATCGTCGATGTTCATCTTGACGAGCTTGACGCGGCCTGCGGCTTCCGTGACCACCTTTTCGATCACGGGGGTCAGCTGCTTGCAGGGGCCGCACCAGGGCGCCCAGAAATCGACGAGAACCGGCTGCTGCCTGGAGGCTTCGAGCACGTCCTTGGTGAAGTTGGCAGTGGTGGTTTCCTTGATCAGGTCGCCGCCCGACGCGGCCGCCGGCGCCGGCTGGCCGAAGGAGGCCGAGGCCGTCATCTGAGTGCCGAAAGACCCTGCATAGGGATTGTCGCTGCCCGTCATTCTTCTCTCCTCGCCGGCTCGTCTGCCAGCTTACTGCATTCGCGCCAAAGATCGTATGTCAGGCCGTGACTTTCAAGACAAGCGGTTCGTGTCCGGTCGCTTCCATGAAGCGCAGCAGATCCTTCGTTGCGATCGCGGTCGTCGCGTCGTTGGAGAGCGGGTGGCAGTTGACGATATCGAACGTCATCAGCGCCTCGTCGAGGATGACCTTGACGTTGCCCTTAGTGTCGTTGATCGCGCCGAACGCGGTCACCGCACCCGGAATGACGCCGAGATATTCCATCAGCTTCTCCGGTTTGCCGAAGGAAACCTTGCTTGCCGCGCCGATCACCTGGTGGATGGTCTTGAGGTCCACCGTCGCGTGCTCTTCGACGGTGAGCAGGAAGTAGTTGTCCTTCTTGTCCTTCACGAAAAGGTTTTTCGTATGGCCACCGGGCATCTCGTCACGAAGCGCCACCGATTCGGCGACGGTGAACACCGGCTCGTGGTTCTTGGTTTTATGGTCGATCCCGAGCTGATCGAGAAAGCGGAAGAGGTCTTCGGCGGTCTTCGGCTGTGATTCACTCATGATTCTCATCCCTTGGGCACTCGTTTCGCATCTGCTTTAGGGGAGAAGCCCGTCACGGCGCAATCTCACAGGCGGCGAGCCTAGCCGAAAACGCGGCATTTCCGGGCTTTGCGAAGGGGCTCCAAAAAAATATTCGATTTCTCGTCATTTCCCTGTTGCATTCCAAAATCGCTTAGGCCATATACCGCCCGTCGCCGCAAGACAGCGCCGACGCCACGGTCCACCGACTACCCCCGGACCTTGGATTATGAGCGGGTGTAGCTCAGGGGTAGAGCACAACCTTGCCAAGGTTGGGGTCGGGCGTTCGAATCGCCTCACCCGCTCCAATTTCTCCCAACCACTTCATTTCACAGTTGTTTTCGAAATGAACGGCATTTGCCGTCAGGCGACCAGCGCTTCGCGACCGGACACTGTGCCGTGCGAATACGGGCGCTCTGCCGAACACAACGCCGGTATTTTGGGGAGGCAGTCCTTTCGGCCGCTTCCCCGCCTTTCATTCATTGCAGATTGTCAGCACGTGCGCGCGAGCGCGCTCAGCTCTTCATGAACACGTAGTCCGTTTCCTGCCGGCGGATCTCGCCGGGGCGCAGCACTGCGCTCGGGAAGCCGGCGTGGTTGGCCGCATCCGGCCAGATCTGGGTTTCCAGGCAGAAACCGGCGAAGGGGCCGTAACGGCGTCCCTCGAGGCCGGGGACGGGGATGTCGAGCTTGGCGCCAGTATAGAGCTGCACGCCCGGTTCCGTCGTGAGCACTTCGAGCGTCACGCCAGAATTGATGCTGCGGGCAAACGCCACCGAGTGCTTCGCCATGGGTTCGCTCGAAAGGCAGAAATTGTGGTCGTAGGCGATGCGATCACCTTCGGTCTGGCGGCGAAGCGGCGTCATTTCCCTGAGATCGAAGGCGGTGCCCTCGACCGCGCGGATCTCGCCCGTCGGCACCTGGCGTTCGGTGGTCGGCAGGTAATGATCGGCGGCGATCATGATGTCGTGGCCGAGCGCGTCGGCGCCGCCGTCCAGATTGAAGTAGCTGTGCTGGCAGACATTGGCGAGCGTCGCCCGGTCCGTACTGCTCTCGTAGACGACACTCAAGACGCCATCGGGCTTCAGCGCGTAGGTGCAGGTGACCTTGCAATTGCCGGGATAGCCGGCCCGGCCGTCCGGGTCGGTAATTGCGAGCGTGACGCTGTCGGGCGTCTGTCGGGTGATCGTCCAGTTGCGCTTACCGATGTTGTCGCTGCCGCCGTGCAGGTGCGTGACGCCCTTCTCGTTCAATTCGAGCTGGTAGGTCTCGCCATCGAGCGTGAAGCGTCCGTTTCCGATGCGGTTTGCGCAGCGCCCGGGCGTGGCGCCGAGATAGGGCGAGTGGGCGAGGTAGCTTTCGAGATCGGTGAAACCGAGCACCAGCGGCGGCTCATGGCCTTCCAGGCGGAGATCCTGGATCACCGACCCCCAGGTGAGCACATGGGCGGTGAGCCCGCCTCCGGAGAGCACCACACGATGGACCGGCTCGCCGGATGGCAGGTGGCCGAAGATTTCCGTGTTCTGATGCATATTCACCGCTGGCTCCCACTACAGCGCCGCGCGTCTCCCCAGACGCGCAAAGGTCGCTGTACACTTCAGAATTGCTGCATGTTTTGTCCTTGGCTCGGTTAGGATCCAGGAAACATGCAGCGGTGCGATCGCAGCAACCTGCGTCATTTCCAAGGGCACGGCAACCGGAAAATCATACTAAATGCGGCCTGGCGCCGTCTCCGGCCTGAGAGCAAAAACATCCAGCTATTCAAGGTGCTACAGCGACCTCTCGGCAGTCATGTCAGCGCGACAGCTGCTTGGTGGCCTCCTGCAGGCCGGCGAGCGTCAAGGGGAACATGCGTCCCTCGAACAGGCTCTTCACCATCGTGATCGACTGGGTATAGCCCCAGTGCTGTTCGGGCACGGGATTGAGCCAGATGGAGCGCGGAAAATGTGCTGTCAGACGTGAGAGCCAGAGGGCGCCGGCCTCGTCGTTCCAGTGCTCGACCGAGCCGCCGGGGTGGCTGATCTCATAGGGGCTCATCGAGGCGTCGCCGACGAAGATGGCGCGATAGTCGCCGCCATAGGTGCGCAGCACTTCCGTCGTACGGGTAATGTCGACACGGCGGCGGCGATTGTCCTTCCACAGGCCCTCATAGACGCAATTGTGGAAGTAGAAATGCTCCATGTGGCGGAACTCGCTGCGAGCCGCTGAAAACAACTCCTCGACGATGCGGATATGATCGTCCATCGAGCCGCCGATGTCGAAGAACATCAGAAGCTTTACCGCATTGCGGCGCTCCGGCCTCGTCACCACGTCGAGGTAGCCGTGTTCGGCGGTGGCGCGGATCGTGCCGGAGAGGTCGAGTTCGTCGGCGGCACCCTGGCGCACCCAGCGCCGGAGCCTTTTCAGTGCGACCTTGATGTTGCGGGTACCGAGTTCGACCGTGTCGTCATAATCCCTAAACTCACGCCGGTCCCAGACCTTGACGGCGCGGCGGTGGCGCGACTGGTCCTGGCCGATCCTGACGCCCTCGGGATTGTAGCCATAGGCGCCGAAGGGCGAGGTGCCGGCGGTGCCGATCCATTTCGAGCCGCCCTGATGCCGGCCCTGCTGTTCGCGCAGCCGCTGGCGTAGGGTTTCCATCAGCTTGTCGAAACCGCCAAGCGATTCGATCAGGCGCTTCTCTTCCTCGGTCAGATGTTTTTCCGCGAGCCTGCGCAGCCAGTCCTCGGGGATGACAGCCTCTTCACCCGCTTCTATCGGGTTGACGGCTTCAAGGCCGGAAAAGCAGTGCTGGAACACCCGGTCGAACCGGTCGATATGGCGTTCGTCCTTTACCAGCGCCGCGCGGGCTAGGTAGTAGAAGGCTTCGACGTCGAAGGTGGCGATACCCGCCTCCATCCCCTCGATCAGCGACAGGAATTCCCGGAGCGTGACCGGGACCTTCGCTGCCTTCAGTTCGAGGAAGAAGGGGATGAACATCTGACCTCAGCGTTTTCCGGTGCCGATCTCCGCGAGATCATAGGGCGTCGTCTGGTACATCTCGTTGATCCAGTTGCCGAAGAACAGATGCGCATGGCTGCGCCAGCGGTTCTGCGGCGGCAGAGTCGAATCGTTATGCGGGAAATAGTCGTGCGGCATCTTGATCGGCACGCCCGCATCCACGTCGCGGAAGTATTCGTCCGACAGCGAGGTCGAATCATACTCCACGTGGTTGAACATGTAGAGCCGGTTGCCCTTCTTCTCGTGTACGAGGCAGACGCCCATCTCCTTCGATTCCATCAGGATTTCGAGGCTCGGCACCTTGTCGATGTCGGCGCGG
The DNA here is from genome assembly GCF_020035535.1 of Ensifer adhaerens. Lineage (NCBI taxonomy): Bacteria > Pseudomonadati > Pseudomonadota > Alphaproteobacteria > Hyphomicrobiales > Rhizobiaceae > Ensifer > Ensifer adhaerens. The sequence continues at coordinate 3,600,724 of NZ_CP083349.1, read as the reverse complement.
CGGACCTCGGTCCAGCGCGAGACGGGGACGGCGAAATCGTCGGAGAAGCCGTTGAGATAGACCGAGGAGCGGTTGAGGTTCTGGTGGCGGTAGACGCCGAAGGCCTTCTCGTTCAGCGGATATTTCGGCACGTCGTGGAAATGGTAGATCGCCGCCATCGCGCCCCAGCAAACGTTGAGGGTCGAATGGACGTTGGTCTCCGTCCAGTCGAGGATACGCTTCAATTCGTCCCAATAGGTGACGTCTTCGTATTCGAGCGTCTCGACCGGCGCGCCGGTGATGATGAAGCCGTCGAACTTGCGCCCCTTCACCTCGTCCCAGGTTTCGTAGAACGAAAGCAGGTGATCTTCCGAGGTGTTCTTCGCCCGGTGGGCGCCGATGCGCACCAGCGACAATTCCACCTGCAGCGGCGAGGCGCCGATCAGGCGTGCCATCTGGATCTCGGTCTTGATCTTGTTCGGCATGAGGTTCAGGAGCCCGATCTGGAGCGGGCGGATGTCCTGTCGGATCGCCACAGTCTCGGTCATCACCCGCACACCCTCATGTACGAGGGTTTCGAAAGCGGGCAGCGTATCGGGAATCTTGATGGGCATGGGCTTCCACTCGATCAATACAAAAAAACCGGCGGCGATTGATCGCGACCGGTCCTCGGAAATCCAACTTTCCTCGGCCCTTTAGCGACTTGTTTAACGTGGCTGCAAGCCGGCCGGCCAAATCACCACGGAGAATTTGATAGCGCGAGTGGGATGCAGGGGTCAAGAAAAACGATTCGGGTGCTTTGGCCGGCCGCCCCTCATCCCGCTGCCGCGACCTTCTCCCCGCAGGAGGGGAGAAGGGGCCTTGCGGCGCCCGATCGTTTCCCAGTTGGCGTATACCACCTAACAGCTCACAGCACACACGTCGGGCGGCAGCGTCTTGAGGTGACCTTGCGCCAAGTCGCGTCCCCTCTCCCCGCCTGCGGGGAGAGGGTTAGGGTGAGGGGCCAATCCGCTGGATTCGCAGAAAATCCAAGGCGTCCCGCATGCCATAACCGAGCCGGCGGTCAGCCTCGTCGAGGCCGAGCCAGAAGAACCGGAAGCGGATCGGTTCACCGCCGCCATAGGGCGTCGTTTCCTGATGCACCCAAGTCTGGCGCTGCTCGCCGGCGAGAGCGACGTGAAAGTAGTGTCGCCGATGGCAGATCGTCCTGCCGTCCTTCGGGTAGCGGTAGTCCTGTGTGACGAGATGGGTGAGTGCCTCCGGCGGCGTCAGCCCGGTTTCCTCGACAAACTCTCGTATGGCCGATGTCTCCGGGCTTTCGCCCGGCTCCATCGTACCGCCGGGTACCTGCAGCTCGATCTCTGGAAAGTCCGGTTCGTCGAACACCAGCAGCTGCTCTCGCCAGGTGGCGTAGATCAGTACCTTGTGGGCGTCGGGCGTCATTGATCGCGGCGCGCCATGAAGGCGAGGCGCTCGAAGAGGTGCACGTCCTGTTCGTTCTTGAGGAGCGCGCCGTGCAGCTTCGGCAGCATGGTCTTGGGATCGGCTCTCAGATCAGCCGGATCGACTTCGTCGGCGACGAGCAGGCGGATCCAGTCGAGCGCTTCTGATGTCGACGGCTTCTTCTTCAGGCCCGGCACCTGGCGTATGTCGTAGAAGGCGGCAAGCGCTGCTGAAAGCAGCGTCTTGCGGATGCCGGGATAGTGCACCTCGACGATGCGGGCGAGCGTGTCTGCGTCCGGGAAGCGGATATAGTGGAAGAAGCAGCGGCGCAGGAAGGCGTCCGGCAGTTCCTTCTCGTTGTTGGAGGTGATGATGACGATCGGCCGGTGGCGGGCGCCGATCATCTCGCCGGTCTCGTAGACATGGAATTCCATGCGGTCGAGCTCCTGCAGCAGGTCGTTCGGAAACTCGATATCGGCCTTGTCGATCTCGTCGATCAAAAGCACCACGCGGCGGTCCGCCTCGAAGGCCTGCCAGAGCTTGCCCTTGCGGATATAGTTTCGGACTTCGTTGACGCGCTCGTCGCCGAGCTGGCTGTCGCGCAGGCGGGAGACAGCGTCGTATTCGTAGAGGCCCTGCTGCGCCTTGGTCGTCGACTTGACGCTCCATTCGATCAATTCGAGGCCAAGGGCTGCGGCAATCTGGCGGGCAAGCTCGGTCTTGCCGGTGCCGGGCTCGCCCTTGACCAGCAGCGGCCGCTCCAGCCGGATCGCGGCGTTGACGGCGATCATCAGGTCTTTGTCGGCGATATAGTCGGCGGTGCCCTCGAATTGCATGTGCGTCTTCCGTTTCAGCATCTCGTCTGCGAAGTCCATGGACTACCGCATCTTGGCCGAAATCGGAATCGATTTGAGGAGGGGTTGGGCGAGAAGTCTTCAGCCGCGAAGGGCAGTGACCTCGATCTCGATCAGCATTTCCGGGCGGATCAGGTCGCAGACAATCATGGTTGCGGCCGGGCGGATCTCGCCAAAAACTTCGCCGAAGATCGGGAACACCCGGTCGGCGAAGCTGGCATCGGTGACGTAGTAATGATTGCGGACAACGTCCTTCATCGAGAAGCCCGCTTCCTTCAGCGCGCCCTCGATCGTCTTCAGGCAATTGCGCGCCTGCTCCTCCACCGTCTCGGGCATGGTCATGGTGGCGTAGTCATAGCCGGTCGTGCCGGAGACGAAGCACCAGTCGCCCATCGCGACGGCACGCGAATAGCCTGCCGTCTTTTCGAAGGGCGAACCCGAGGAGATGAGCTTGCGCGCCATGTTTCTCTTAGGCCCAGGGGCGCGAGGCGCCGACCGACTTTTCGAAGCTGTCGATGGCGGTCGCCTTTTCGAGCGTAAGGCCGATGTCGTCGAGGCCGTTCAGCAGGCAGTGACGCTTGAACGCATCAACCTCGAACTTGACCGAGCCACCGTCCGGACCGGTGATTTCCTGGGACTCCAGGTCGACCGAGAGGATAGCGTTGGAGCCGCGCGAGGCATCGTCCATCAGCTTGTCGAGGTCAGCCTGGCTGACGACGATCGGCAGGATGCCGTTCTTGAAACAGTTGTTGTAGAAGATGTCGGCAAAGGACGTGGAGATCACGCAGCGGATGCCGAAGTCGAGCAGCGCCCACGGAGCATGCTCGCGCGAGGAGCCGCAGCCGAAGTTGTCGCCGGCAACGAGAATCTTGGCGTTCTGGTAGGCGGGCTTGTTGAGCACGAAGTCCGGATTGACCGAGCCGTCCTCGTTGTAGCGGGCTTCGGCAAAGAGGCCCGTGCCGAGGCCGGTGCGCTTGATCGTCTTCAGGTAATCCTTCGGAATGATCATGTCCGTGTCGATATTGACGACGGGGAGGGGGGCTGCAACACCGGTGAGCTTGACGAATTTTTCCATAACTTCAGGCCTTCGATTTCAGAAGAATGTTGCGCTAGCGTTTAGAGCAGTTTTGCGCCGAAATGAAGGAAAATCTGTCCAAACGCGCGTCGCCGAGCGGGTGAAAATGCCCGCCCGGCGAAAGCTTCGCGCGGTTTTCGATTGTCTGGAAGGCCTTAGCCTGCCTTCACCGGGCTGTTCATGGCCCAGAGAACACCAAAGGGGTCGCGAAGCTGGCCGTAGCGATCGCCCCAGAACATCACCTCGATCGGCATCACCACTTCGGCGCCGGCGGCAACGGCACGGTCCCACCAGGCATCGATGTCGTCGACGGTCAGCGTCAGGGTGAAGGCCTGGGGTTTTTCCAGCGGGTGGCCGTATTCCGGATAGGCATCCGCCAGCATCAGCGAACTGCCATTGATGTAGAGATGGATGTGCATCGTCCGGCCCTGCTCGTCGAGCGGGTGCCGGCCCACTTCTTCACCACCGAAGGCGCGCTGGTAGAATTCCGACGCCTTGGCGGCGCCATCGACCTGAAGATAGGGCAGAAGGCCGTTCAGGACCGGTGCCGGCTGCTTCGTTTCAGTTTGCTGCGTCTGGGTATCCATGTCGTTCTCCATCCTGTTTCGAAGAGCCAGGACCGTGCTGGCCTGTCTCAAGGACGAAGATGGAATGTCCGATCCGACATGGGATCGAAAAAAATTGCAGCCTGCTGAATGACGGTTTTTGAAGGGCGCCAACAGGATTCGAGCCGATTATTGATCGGCCCGATTGCGGATGACCGCTGGGGATCGATTCCGACGCCCGGGGATCGGTCCCGGCGCCTGGGGATCAGAGGTCGATGATCGTACCGCGACCGTCGTTCCAGATGCGCATCTCGCGCTGGCCGTGGCCATGGGCGGGGCCTGCGGCAGCCGGACGCGCCGTGGCGCGGGCTGGCCTGAAATTCAGCCGTGTGGCAATGGCGCTGCCGACCACGACGACGGCGGCGATGCCGGCAAGTGCCAGCGCCAGCGAGGCGGTCAGGACAAATGCCGCGAACGTGATGCTCAGGGCTGCGGCCGTAAAGAGAACAGAGCGAATGCTTTGCATAATCGTCACCTTTCTGAGGGCGATGTGGGGGCTCGTGCCCTGACTTGCAAGGGGCGCGCTTTGCGAAAGGGGTGCGGCGGTTCGCCTCGTCTTGCGGAACGCGGCAAAGGCAGGCACAACTGAAACATGAACAAATCGATCGAACATCACCCCGTGCGTCTGCGCCGCTCGGTGCTCTCGGTGCCGGCCGACAATGTCCGCGCGCTTGCCAAGGTCGCTGAACTCGCAACCGATGCCGCGATCTTCGATCTCGAGGATGCGGTTGCGCCCGAGCGCAAGGTGGAAGCGCGTGAGGCTCTGGTGCAGTATCTGACGGCGAACCGGCCGGACTGCGAAATCGTCATCCGCATCAATGCGATCGGCTCCGATTTCGGTCATCACGATCTCGCCGCAGTGCTAGCGGCCAATCCCGATTCCATTCTCCTGCCGAAGGTCGAAAGCCCGGCGGATATTCAGGCGGCGGCCGAATGGCTCGACGAGAACGACGCGCCGGAAACGTTGCGTCTCTGGGCGATGATCGAAACGCCGCGCGGGGTGATCAACGCGCCGGCAATCGCCGAGACCGGCCGCACCTTCAGCGGCAGGCTCGATTGTTTCGTCGTCGGCCTCAACGACCTGCGCAAGGAGACCGGCGTGCCGGATCGCCCTGGTCGCCCCTATCTGATTTCCTGGCTGATGCAGATCCTGCTGGCGGCGCGCGGCGGCGGCCTTGATGTCATCGACGCCGTGTTCAACGATTTCCGTGATGCGGCGGGCTTCGACGAGGAATGCCGGCAGGGCCGCGACATGGGCTATGACGGCAAGATGCTGATCCATCCCACCCAGATTGGCCCGGCGAACGAGCGCTTCGGCGTGGAGCAGGTTGCCGTCGACGAGGCGCGCGCGATCATCGCCGCCTTTGCGCTTCCGGAAAACGCCGGCAAGGGCGTCATCAATCTCAACGGGCGTATGGTCGAGCGGTTGCACCTCGACCAGGCCGTGACGCTTGCCGCCAAGGCGGACCTTATCGAACAACGAAAGAGAAGATCTTGAAACTCTACCGCTTCCTGACCGGCCCTGACGACGCCTCTTTCTGCCACAAGGTGACGGCGGCGCTGAACCAGGGCTGGAGCCTGCACGGCTCGCCCACCTATGCCTTCAATGCGGATACGCAGCACATGCAGTGCGGCCAGGCGGTGGTCAAAGAGGTCGAGGGCAAGGATTACACCCCGGATACCAAGCTGTCGGAACAGTAGGCCTAGCTGTTTCAGCGGCTGCCCTCACCCTAACCCTCTCCCTGCGGGCGGGGAGAGGGGACGCGACTGACGCTTGGTCATCGCGAATAGTCGGCACGTGAAGCCCGCTTCTGGAATTGGGTATGAATGCGAGCGGGTGCCGCAGGTTTCCTTCGCCCCGCCTGCGGGGAGAAGGTGCCGGCAGGCGGATGAGGGGCTTCCTCACCGCGCGGATGAGGGGCAGCCCTCACCGCGTGGATGATAGGCAAATGAAGTGTCAGCCGCCGACGTGTTCGACGCTTGCCTCGATCCGTTCCATGTCGTCGTCGGAGAGGCCGAAATGGTGGCCGATCTCGTGGATCAGCACGTGGGTGATGATATCGCCCAGCGTCTCCTCGTTCTCCGCCCAATAGTCGATGATCGGACGGCGATAAAGCGTGATCCGGTTCGGGAACTGGCCGGTTTCCATGGTGAAGCGCTCGCTGATGCCGCGGCCTTCGAAGAGGCCGAGCAGATCGAAGGGCGTCTCCAGCGCCATATCCTCGAAGACGTCGTCGCTCGGGAAGTCGGCGACTTCGATGATGAGGTCGGTCGTCAGCTGGCGGAACTCCTGCGGCAGATGGCTGTAGGCTTCCAGCGCGAGCTGTTCGAAGGTGGTGAGCGTCGGTGCGTGGCGTTCCCGCCAATCATCGGTCTGGTCAATGCGGGCCATAGGCACTCCTTGTTGCCCTCCATATAGCGATTTTGCCAGTGTTTTTCGAGTGTTGAATTCCCTGCGCACAGGGGCAGGAATAAATTCTTAGAATTGGCTGTTGACTCATTTAGGAAGCTCTGGAATCTAATAGAACATAACATGAACATTCTGATGGGAGTTGACCGTCATGGCCGACAAAGCCGTGGAGCGGGAGACGGTGCTTTCGCTCCGAGAAACCATAGCCAGGATCGAAAACCGTCGGCTTCCGGGCGTCGTGCGAGCCGCCAGGACGGCCGATCCCGGCGGCTTCCGTCAACGTGAGGAAGATGAGCCGGGGCGCAAGGCGCTTGCGCTTGGCGTTCGGGATCTGGACGCGCTTCTCGAAGGCGGTCTGCCGCTCGAAGGCATGACGGAAATCCGCAATGCCGAAACGCGTGATGCCGGTGCTGCCGCCGGATTTGCTGCCGCACTTAGCGTGCTCTGTCAGCAGGCGCGCCTGGAAAAGGGCGAGCCGGTGGCGCCCGTACTCTGGATCAGCCAGGCGATGGCTTCCAACGAAGCGGGCATGCCCTACGGGTTGGGTCTCAAGGCTTTCGGCCTCGATGTCCGCGGCCTCGTCTTCAGCCTGCCTCGCACGGTGAAGGATGCGCTCTGGATCGCTGAAGCCGCGCTTTCCGTCCCGACCTTCTGTGCCGTGATCCTCGAAATTCGCGGCAATCCCGCAGCCCTGGCGCTTAGCGAAAGCCGGCGCCTGCATGTCCGCTCACGGGCGGGCCACATCCCCCTTCTGCTTCTGCGCCAGTCCGGACACGAGGAGGCCAGCAGCGCTTTCTTCCGCTTCCTCGTCGAGCCGGCCCCGGCGCGCGAGCGCCCCCTACCGGATGGATCGATGCTTCGCGGCAGCATCGGCCATCCCGTCTTTCACGTCATTGCCGAGAAGAGCAGGGCTCCTGCGCCGCTCGGCTTCTTCCTGGAGTGGAACCCCCATGACCGCCGCCTTTACCCCGTCGAGCCCCTACCAGCCGCTGCTGCGGCAGATCCAGAACCAGCGCATTCTGTCGCTCGCCTTTCCGCATCTTCCGGCCGATCGGGTCGCCCGCAAGCGCTGGGGGAACTCGTGGCTTTCCCGCGGGCGTCCTGAGCATCCGCCCGTCGTCTTCGCCGACAAGGTGAAGAGTGCGATGCGTCTCGTCGCGCTCGACGGCTATGCCGAAAAGCAGGGGTTTCATATCGGTCAGGGTGTTGCCGAGGCTCGGGCCATGTGTCCCGAGATCGACGTGTTGCCGGCCGATCCCGTCGCCGACCGGGCGCTGCTTGCGGGCCTTGCGGACTGGTGCAGCCGCTATACGCCGCTCGTCGCGCTCGATGGTGACAGCGGTCTCTTTCTCGACATCACCGGCTGCGCCCATCTTCTCGGCGGGGAAAAGGCACTGCTCGACGATCTGCTCGCTCGCCTTTTTCATCTGGGTGTCGAGGCCCGGGCGGCGATCTCCTCTTCCGCCGGGCTCTCCTGGGCGGTAGCGCGTTTCGGCTCCGACGATATCCTTGCCGAGGACGAGGCGGCGCGGGCGCTGGCACCGTTGCCGATGGCGGCGCTGCGGTTGTCGCAGGAGATGATCGAAACGCTTGGCCGGGTCGGGCTCAAGCAGATCGGCGACATCATCGAGGCGCCGCGCGCGCCGCTTGCCCGCCGGTTCGGCGCAACCCTGCTTCTGCGCCTCGATCAGGCGCTGGGGCGGGAGGACGAACCGCTGTCGCCACGGCTGCCCGTCGCGGCCCTTTCGGTCGAACGCCGTCTCGGCGAACCGGTTCAGGGCGAAGACGATATTTTAGGCCTGACGGAAGAACTGGCGCTGCGGCTGAAGCCGGAACTGGAAAAGCGCGGGGAGGGCGGACGCCTGTTCGAACTGCTGCTCTTCCGTGTCGATGGCGCGGTCTTCCGCATCGCCGCCGGCACATCTTCGCCGCTCAACGAGCCGCGGCGCGTCGCCGGTCTTTTCCGAGAGCGCCTGCAGGCGGTGCATGAGGATCTCGATGCCGGCTTCGGCTTCGAAATCTTGAGGCTCTCGGTGCCGAAGAGCGAAAAATACGAGGTGATGCAGGAGGATTTTTCCGGCACGCCGGATCGCGAGCGCCCGCTTGCGGCCTTCGCCGATCGGGTCATGGCGCGCTTCGGAGCGGAGAGCCTCATGGTGCCGGCTCTCTCGGAAAGCCATGTTCCGGAGCGGGCAGCGACCTTCCGCCCGCTTGCGGACATGGCGCTGATCAGCAAGGCCGGGGAGCCGGCCGCAAACATTCCGGCGCCTCTGCTTGCCGCGGCGGCCCGGCCGCAACGGCTCTTTCCAAGCCCCGAGCCGGTGGAGGCGGTCGCCGAGGTGCCGGAGGGGCCGCCGAGAAGCTTTCGCTGGCGGCGCACGCTGCACCGCATCGCGCGGGCCGAAGGGCCGGAACGGATTGCCGGCGAATGGTGGCTCGATGGCGAGCCGGCGCTGGAGCGCGATTATTTCCGGGTGGAAGACGATAGCGGTCGGCGGTTCTGGCTGTTCCGCGAGGGCCATTATGGCGCGAGCGCTCCGCCGCGCTGGTTCATGCATGGAGTCTTCGCATGAGTAACGCTGTGCCCTATTTCGAGATCGGCGCCTGGTCGAACTTTTCCTTCCTCGAAGGCGCTTCCCATCCGGGCGAGATGGTTGTTGCGGCAAGCCGCCTCGGCATTGGCGGCCTCGGCATTGCCGATCGCAATACCGTCGCCGGCGTGGTGCGCGCGCATGCGCAGGCCAAGGTGGAGAAATATGCCTTCCAGCCAGGCGCGCGGCTCTCCTTTGCCGAAGACCTGCCTGACGTGCTCGCCTATCCCTTAAATCGCCGCGGCTGGGGCAATCTCTGCCGGATGCTGAGTGCCGGAAACCTGCGCGCCAAGAAAGGCACCTGCACGCTCTACGAGACCGATCTCATCGAATGGGGCGAGGATCTCTTGCTTGCCGTGCTGCCCGGCCCGGTGATCGGCGCGCCGGAGGCAACCCTGCTTGCCGATTTCCTCAAGCGGTTGAAACCGCATTTCGCCAACCGGCTCTATCTGGCGCTGGTGCCGCGTTATGACGGCTTCGACCAGTTTGCCTTTGCCGGGCTTGCGACCATTGCCCGCCATGCGTCAGTCAGGCTCGTCGCCACCAACAGTCCGCTGTTTCATGCCGCTGACCGGCGACCGCTTGCCGATGTCGTCACCGCCATCCGCGAGCATGTGACGATCGCTGCCGCCGGCTATCGGTTGCACGCCAATGCCGAACGACATCTGAAGACGCCTGCCGAAATGGCGCGCATCTTCCGCGATTATCCGGAAGCGATCGCCAATACCGGGCATTTCTTTGGGCGTCTGAAGTTCTCGCTGTCGGATCTCGAATATCAATATCCGGATGAGAGCATTCCTGGCGAAACACCGACGCAGACGCTGCGGCGGCTGACGATGGAGGGCGCGCGCGAGCGGTATCCCGGTGAGATTCCTGAGAAGGTTTCGACGCAGATCGAGTATGAGCTCGAGCTGATCGCCGGCAAACGTTACGAGCCCTACTTCCTGACGGTGCGCAACATCATGCAGTTTGCGCGTGGCGCCGAAATCCTGTGCCAGGGCCGCGGTTCGGCGGCGAATTCCACCGTCTGTTACTGCCTGAGGATTACCGAAGTCGACCCGCTTTCGACCACCCTGCTTTTCGATCGCTTCCTCTCGACCGAACGGGACGAGCCGCCGGATATCGACGTCGATTTCGAGCACGAGAAGCGGGAGAGGGTCATCCAGCATATTTATGAGACCTATGGCAAGGAACATGCGGGGCTGACGGCCGCCGTCATCAGCTACCGGGCGCGTTCCGCCGGTCGCGAGACCGCCAAGGCTTTCGGGTTCTCAGAAGACGTACAATCGGCGCTTGCCGGCTCGGTCTGGGGCTGGTCGGTCGCCGATCTCTCAGAACGCGAGGCGCAGGCCGCCGGTCTCGACACGAAGGACCCGACGACCGTGAAGGTGCTCGATTATGCCAGCGAGCTGATGAGTTTCCCGCGCCATCTTTCCCAGCATGTCGGCGGCTTCGTCATGACCCGCGACCGGCTCGACGAGGTGGTGCCGATCATGAACACGGCGATGCCCGACCGCTTCATGATCGAGTGGGACAAGGACGACCTCGACACGCTGAAGATCCTGAAGATCGACGTGCTGGCGCTCGGCATGCTGACCTGCATCGCCCGGGCCTTCGATCTGCTCGACCGGCATTACGGTGAGAAGAGAACCCTGCACCAGCTCTTCAAGGATCATCAGAAGGCCGTCTACGACATGATCTGCCGCGCCGATACGATCGGCGTCTTCCAGATCGAGAGCCGGGCGCAGATGAGCATGCTGCCGCGGCTGAAGCCCAGGAAATTCTATGATCTCGTCATCGAGGTGGCGATCGTCCGGCCGGGGCCGATCCAGGGCAACATGGTGCATCCCTATCTGAAACGGCGGGAGCAGCATGCTCTTGGGATACCTATCGAATATCCGAGCCCTGAATTAGAGGTCGTTCTGGAACGGACGCTCGGCGTGCCGCTGTTCCAGGAGCAGGCGATGCAGATTGCCATCACTGCCGCCGGTTTTTCGCCCAGTGAGGCCGACCAGTTGCGGCGGGCGATGGCGACCTTCAAGCGCACCGGCACCATCCATACCTTCCACGAGAAGATGATCGAAGGCATGGTCAAGAACAACTATCCGCGCGATTTCGCCGAGCGTTGCTTCAAGCAGATCGAAGGTTTTGGCGAATATGGCTTTCCGGAAAGCCACGCGGCGTCCTTCGCGCTGCTCGTCTATGTCTCCTGCTGGCTGAAAACCTATTATCCCGATGTCTTCTGCGCGGCGCTCCTGAACTCACAGCCGATGGGTTTTTACGCGCCCGGGCAATTGGTGCGGGACGCGCGGGAGCATGGGGTCCGGGTGCTGCCCGTCGACATCAATCATTCGGTCTGGGATGCCGATCTCGAAGCGGGTGGCCTGGATCGCAACGCCATCGAGCCGCGCCACCGCGAGATGGAGGACGTGATCAGGACGACGAAGGCGATGCGCCTCGGTTTCAATTCGATCAAGGGGCTGAACCAAAAGGAGCTTGAAGATAAACTCGTCGCCAATAGGGGTGCCGGTTACGGGTCGGTTCGTGATCTCTGGTTACGCTCCGGCCTCTCCCGTTCAGCGCTCGAGCGGCTCGCCGATGCCGATGCCTTCCGCTCGATCGGGCTCGATCGTCGCAAGGCGCTTTGGGCGGTGAAGGCTCTGGATGAAAAGAGTGCGGCCGAGCGGCTGCCGCTCTTCGAGGGTGCTGCGAGAGAGGAGTTGCGGCCGGAGCCCGCGATGATCCTGCCGGAGATGCTGGCGGGCGAGCAGGTGATCAACGACTATCGTTATCTCTCTTTCTCGCTGAAGGCGCATCCGGTCTCCTTCCTCAGAGACACACTTGCCGCGCAGGGCATCGTCACCAGCCGCACGCTTGCGACTGCTCCGGTCGGGCGGCGGATAACGGTCGCCGGGCTGGTGCTCGTTCGCCAGCGTCCGGGCTCGGCCAAGGGCGTCATCTTCATGACGATCGAGGACGAGACTGGTGTCGCCAATGCGATCGTCTGGCCAAAAGTGTTTACGACCTATCGCCCGGTGGTCATGGGGGCACGCCTCGTCAAGATCCGCGGCCGGCTGCAGCGCGAAAGCAGCGTCATCCATGTGGTCGCCGAACACATCGAGGACATCACGCCGATGCTGGGACTGCTGCGCAAGGAAGCCCGGCGGTTCGGGGGCAGCGACCGCGCCGACGAAGCGCTGAGACCGACCGGCGACGCGCGCGAGAAGAAGGCGCAGGGCAATCTGCGCCTGCCGATAATCCGGGAATCCGATGGCAGGCCACGGCAGGCGACGGCCGAGGTCGCGGACGTGATGCCGAAGGGACGCAATTTCCATTGATGGCAGAGGCCCACCCGCACCGCCTCAAAGGGCGGCGCGGGTGGGCCTTGCGGTGAAATGAGCCGTTCATCTTGCGCGACGCCCGGAGCGGTTTGCCGGACCATTCGGCGAGACTGCCGTTGGGGGCTCTTCCTGGCAGTGTTTGATGGGAGGAACCCTTGGTGTGTGTAAAAATGTCGCAGGAGACCTGCAGCAGGATCGACCTTAGGTCTGCAAGAATAGTCCTTCATATTTCTCTAATATTCTGAAAAGACGAAGCTTTTTGTCAATATTAGAGTCGTTCTAATCAACCTGCAACTTCCGCTCGCGGAGTTTTTAGTTGACACTAAATGTCCTGTTTTGCTTTATGCGCTGACACAGGGCGTTGCGTACGACAGGCGAGACGACATGCTGGTTTGCAGCTGCAATTTCATCACGGAAAAAGAGATCGAGGACACGATCATCGGTCTCCTCAACGACGACTGTTGGCAGCTGATCGTGCCGGCGAAAGTCTATCACGCGATGGAAAAGCGCGGTCGCTGCTGCGGCTGCTTCCCCAATGTCGTCGACATCATCATTCGCACCACCGAGCAATATCACGCGCACCGCGACTCGACGGACGCTGAGATATTTGATTTCATGACCCGCCTTAGACAATTCCACGAAGACAACCGGAGGGCGGATCTTGAAAGGCGACAAAAAGGTCATCGAGCAGCTTAACGAAGCGCTCTATCTCGAACTCGGTGCCGTTAACCAGTACTGGTTGCATTACCGCCTCCTCGAAGACTGGGGTTACACGCTTCTCGCCAAGAAGGAGCGCGCGGAATCCATCGAGGAGATGCAGCATGCCGACAAGCTCGTCGCGCGCATCATCTTCCTTGAAGGCCACCCCAACCTGCAGACGGTTGCACCGCTGCGCATCGGCCAGAACGTCAAGGAAGTGCTGAAGGCCGACCTTGCCGGCGAATACGACGCTCGCACCGCCTACAAGAAATCGCGCGACATCTGTCACGCCGCCGGAGACTATGTCTCCATGAAGCTCTTCGAAGAGCTGCTCGCCGACGAAGAAGGCCATATCGACTTCCTCGAAACCCAGCTCGAGTTGCTCGACAAGATCGGTGAAGAGAAATACGGCCAGCTCAACGCTGCCCCGGCCAACGAGGCCGAAGCCGACTAAGCTCGGTGCAAATGTCACAAAGAAAGGCCGGCGACATCGCCGGCCTTTTTGTATCTTCATCCGGGGGGCTGGATTACGGCGCGAGATGCGCGAAGGCCGTGACGACTTCCTCGTAGACCTTGCGCTTGAACGGCACGATCATCTCCGGCAGGTCACGCATCGGCTTCCAGTCCCAGGCGTCGAACTCCGGTTCGTGGCCGCCGGGTGGCGGGTTGATGGCGATTTCGTTCTCGTCGCCCTCGAAGCGGAAGGCATACCAGCGCTGCGTCTGGCCGCGAAACTTGCCCTTGAGGCCAATGCCGATCAGATGCGTCGGCAGGTCGTAATTGATCCAGCCCGGCGCTTCCGCCAGCAGCGAGACCGAGCGCATTCCAGTCTCCTCGTAAAGTTCGCGATAGGCCGCCTTCAGCGGGTCTTCACCCTTGTCGATGCCACCCTGCGGCATCTGCCACTGCTGCGGCGAACCGTCATATTCGGAATTGCCGACGGCGATCCGGTGGCCGGCCCAGACGAGGCCGGCGCGGTTCAGCACCATGACGCCGACGCAGGGGCGGTAAGGCAGGTCTTCCGCCTTCAGTTTCTTGTCCTTGCTCATCGGCTGCCTCTTCCTTCCATATCCATGCATTCCGATCGGGTTGCGTGTACGCTAGTTCTGTTGCGGATCCTTGACGAGCGCGGACACGCCGACGATCTCGATGCCGCGTCCCTGTGCTTCGCCGATCCAGGAGGCGATCGCGCTGACGCTTTCGTCGAAAGCGGAGGCGACGCCGATGGCGGTGCCGTTGCGCCGCGCTATGCGCTCCAGCTCATCGAGCTTGCGCAGGATCGCACCGCGGCTGAGTTCGGTGTCGAGCGTCAGGTCGGCAAAACCATGCGGCACATCGAAGGCATCGGCGAGCTTACCCGAGAGCGATTGCGCCGACGTACCGTCGTCCAGAAACAGCAGGCCGCGCTTGCCGAGATCGCGCATGACCGGCTCCAGCGCATCGGCATCCGACAGGAAACGACCGCCGAGATAATTCATGACGCCGGTGTAGTTGGTGATTTCGGCGAGGTTGCGATGCAATTCCGCAAGGTTTTTCTTTTCACCGAGGCCGATGCGCAAGGCATTGGGACCGGGATCGTTGGCCGGGTAGTCGAACGGCTCCATCGGCAGCTGTAGCAGGAGCTCGTGGCCGCTTCGGCGCGCCTCCTGCATCCAGCGCTGCAGGCTGTTTCCGGCTGTGGCAAATCCCAGCGTCACTTCGCCTGGCAGGTCGCGGATTGCCTTCTGCGTTCCGGTCTGGCTGAGGCCAAGGCCGCCGACGATGAGCGCGATGCGGGTGCCACGTGCGCCGGACCAGGGGCGTGCATATTGATCCATCGGGCGCAGCCCGTCCGGACCGATAATCGGTAGACGCCCGGCTGGGCTGTCCTCCAGGAGGTCGTCATTGGGCATGGCGGCCATACGCGGATCCTGGCCGCGGATCGGACCGACATTGATAAGAGCAGGGCCCTTGCCGTCACGGCTGCGCGGCGAAAACGTCGTAACGGTGGAGCCGTCGTCGGTGAGCGTGTGCTCGACGTCGGCGCCGGAGTAGGCGGTTCCCGGCTTCATCGTTCCGCCGGCGCCCGACTGGCTGTTTGCCGCCTTCGACGGTTTCTCGCCGTCGCCCTTGGCGCTTTCGGTCATCGCCGTTTCGGTCTGGCCGCGCTTCAGCCCGTCCGGCGCAAGGCTGCCCCACAATGACAGTCCGACCACTGACGCTATACAAAGGCCGAGAAGAGAGAACCCGAGCAGACGTCCGGGATTGCGCTTCGCCGCTGGCTTTACCCGCCGGTTCTGGCCCAGGGGGGCATTGAGATCAGTTCCCAAACGGAGCCTCGGTCGGTCTGTGCGATGTTGCCGCTTCTGCATGCCTGCCTTTGATCACAGTCGATCAAAGGACAAAACGTGCAGCAATTCAAAATGCTGCAGCGCTCCTTGCGCACCTGACAGGACGCGTGGCGCTATCGAGCGAGGCGGCACTGAGACACTTCGCCTGTTCCTCTCTCAGCGCACCGGTGGCCTGAGAATCAGTGCCCGCGGCAGCGCCTGTACCCCTATAATTTAGCTGTGAAGCGTTGACCAGTGCATCTGCCCTGGGCGGGGCGCGTCCTGCTGAAATGCAGAACGCCGCGTGGTCTTTCGAACACGCGGCGCTCTCGATTGAATATCGTCTCAGGCTTATTTCTTCAGCTGAGCCTGTTCCGGACTGGCCGGGAAGGACGGATCCGACTTCTTGCCGCGCAAGAGGTCGAGCGCGTAGTTGAGCTGCAGGTCGTCCTTCGGTTCCGGCGGCACATAGGCGACCGAGCCCGAACCTTCGTCGGTCTCGCTCTGGCCCTGGATGTGGCCACGCAGATCGGACTCGCCTTGAGCCTCGACCTTGCCGAGCAGTTCCGGCGGCAGCGGCTGTTCGACCTTGATGTCCGGGGTGATGCCCGTGCCCTGGATCGATTTGCCCGACGGCGTGTAGTAGAGCGCGGTCGTCAGACGCAGCGCACCGGCTTCGCCGAGCGGGATGATCGTCTGGACCGAACCCTTGCCGAAGGAGCGCGTGCCGAGCACGGTCGCACGCTTCAGGTCCTGCAGGGCGCCCGCGACGATTTCCGAAGCGGAGGCCGAACCGCCGTTGATGAGCACGATTACCGGCTTGCCGTCGGTCAGGTCGCCCGGCGTCGCGTTGAAGCGGCGGGTTTCGTCCGGGTTGCGGCCACGGGTCGAAACGACCTCGCCGCGCTCCAGGAAGGCGTCGGAGACGTTGATCGCCTGGTCAAGCAGGCCACCCGGGTTGAGGCGCAGGTCGAGGACATAGCCCTTGAGCTTGTCGGCCGGCACGTCCGCTTTGATCTTCTCGATGCCCTTCTTCAGGTCGTCGTAGGTCTTCTCCGTGAAGGAGATGACGCGCAGGTAGCCGACGTCGCCTTCGGTGCGGAACTTGACGGCGCGAACGGCAATGACGTCGCGAACGATCGTCAATTCGATCGGCTTGTCCGCACCCTTGCGCAGGATCGTCAGCTTGATCGGAGTGCCGACAGCGCCACGCATCTTTTCAACGGCGTCTTCAAGCTTCAGGCCGCGAACGTCCGCACCGTCGATCTTCGAAATGAAGTCACCGGCAAGCACGCCAGCGCGCGCAGCAGGCGTATCGTCGATCGGGCTCGTGACCTTGACGAGATCGTCTTCCATCGTAACTTCGATGCCGAGACCGCCGAATTCACCGCGGGTCTGGGTACGCATGTCCTCGGCGTCGGCCGAGTTCATGTAGCTCGAATGCGGATCAAGCGACGAGAGCATGCCGTTGATGGCATTCTCGATCAGCTTGTCATCCTGCGGCGGCGTCACGTATTGCGCGCGTACGCGTTCGAATACGTCGCCAAAAATTGCCAGTTCGCGATAGGTCGAGGTGTTGGCAGCGACGGCCGGAACGACAGCCGAATAAACCACGCCCATCGCGGTCGCGCCCATCAGCGCCCCGACCAGAACAAGTGAAGCCCTACGTATCATTTCGCGCCTTTCCAACCTCTGCTGCGGTCCACCACGGTCGGGAATCAACCGGTTTCCCGTCTTTCCGGAATTCAATGTAAAGCGTCGGCCGGTCCGTTTCCAGCGCCAAGGCCGCAGCGCTCGCCACTCTTTTCGCCCCCATCGTCGCCAGCGGCTCGCCGGCCACGACAAACTGTCCGGGCTGTACGCTCACCTTCTCCATGCCCGCCAGTACGACGTGGTAGCCGTCACCCGGGTTGAGAATGATCATCTGCCCATAACTGCGGAAATTGCCTGCATAGACGATCCAGCCATCTGACGGCGCAGTCACCAGCGCGCCGGGATTGGTTTCCAACATGATCCCTTGCAGCGAATGCCCCGTGCCGTCCGCATCGCCGAACTTGCGTAACAGCGATCCCGCGGCAGGATAGGCAAGCTTGTTCCTCAGCTCCGAAAACACATATGCGGGGGCAATGCGGTTTTTGTCGGGCACCGCGTTGCGGGCCAATTCGCGTGCCGCCTCGCGCTCGGCATCGCTCATGCGTCGGCGCTCCTCCTCCTGGGCGCGCGCCGCTTCGGCGGCCTCGCGCACAGAGGAAATCTGGCTTTCGAGCGAGCCGATCAGGCCCTGGAGATTGGTGGCCTGGCTGGCCAGCTCCTGGGCCTTGCGCTGTTCGGCGGCGAGCTCGCTGGCGCTCGACTGGCGCAGCTTCTCCTTTTCGGCGACCAGCATCGACATGCGGCGTTCTTCTTCGACATTGGCCGTCATTGCCGCGGTCAGGTCTTCCCGCTGCTTGTCGATGCCGGCGCGAATGTCCGAGAGCGCCTTCAGGTCGGCCACCAGGTTTTCGGTCTCCTTGCGAAGGCCCGGCACGACGGCGCCGAGCAGAATGGCGCTGCGCACCGATGCCAGCGCATCCTCCGGCGTCACCAAAATCGCCGGCGGCGGGTTGCGTCCCATCCGCTGCAGAGCGGCGAGAACCTCGGCGAGCACGCCGCGGCGCGCGTGCAGCGACTTTCGCACAGCATCTTCCTTGGTCCGAAGATCGCTCAATTTCTTTTCGCCGTCGACGATCTGCTGCTCAAGATCCTGGCGCTTCTTGGCAGACTCAACGATCGCAGCCCGCAGGGTCTCGTTGGTCTTGTCGATCTCGGCGATGGTCTCCGTCAGCGCATTGGCGCGCTCCTGCGACAGCGTAATGGTCTTCGAAAGCGCGTCGAGCTCGCTGCGCGTGCTGTTGCGGCGAAGGGTGAGGTCTGCGGCAGGATCGGGCGGACCCTGTTCCTGCCCGGCCATCGTGGCCCCGGGCGGTGTAACTTCCTGGGCGCCCGCGGGCAGGCCGATCGCGAGCGCAAAGGCAAAGGCCGCCGCTTTCCGGCCAAGCCGTCCTGCGTCGTCTCTTCCCATGCTGAAAACGCTGGCTCTGCCTCGGCGCGTCATCCGTTGCGTGCGTCCATTCGAAAATATGAGGAAAAAACCTAATCTGATTTGGCGCACACGACCAAGCATATTCTCGTTATCAGTGCGTGTTGGCGCGAGCGGGATGTCGGCGGAAAATTGCTTCCCCTAGACCCGATGATAGGGGTGGCCGGAGAGAATGGTGACGGCGCGGTAAAGCTGCTCGGCGATCAGGATGCGCACCAGCTGGTGCGGCCAGGTCATCTTTCCAAGGTTGAGTACCGCATCGGCGCGGGCGTGCAGATGCGGATCGAGACCATCGGCGCCACCGATCGCGATCATCAGGTCGCGCTTGCCACTGTCGCGAAACGTGCCGAGAAGCGATGCGAAACCTTCGGAATCGAGCGCCTTGCCCCGTTCGTCGAGAAGAACAAGTAGACTGCCCTCGGCAAGTGCCTTCTCAAGCTGGGAGGCTTCCTCTCGCTTGCGTGTCTCGGCATTCGACGCACGGCTTTCGTTGACTTCGACGACACGAGACAGCTCAAGACCGATCGCCGGACCGGCCTTGGAAAAGCGATCGAGATAACGGGCCGCGAGATCCTTTTCCGGCCCCGCCTTGAGGCGGCCGACTGCGAAAAGTCCGATACGCATGACCTTATCCGTCCTCGCTTGCGCTGCAACGCGCACTGCATAGTTCCTGAAATCGGATCGATTCAAGGAGAACCTTATGCCGCGTCCATGGAACTTCGCAGCGTCGTTGCGCGCCTTGTCCGGAAACGGGGCCGAAGGTTACGATCAGTCGCAGCAAACTTCCGGCTGACAACGCCGCTCAATACGGCGCCAGCCCTTCAAATTCACGCATGACCGTATCTCGGCTCGTCCGGCATTCGGCTGCGCGGCGACCCGGTCGGTCTTAATGCAAGGTGCCGTCCTCGATCTCAGGAGCTGCCCACATCCTCTCGATGTTGTAGAACTCCCGGATCTCCGGCCGGAAGATGTGAACGATCACATCGCCGGTGTCGATCAGCACCCAGTCACCGCCTTCCAGACCTTCGACACGGGCGTTGCCAAAGCCCCCATCTTTCAGGTCGGTCGTCAGGTGATCGGCAATAGCCATCACATGCCGCGTCGATCGCCCGGAGACAACGACCATGAAGTCTCCCAGCGCCGATTTTCCGGCAATGTTGATGCTGACTATATCTTCTGCCTTCGAGTCCTCTAGGCTTTCGAGGACCAGTTGAAGCGCACGGACAGCGGCTTCGTCGCTAGATCCCGTGCTGCGCGGGAATGCGGAGACCGCATATCCCTTGGCGTGTGCTGTTGTCAGGGTCTTTCCTTTCCACATGAACAGAACAGGCACTTTCGATTCGAACAAAGATCGAACCGTCCATGAATGTAGGCATCAAACGGTAGCGGTTTCAAGACAGCAGAACTGAATCATGGGAATTCACACAACCCGACCGCGTCGCGCGCCTGATGAAGGTTGCTGTACTCCGAATGCAGCCGGTCTTCACCCCTAAATCGGTTCCGATTTGGAGGGAGCCGCCGTCGCCGCCCGGAGCGCTGTCGAACTCATCGATGAGCGCGGCCCATGGATGAAGGTCCAGGCGGGCGCGGCGTGAAAAGCGAGGCGCCGTGCGTGGTCCTCGTCGATGCGGGCATAATCGAAGGTCTTGGCCATGCGCGAGGAGAGATAGGCAAGTGTCGAACCCGGCCGATCGATGACGGCGATCGGGAAGGTCCGGGCGATCTTCCGCCAGTTCTGCCAGCGGTGGAAGCTCCTCAGGTTGTCGGCGCCCATGATCCAGACGAAGCGGATGTCGCGGTTGCGGGCGCGCACGATGTCCAGCGTGCGGGCGGTGTAACTCTGCCCGAGCGCCTTTTCGAAGGCCGTCACCTTGATGCGCGGGTCGCGCGCGATCGTTTCGCTCATGGCGATGCGGTCGGCGAGTGGCGCCAGATTGTTGTGATCCTTGAGCGGGTTGCCCGGGGTCACCATCCACCAGAGTTGGTCGAGCCCGAGGCGTTGGATCGCCGTGTCGGCAACCAGCACATGACCCTGGTGCGGCGGGTTGAAGGATCCGCCGAACAGGC
This sequence comes from Ensifer adhaerens, assembly GCF_020035535.1. NCBI lineage: Bacteria > Pseudomonadati > Pseudomonadota > Alphaproteobacteria > Hyphomicrobiales > Rhizobiaceae > Ensifer > Ensifer adhaerens. The sequence goes on along the minus strand of NZ_CP083349.1, from coordinate 3,580,272 downwards.
CGACCACCATACCGCTTTCGACATGGGGCATGCGCAGGTAGCGGGCGTTCACCGTGCCCGCCGTCACCTCAGGGCCTGACCTGTCCAGCACCGCGCACCCGATATTTGAAGGATGTCAGCTGTTCGACGCCGACCGGTCCGCGCGCATGCATCTTGCCCGTCGCGATACCGATCTCACCGCCCATGCCGAATTCACCGCCATCGGCAAACTGCGTCGAGGCATTGTGCAACAGGATCGCGGAATCGATTTCCGCAAAGAAGCGCTCGACGACGACCGGATTCTCGGCGATGACCGCTTCCGTATGCGCCGACGACCAGGTGGCGATGTGTTCGATCGCGCCGGAAATACCGTCGACCAGCTTCACCGAGATGATGGCGTCGAGATATTCCGTCGCCCAGTCCTCGTCGGTGGCGGCTTTCAGTCCGCCGACGGTGCCTGCGAGTTCGTTGGACACGCGCACTTCGCAACCAGCCGTGAGCAGGGCCTTGAGCAGCGGCTTGGCCAGGCGGTCGCCGTCATTGCGGTCGATCAACAGCGTTTCGGCCGCGCCGCAGATACCGGTGCGGCGCATCTTGGCGTTGACGACGATCTTCTCTGCCATCGCAAGATTGGCCGAGGCGTCGACATAGATGTGGCAGAGACCTTCGAGATGAGCGAAGACCGGCACGCGCGCCTCGTTCTGGACGCGGGCGACCAGACTCTTGCCGCCGCGTGGCACGATGACGTCGATGGCGCCGCGAAGACCCGACAACATGGCGCCGACGGCGGCGCGATCTGCGACCGGCACCATCTGGATGGCATGTTCGGGCAGGCCGGCCGCCTTCAGCCCTTCGACCAGGCAGGCGTGGATTGCGCCCGAGGAGTGGAAGCTGTCGGAGCCGCCGCGCAGGATCACGGCATTGCCGGCCTTGAGGCAGAGCGCGCCGGCGTCGGCAGTCACGTTGGGACGGCTCTCATAGATGACGCCGATGACGCCGAGCGGCGTGCGCACGCGCTCGATATGAAGGCCATTCGGCCGATCCCATTCGGCAATGATCTCACCGACCGGATCCTTGAACTCGGCTATCGCGCGGATGCCGTTCGCCATGTCTCGAATGCGGCCTTCGGAGAGTGTCAGGCGATCGATGAAGGATGCGGCGACGCCGCTTTCGCGGGCGTTTTCAAGGTCGATGGCATTGGCGGACAGGATCTCTTGGCTACGCGCGACGATCGCGTCGGCCATGGCGATCAGGGCGGCGTGCTTGCGTTCGGCCCTGGCAACGGCAAGCGGTCGGCTGGCGGCCTTGGCCCTGCGGCCAATCTCCAGCATGACGCTTTCGACGTCGTCCTTGTTCTTCACCTCGTCAAGCATGGACCTCATCCTTCCGGCTGCCCTCTATCTCAGCACGTTTTCCGGTCATCACCATATCGTCACGGTGCACCATGGCGGCGCGGCCGGCATAGCCGAGGATCGCGGCTATCTCGGCCGATTTCTTGCCGGCGATCTGTCGCGCCTCGTCGGCGTCGTAGCCGGCGAGACCACGGGCGATTTCGCGGCCGGACGTGCCGAGAATGGCGATGGTATCACCGCGGCTGAAGCTGCCGGTGACGTCACGCACACCGGCGGGCAACAGGCTCTTGCCGGAGCGCAGCGCCTCTTCGGCGCCGGCGTCGACGTTGAGCGTTCCGGCTGGCAGCAATTGGCCTGCGATCCAGGTCTTGCGAGCCGTGACCGGCGAGCCCGACGGGGCGAACCAGGAGGAGCGTGCGCCTTCTTCTATTGCCGCCAGCGGATGGTCGGGCTTGCCCGAAGCGATGATCATCGCGCAGCCGGCCGTCGTTGCGATCTTTCCGGCATCGATCTTGGTGCGCATGCCGCCGCGCGACAGCTCGGACGCCGCACCGCCGGCCATGGCCTCGATTTCAGGCGTGATCTCGGCGATCGTTTCGAGGAAGCGCGCGTTCGGGTCGAGATGCGGCGGGGCGGCATAGAGCCCGTCGATATCGGAGAGCAGCACCAGGAGATCGGCGCCGACCATGGTGGCAACGCGGGCAGCGAGGCGATCGTTGTCGCCATATCGGATTTCCGTGGTCGCCACCGTGTCGTTCTCGTTGATGATCGGCACGGCGCCGAGCTTCAGCAACTGGTTGATGGTGGCGCGGGCGTTGAGGTAGCGGCGGCGCTCCTCGGTATCGCCGAGCGTCAGCAGCACCTGGCCGGCAACGATGGCATCGGTGGAGAGGCTTTCCGACCAGGCGCGCGCCAGCGCGATCTGGCCGACGGCGGCAGCGGCCTGGCTCTCCTCCAGCTTCAGCGCGCCTGCGGGCACGCTGAGTACGGTACGGCCGAGTGCGATCGCGCCCGAGGAGACGACCAGCACTTCGACACCCTTGGCCTTGAGGCCGGCGATATCGGTGCACATGGCGTCGAGCCAGGCCTTCTTCAGGCCGGTGGCACGGTCGACCAGCAATGCCGACCCAATCTTGATGACGACCCGGCGATACTTCAAAAGCGGCTTGCGGGTCTTGGTCATCTCAGACGTTCTCCTCACCGGCGTTCGCTTCGCCTGCCTTTGCGGCGACGATAACGCTGCGCAGCGCCCGCAGCGCCTCGGTCATGCCCTTGCCGACGGCGGCGGAGAGCAGCAGGGGTTGTTCGCCGCAGGCCTTGGCCAATGCCTTGGCCTTCACCTTCAACTCGTCCTCGTCGAGCACGTCGATCTGCGACAGCGCCACGATCTGCGGCTTGTCCTCGAGCCCGCCGCCATAGGCTTCGAGCTCGTATTTCACCGTCTTATAGGCCTTGGCAACGTCTTCTTCCTGGGCCGAGACGAGATGGAGCAGCACGCGGGTGCGCTCGACATGGCCGAGGAAGCGGTCGCCGATGCCGACGCCTTCATGCGCGCCTTCGATCAGACCGGGAATGTCGGCGATGATGAACTCGTTGCCGTCGATGGTGGCGACGCCGAGATTGGGATGCAGCGTCGTGAAGGGGTAGTTGGCAATCTTCGGCCGTGCGCGGGTGCAGGCGGCAAGGAACGTCGACTTGCCGGCATTCGGCAGGCCGACGAGGCCGGCGTCGGCGATCAGCTTCAGCCGCAGCCACAGCGTTTTCTCTTCGCCCTCGAGGCCCGGGTTAGCCCAGTTCGGCGCCTGATTGGTGGAAGACTTGAAATGCGTGTTGCCGAAGCCGCCGTTGCCGCCGGCGGCCAGACGGTAACGCTGACCTTCGGCCACCATGTCGACGATCAGCGTCTCGTTGTCTTCCTCGAAGATCTGGGTGCCGACCGGCACCTTCAGTGTCACGTCGCCGCCGCCGGCGCCGGTACGGTTTCGGCCCATGCCGTGCTGGCCGGTCTTCGCCTTGAAATGCTGCTGGTAGCGAAAGTCGATCAGGGTGTTGAGGCCGTTGACCGCTTCCACCCAGACGTCGCCGCCGCGACCACCGTCTCCGCCGTCCGGGCCACCGAACTCGATGAACTTCTCGCGCCGGAACGATACGGCGCCTGCGCCGCCGTCGCCGGAGCGGATATAGACTTTCGTTTCGTCGAGAAATTTCATTGGTCTGCCATCTGTTCGGTGAAGGTGGGCGGTCTTAGAAAGTGTCACAGCGACCTTTGCGAGTCCTGAAGGACGCGCGGCGCTGTATTTTGCCGCCATCGATATAGGCGGTTTATTCGGAGGTCAAAGAATATCGTGCGGTTCGTCAGCTACAACATCCAATACGGCGTCGGTCTCGATGGCCGCTTCGACCTCGAAAGGATCGCGGCCTCGATCGGCAACGCCGACATCATCGCGCTGCAGGAAGTGACGCGCGGCTTCCATCGCAACGATCATGTCGATCTGGTCGCCCGCTTCGGCAAGTTGTTTCCCGGCCATTTCACTGCCTTTCACGCACCCTGCGACATCGATGTGGGCTCGGCGATCGAAGATGGCCGCGCCGTTAGCCGACGTTTCCAGTTCGGCAACATGATCCTGTCGCGCTGGCCGATCCTTTCGACGCGGCTCATCCCCCTGCCGCGTACCCGTACGATCAGCCCGATGAACCTGCAGCGCGGCGCGACCGAAGCGCTGATCGTAACCCCCGGCGGTCCGCTCCGGGTCTATTCCGTGCATCTCGATCACGTGCTCCCCGCCGAACGCATAGCCCAGATCCGCTACCTGAAGGATCGGCTGCTCGGCTATCCGCTCGAAGGCGGCGCGATCACCGGTGCGGCGGACTTCGGTCTTGCCGAACCGCCGCATCCCGAGGATTTCGTCGTCATGGGCGATTTCAATATGGAACCGGAAACGTCCGAATATAACGCCATGGTCGGCTCGCGCGATGCCTACTACGGCCGTTCGCTGCGGATCGAGAATCCGGTGGATGCGCTTGCCCATCTCGGTCGTCTCACACCGGAAAGCTATAGCTGGATTCATCCCGAAAACCTCGAAAGACGCATGCATCTCGACTATTGCTTCCTCAGCGCCGGCCTCGCGTCACGCCTGACTGATGCCTGGACCGATTACGACGCCAAGGGCTCCGACCACCTGCCCGTCGGCTTCACGCTCTCCTGAAAAAATCCCCCGCAAAGACGTGCTTTGCGGGGGATTTTCTTAGTGCGGTCGGTGCAGATCGGCGGCGGTCAGCCGCGTTTCGATATGCGCGACCATGGCGTTGCGGGCGAGCGCATAGACCTGGGTGCAGCCGGTGATCAGGAACCCGATCTTTTCCTGCACCTTCAGCGAGCCCGGGTTGTCGGCAAAGACGCCCGAATGCAGCGTCGTTTCCGGCATCCGACGGAAGAAGCGCTCAATTGCCGCATAGGCCGCCTCGGAAGCAAAGCCCTTGCCCCAGTAGAAGCGGTTCAGCCAGTAGCCGACATGCCACTGGCCGTGCCGGAGCTCAATGCCGACGCAGCCGATATGCACGTCGTCGCCGGTGGTGACGGCGAACGTCCAGTCGGGCGTCAGCCCCGAGGTCCGCGCCGTCAGCCAGTCGAGCGCGTCCTGCTGATCGTAGGGCGCGGGCACACGCGCAAGCATGCGCGCGACCTGGAAATCGCCGAGCGACTGGGCGATCGCCTCGGCGTCATTGCGCCGGTGCGGGCGCAGGACGAGGCGCTTGGTCTCGATGACCGGGCAGGGGCCCGGACCGGGGCGGGCGACGACCCGCTGGCGTTCGGAAACGAGCGCGTTCATCGCATGCCTCCCCAGCTTCTCAAGGAAACCCAGGTCTTGCGGTCGAGCCGGTACCACTCGACGGCGATCGAGCCGCCGAGCGCCAGGCTGCCGACCATGCCGCTTCCTTGAAACTGGAAGCCGCACTTCTGGATGACCCGGCGGGATGCAAGATTCATGACCCGGCAGCGCGCATCGATCTGGTCGATGTCGCGAGTGCGGAAGGCCATGTCGGTCAGGACCTGGGCGGCCTCGGTGGCATAGCCCTGGTTCCAATAAGGCTCGCCCAGCCAATAGCCGAGCTCCGCCGTCTTGCCATCGGGATGCGGCTCGATACCGCAACAACCGAGAAATGCGCCATTGTCCGCCTTGGTAATCGCGTAGACGCACTTGCCAATCGTGCCGGCTTTCGCGCGTCGCACGAAGTCGGCGGCGTCAGCCGTCGTATACGGGTGCGGCATGCGCGAGACCATGGTCGCGACATTGGCATTGTTGGCAAGATGGGCAAGGGCGTCGATATCGTCTTCATGGGGGGCGCGCAAAACGAGCCGGGGTGACAACAATATCGGGCAATCGGTCCTTGACCGTTGGGGCCTCAGCCTCTGCTCGGGAGACCGGGATTGGTCTTCCCTCAACAACTCGGTTTGCATGGTTTCCTCCAGAAACGAAAAAGGGGAGTTGGGTATTGCCCCATCTCCCCTTTGAAGTCTGGCTTGGAACCATCAGGTGCGTCAGCCGGGTCGATGAGACGCCGGCTGTTTTAGAGCGCTACCGGCTTATTCCGCTGCTTCGGCTTTCGGCATTACAGACACGTACACGCGGCCATTGGCCTTCGTACGGAAGTTCACGTTGCCGGCCGTAAGTGCAAAAATCGTGTGGTCCTTACCGAGGCCGACATTGGCGCCCGGATGCCACTTGGTGCCGCGCTGGCGCAGAATAATGTTGCCGGCGATGACCTGCTCGCCGCCGAACTTCTTCACGCCAAGGCGCTTGGACTCAGAATCGCGACCGTTACGCGACGAACCGCCAGCTTTTTTGTGTGCCATTGGTGTTCTCCTTTAAACCTTAGATCCAGGAACTCAGTTTGCAGCGGCTTCGGCGGCAGCTTCAGACTTCTTCGAAGCCTTCTTTGCCTTGCCACCGGCAGCAGCGATGTCCAGGATGCGGACGGTCGTCTGGTGCTGGCGGTGACCGCGCGAGCGCTTGGAGTTCTGGCGGCGACGCTTCTTGAAGGCGATGACCTTCTTGGCGCGACCCTGCTCAACAACTTCAGCGCTGACAACGGCGCCTTCGACAAACGGAGCACCGATGGTTGCATCGGCGCCAACGCCGACCATCAGGATCTCGGTGAATTCGATCTTGTCGCCTGCAACGCCTTCCAGCTTTTCGATGGTGAGGACGTCGTTGGCGGCCACGCGGTACTGCTTACCGCCGGTCTTGATGACTGCGAACATTTTTTATCCTTTCATGTTCGATCCGGCTCTCTGCCCGAAGACAAGGCCGTCTTTTTCTCAGTCGACAGTTGAGTGGATCTCCTTTTCGGATATCCACCGGTGAAAGGGCGCAAATCACACCCGATGCGGTGAAGCTAGGCCACACCACTTCATTGCGCGGATTACAAGGATTTGCACAGGCGTGTCAAGGCGAAAGCAACGGGGCCGTTACATATTCTTCAAACAGGCACTTGCCAGCACCCGAATCTGCCGCTATGAACCCGACCGCGCTAGACAAGCGCCGACCAGCAAAGCGGAGAGGTGGCTGAGTGGTCGAAAGCACCGCACTCGAAATGCGGCGTACGGGCAACCGTACCGTGGGTTCGAATCCCACCCTCTCCGCCATAAACTACCCCGCATGATATGACATGCAAAGCAGCCCGGTCGGGGGCGGCTCACGGACGAATCCACGGTTCGTCTTTCGGTGTGCATCCCCGTCAACTCGGCTTCCGCCTCCAGCGAACAATTCACCAGCAGCCTCGATAACTGTTTCACCTTCGGGCGTTGAGGGGTGGTCCTGCCTTTCCTCCGGCATTGGTTGTGGATGTTGCCCGTGCAACATTTTCAGTTGATTGCCCGTTCCCTTTCTGTTTCGCGTCATGGTAGTGCATCCCGCAATCTGCGGGGGAGGCAATGTTCGTGGACGCTTGGGCTTATCAAATCTTGAAAATGGGAGAGTTTGGTACACTCGCGTTGTCGTGGGTCGTCCTGTTCGTCTCGGCCGCAGTCGGCCTGACTTTTAACAAACGCGGCAGCGCGCTCCAGGGATGCCTTTGGCACACGGAACAGGTGGTTCCTGGGCTTCATCCCGCTTGCCAACCTCATTCTGCTGTCCGCGCCTCCACAGGAGAAGCGGACGTTCGGCACCCTGCAGACCGCAAAAAGCATCGTCCTGGTCGTCCTCGGCCTCGCCATGATGGTGGCTGGCAGAGGCTTGAGCTTGTCGGTCGAAAGACAGGTCGACCTGGCAAGCGAGGCTGCGCAGAATGATGCGTTGCTGCAGAAAAAGCTGGCTCTCTATGAGATACAGAGCTTCGGCCTGGAGGCATTCCTGCAGGAGACGGCGGACGCCACGGCCGTCCCGGCGAACGTCGATGGGATCACGACGCTGAAGGCGATCGAAGTCGACAAGGAAACCTTCCGCTACGTCTACGAGATTTCGTACAAGGACGCCGTCTTTTCCACCAACTGGCGGCACGTCATGATGAGCCGGTGGTGCAAATCCCCGGACATCACGTTCATGACGGATGTCGGTGCGACGGTTGAAGGGAAGTACCTTTCGCAAGAGGGGCAACAGCTTGCCGAGTTGAACGTCAATCCAGCCCTGTGCGACGAATGGCGCCTGCAATTCGACAAGTCGATGCTGGAAGCGGCCAGGGCCATAAAGGGACCTGCAAAGGTCGATGAAGCGACCACACTGACGGGCGCGGACTACAAGGACGGGCACCTTTACCTATTTCTACACAGTTGCAAGCGCGCCTCCGGATGATGGCTGGAAGGCGTATATGAAGGGCATGTGGTGCCAGACAGATCAATTCAAGAAATTGATGGATTTTGGTCTCAATGTACGCGGCGTCTATTCGACAGAGGACAATGCCCCTATCGGCGAAATCGTCGTCAGTTCAGGGATTTGCGGTATCTGATCGCGGCACGGGCGCGAAGCGGAACAGTGCCCTTGACGCAACGGCTTGAAACGTTCCCGTTGTGTCGGGTGCGGGCACGATCGATTGTTCTCATTCGCGGCGGTCAACCGGCGCGCCCGATAACCCGCACAGATATCCGCGATCGTGTGTCGTGTGCCATCGACGATGTCACGGCGTTGCCGACATCGATTGCTCTTTAGCGAACGATATCCATCGCCACCCTTGCCAACGGGCAAGCGCGTCCGCAGCCGGGCTGACGGCACGTTCGTGTTTCCGTGAGAAACGCAGCTGCGCTAGGCGACCTTCAATGCCGCGGAAATTTCCGACAAGGTAGCCTTCTCCGCATCGCTGACAGCAACCCCTCCGAAGCCCAGGAAGCCACCCTCCTTGGCGGCTTCCGCCACCTTCTGGCTGATCTGATAAAGCCAGGCCGCGAAGGCGCTGGCATCGCCCGGCGCCTTGGCCTCAACGGTTGTTCGGGCCTGCATCAGGGTCTCTATGCATTTAGCCTTGATGTCCTCTGGCTTGGCGCCCTTCAGTTTTGTCTGCAGCCCGTCACGGGCAGCCGTCCGCCCCTCCGACGTTTCGAAGTCGGCGACCAGCGCCTTAACGAGCGGACTTGCCGCCGCATCCGTCTTTGCCTGCAGAAGCGCGCTGCTGTTGGCGATGCCTTCCTTCATCATGCCCCACAGGCCGCTCGGCTCGGCCGCCGTCACGGCAATGCCGGCCATCATCACGCTCTCCAGGAGCAGCGTCCATTCGTCCGGGGTGAATGTCGATTTGTCAGCCATGGTTGATCCTCCTTCGTTGTCGTTCATGCCCATCGCCGCCGGTTCACGCGGTGCGCGGCAGGGCGGCGGCTCCTACAGCGCAGCGCGTCTTATGAGACGCGCAAGGGTCGCTGTAGCACTTTGAAGTGCTGCATGTTTTTGTCCTTCAATCGGCTACGATTTAAGGAAACCTGCAGCAGGCTGGCTTCTCGCAGCCGCCGTCGATCAAGCGGACAAGGCGGCGAGCTTGGATTTCAATACGTCGATCGCGGGTTTCAGGATGTCCGAAACGCCGGGGATGGCGAGCACCTTGTCGAACAGTCCGTTGAGTTGCGACATCATCGGCCCGACCAGTGCTGAAAGGGCTGCTTTCTGCTCGGCCGACATTTGTCCGGCAGCGCCGCTGACCTTGTCCAGTCCACTTGCGACCTCCTCAAGCTTCGGCAGGGCGGCCGTGGCCGAGGCGGCGTCGGTAATGCCGGTTAGTGTTGTCTGCAGGCTGGTCATGCTGTCCTTGACCTGCTGGCCGATGTCGACCCCGCCGACCGTCAGGCTCGGCCCCGCCGTGCCGGCCTGTGGCGCGACCTCTCCGCTCGGCCTGCCGAACAGATAGAAGAGCACGGCTGCAAGCGCGAGCACGGCAATGACCCAATAGAGCCAGCTGCGCGACCCGGACGGCGCCGGGGCCGCGGCTGCGCGTTGGCCGGCTCCACCGACGGACGAAGCCGCTGTCGCGGCACTAGCGGCGGCCTGGCTTGCCGAGTTCGCGGCCGTCTGCGCCGAAGCGCCGAGAGCGCCAAGCAGGCCCGTTCCGCCAAGCAGCTCTCTTGCACCGGGGGGCAGTGCGGCGGCGATGTTGTCCTTCTGGCTGGCGAGCAGTCCGGCGATCCCATTGGCGCTGAGGTCCCCGCCGCTCTGCCGGGCAAGGCCACCCAAAACGAGGGGAGCAAGCGTTGCCAGCAGCGAACCGCTCGCCCGCTGGTCCATGCCGGAGACCCCGCCGATGGCGCTCGCAAGCGCACCGCCATCCTTGGCACCGAAGAGTGACGAAATGATCTGCGACCCGCTCTGGGCAAGCGTTGTCTGATCGCCGCTGGAGAGTATCCCTAGGAGATTGTCGAGCGATCCGCCGTTTTGGCTGGCGGTGTCGGCGATCCTTTGCGCGCCGCCTGGTTGCGCCGCAAGGCCTGTCAGTCCCGCCAGCACCGCGGGAATGGCGGCACTGACGGCGCCTTGCACCTTGCTGCTATCGAGCCCGAGCGCCGAAGCGATACGGGCGATCATGTCGGGGGTAAGCATCTGCGCGATGTAGGAAACAAGATTGCTGGCCATTGGCTATTCCTCCACGTTGATGTCGTCGGACAACGACACGCTCGTGAAGCGGTCGCCCGACGGCGCGGCAATTGGCTGCAAGCAATTCGCGTTTAACTGATTATCGTCTGCGAGACCGGTTCGTCTGGAACCCTCGGCGCGAAAACATTAGCACTTGTGGATGTATTTGCCCAGTTCTCGGCAACTTGCAGAAACGGCAACGCTCGACGCATGAAACACTCGCTTCAGCGTGCCCGCATTTTGACCGACCCATGTTCTGTTGCCAAACCCATGCCTGTTGTGAAAGGGGAGTGAGGCGGGCGGACAGTCTCGGCTCGTGGGGTCGGTTTCCCGGGCACAGCGGCAGCGCCGGTGGATGCCTGCCGTCACCCCTGGACAGCTTGGTCCGGTGACTGTGATCGTTGTCGGATCCCCGGCTCCTTGAGGAGCCGGGGATCCCGTCAGTCTTGCTTACTTCTTCGGTGCCTTCTCCACAGGTGCCGGGGACTGCAGGTCGCCGAGCAGAGAGGTGATGGCGTTTTCGCCGTTGAAGCCGGCTTCCTTCAATAGCTGGTCGAGGACCGGTTTGTTGGCCTGGTAGGCGAGAAGCTGGCCCGCAAGGCCGTCGCCGAGGCCGATGCCGTTCTTGGCACCTTCACCGCCCGCACCGCGGCCGAGCATGCCACCGGTATCGAAGATGCGGATATCCGAGATCTTCTCGATCGGCTTGACCGCTTCGGCCAGTGCTTCCGGAATGATACGGATGCGTTCGCGCAGGATCTCGAACTCGATGATGGCCGAACTCAGCTTGTTGCGGGCGTCGTTGAGCAGGGCTTCGCTTTCGGCCGCCGCCTTGCCGGTTTCGAGCACGCCCTTGGCCTTGATGATGGCGGCTTCGGCCTCGGCGGTGGCGAGCGTCTTGATCGCGTCCGCCTGGTCGAGGGCCGCCTGCTTTTCGGCTTCCGCGCCGACGGTCACGGCCGTGGCTTCGGTTTCGGCGTTCTTGCGGGCATCGATGACGGCGATCTGGCGTTCGCGTTCGGCAATTTCCACCGCCTTTGCGGTCTCGACCTTTTCTTCCGCGGCAATGGCAAGTGCACGGGCGTTTTCGGCCTTGGCCTTGGCTTCCGATTCCTCGCGGCTCTTGTTGGCGACGGCAATCGCGCTTTCCTGAGAGACGATCTGCAGGTCGCGCTTGGCTTCCGTGTCGCGCTGCTGGACAGATCGCGTCGCGTCGATGTTGGCGCTTTCACGGACCTGCTTGGCGGCGGCCTCGCGTTCGGCAATCGCCTGTTCGGTGGCGATGCGGGCTTCTTCTTCCGCGCGCTTGGCGGCCTGCTCCTGCTGCGCGGTTTCGGCGCGGGTGGCGGCCGACTTGTTGGCGATGTCGCGCTCCTGGTTCAGTTCCGCCTCGCGCTTGGTGCGCTCGATCGCCAGCGACTGCTGACGGGCTTCCAGATCCTTCTGGGCGATGGCGACTTCCGTGTCGCGCACGATCTCGTTGCGCTCCTTCTTGCGGCCCTCGGTGATGCGGGTCAGTGCTGCAAGGCCGTGGGCGTCGAAGAAGTTGTTGGCGTTGAAATGCTTGATATCCGTCTGGTCGAGGCGGGTCAGCGAGACCGATTCCAGCTCCAGGCCGTTCGACTGCAGGTCGGCGCCGACCGCTTCCTGCACAGCCTTGACGAAATCCATGCGCTGCTCCTGCAGCGCATCGAGGCTCATGGTGGCGGCAACCGAGCGCAGGCCGTCGACGAACTTCGCCTCGATCAGCACGCGGAGCTGTTCGGCGTCGTTGGTGCGGTCGCCAAGGGTCTGGGCCGCAAGCGCGATCGAGGAAGCGTCGGGCTTCACGCGGACATAGAATTCCGCACCGATATCGACGCGCATGCGGTCCTTGGTGATCAGCGCATCACCTTCGCCGCGGCGGACTTCTAGGCGCAGCGTCTTCAGGTTGACGCGGGCGATCGAGTGGAAGATCGGCAGCACGATGGAGCCGCCGTCGAGGACCACCTTCTGGCCGCCAAGGCCGGTGCGCACATAGGCCTCGTCGCGGCTGGAGCGGGTATAGAGCGATGCAAGTACAAAACCGATGCCGAGGATCAGGACAATGCCGATGCCGGCCGGCACCAATAGGTCGTAAAACATGGTTGCTCCGATGAGGAAGGATTAAGAGTTTGGCGGCGTCAGCAGGTCCGACGGCGCGGATATCGCAATAAAAATGTCTGATGCGCGATCAACGATCAGCACCTGTGCGCCGATGGCGATCGGTTGCTCGTCGCGGGCGGCCCTTGCCCGCAGCACATGCCAGTTGCCGTGGCGATCCTTGAGGCGGATGCGTCCCGGCAGGCCCTGGTCCAGCGGACCGACGGTGACTTCGCCACTGCGGCCGACGAAATCGCCGAGGTCGACGACATAGCTTTCGTCACGCGGGACGATCTTCGCGACCCACCGGCTCGACACGCGAACCGCGGGGAGCGAGAAGGCGAGCGCCGGCAAGGCCGCGGCAAGCGCCGGCAGCGGCGCCCACAGGGCTCCTGCCACCGCCTGAATGACAAAACCGGTCATGGCGAAGAGGCCGAGGAAGAGCATCAAGAGGACAAGCAGGGGCACGCCGCCGACATTGAACCAGGACATCAGTCCGCCCAGCGCGTTGTAGTCGTCCAGCCAGGCCTTGTCGATCGCCTCGCCCAGCGAGAAGCCGAGCAGCAGGCAGAGGAGCTCGATGCCGGTAAACGCGGCCAGCATCACCGCCGCAATCGCGAATGGCAGGGATTCCGGGGCGAGGAAGAACAGCATGGGCGTTAGTGCTGCCTTGCCTTGAGCGCGGCCAGCCTTGCTTCGATTGCCCTGTCGCGATGCAGGCGGTCGAGCTCATCCAGTTCGGCGCTGTTGCCGTGTTCTCCGCCCGGTACGCCGGTGGCGCGGGAGACAGCGGCGGCGGCACGGGCCGCTCCGTCCACGGCGCTGGTCTTTGTCAGGCCCGAAACCTTGCTCTCGGGGAACTGGGCGATGCTGCGCTTGAGATCGGCAAGCCGCGCTTCGGCCTCGCGGCGGGTGGCAAGCACCGCTTGCAGGGCCTGCTGGCCCTCTTCGAGATCGGTGCGGGCGCCGGCGAGCGCCTTGTCCAGGGCAGCGAGTTGCGATTCCAGATCGATCTGGCGTGCGACGCCGGCCTTGGCGAGGTCCTCCCGGGCAGCGGAGATCGCAGTCCGGATTTTTTCGTCCAGTTTATCGAGATCGGCGCCGATTTCATCGCGGCGGCTGAGGATGCGATACTCCTCGGCGCGGGCCTGGCCGATATCGACCCGGGCCTCTTCTGCGGCCGCGTCGATCTCGCGGAGCGCCTGTTCGACGATCACGATCTTGTTGCTGCCTTCCGCCTTGTCGACGGCGGCATTGGCGAGACCGGCAATCAAGCGGCCCATGCGAGATAGGATGCCTTCATTCGTCATCATTTTCTTCTCCGTTCGATCGGAATGCGTGGTGACGCCGATGTGGATCTGATAGCCGCCGTTTTGTGCAAGGAGTTGGGCGGCGAAGATATTCAAGGTGCCGGACGAATAGCCGGCGACATCGTATGGGATCGCGACGCGACCGCGCACGGTGGCGACGGTCAGATCCGACGGTCCCTTGATTGCAAAAAGCTTGTCGTCCAGCGGCAGCCTATCGGTGCTGCCCGGCTGTCCCCGGTTCGCCGCGAAGTCCCGTAACCCCAGCGTGACCATCCGCGCCGGAAGCCCGGTTCGCTCCCGGACTGTTTCGTAGGCAAGCTCGTGCAACGTTACGAGATTGGCGCCCGCCTTTTCACCGGCGAGTTCTTCGAGCATTGCCAGCATGTTGGCGTAGGCAACGAAGGTTTCCTCCAGCGCGTGTCTGGCCTCCTCGTCCGGCGCGAGATCGTAGCACAAGATCGACGTATGGTTGCTCTGAGCCATGTTCAATTACATAAAGCACCGCTTTTGTGCTTTCAAGGATCGGCTCAGTTTTAGGTTGCAATTTTCTTACATTGAACGCGACGGCCGCCTGCTGCACTTGCGCAGCGGATCGCAGGCGGCATCGAAGGATCCCTTCGGAGGTGCGAAAATCGTCGAGCGGGCTCAATCCGCGGCGTCGTTGCGGAGCCAGGTTTCCAGCGCGGCGATGACCGACAGCCGCAGGCTTGCGCCTTTCGACAAAGCGCGGGTGAGGGACATGTCGTCTCCCGCAAAGCCCATTTCCGCCATGATGTCGTTCGCCCGCATCCGGCGGCGGTTCATGATGGCGCGGATATCGGCGATCGTTTCGGGAAGGAGGTAACGTCCGCTGGCAATCGGTGCGGCTGGGTGCGACGCCGGTGGCGGATCGACTTCATGGCTGGCCATTTCGATGGCGCCATTGCTGCTCAGCCACTTCAGGAAAGTCTCACGTTCGGTCGGGCTTGCCTTGGTCCAGGAATTCTTGAGTTTGTCGAGGCGAGTGCGCTCGTCCTTGAGCCCTGCCGCGATAAGCGCCTTGCGCAGCGACGGGATGCGGCCGGCCAGCAGATCCGCGTGGAGATCAGGGAAATCGAGCTTCAGGCGTTGCACGTCACCGGTTTCGTCGTGCTTGGTTTTCTTCGACATGCTCATTCCCGTGTCGTTCGTCCAGGCCGCGTCAGAGAAAGCACCAAACGCCCCGTCTTCTCAACCGCGTGAAGACGAGGAGGTGGGCTGCCTTCGCTTTTTTGCGCAGTCGCCCGCATCATGCTGCTGTGCATTGCGCGACATGCTCTAGCGTGCTCCCGCGCCCCACGCGAGCGAAATAGGTCACTATCCTCTATCCATTGCAGATCGATCCCGTTAGGGAACGCATGGAGAATAACGCAATGTTGCGTGCCGAGTGCCCTTGGCCGGACATGCATCCAGCTTTACGCAAGTCCCTTCGCCTATCGTCACCTCAACGGCCGGGATGTGACACGGCGAATGAAGGACAATGATATGTCTAACGATATCGAGCATTACCGCGACCCATCCGATTCGATGGTTGCCCTCTATCTCGCGAACAACGACGGCGACGAACTGACCGACGTTCTGGTCGCCGCGCTTGAAGATGCGTTCCGCATCTTGAGCGACGAGATTTCCGGCGAAACGATGCACTGACGGGGAATCCCCGCAGCCAGGTATTCCCCAGGGGCAATCCGCCATCGGTTGCGAATCGGCTGGTTGACGTCCTGTCCTTGCCGAATTCCAATCGGCGACGGGTCGAATTTTCGAGAGAGTTCGGGCCGCGTGTCGCCAGCGCAAGGGTGAGGCGCTGATATGACATTTTCTATCTGGCACTGGGTCGTGTTTTGGCGGTCATTGGCATGCCCGTCTGGCTGATCCTTCGGGCCCTGAAGCGCCAACGCCAGGCGCTTCAGGGCGCCTCGCCCTCACCATAACCGCGATCAAGCCGGCCTTATCACAGGCCGGCATTGCATCGCGATCGACTGCCGCTCAATTTTCGCGAAGCAGCGCCTCCGCAGAGAGAGAGGCGGACAGAATGGCCGCATCGGTTCCATTCCGCCCCATCAACATTAGTCCGGCCGGCCGCACCAGTCCGCGCATCGGCAGGGTGATGGCATTGAGATCGAACTGGTTGGCGACCTGGCAGTTGCGCAGCAGCAGACCCTCCACACGGTTGTATTCCGCCACGTCCGTTTCGACGCTCGCGATCGGCACGGCGGCGATCGGCGTTGTCGGCAGCGCGATGAGGTCGTAGGGCGAAAGACGCTCGTCCATGGCGGCGGCGAGTGCACGCTGCGTTTGCAGCAGGGCCGAGATTGCTGCATCCGGAACGGTGAGACGGCGGCGGAGCGGGAGCTTGACCCTGTCATCGACGGGGGCTGCATCGTCGTTGAGCCAACCGGCATGGATGCGGCTTGCTTCAAGGCCGGCGATCGAACCGATCCGGGTCGCTTCGGCGAGCCGGTCGATCAGGTCGTCGATCGTGCAGTCGACGATTTCGGCGCCCGCCTCGGCCAGCCGATCGAGGCTTTCCGAGAAGGCCGCGGCGATTTCGGCGGAGAGGTCTTCAAACAGCGTGCCCCGGGGAATGCCGATGCGAAGGCCAGCGATCGGGCGGGCGACGAGCGGCTTTGGCTGCTCACCGGCCATGACAGCGTCAGCCGTCACGCAATCGGCAACGGTTTTGGCCAGCGGCCCTAGCGAATCGAGGATGGGTGACAGCGGAAACGAACCATCGAGCGGAACGCGGCTGGCCGTCGGCTTGAAGCCGACGATGCCGTTCAGGGCCGCAGGGATGCGGATGGAGCCGCCGGTGTCGGAGCCGATGGCAATGTCGCAGGTGCCTTCGGCGGCCGATACCCCGGCGCCCGAGGACGAGCCGCCGGGAACGAGGCGTTTGTCGGTGGCATTGCCGGGCACCGCATAGTGCGGATTGAGGCCGACCGCGGTGAAGGCGAACTCGGTCATATGCGTCTTGCCGATGATCACTGCACCCGCGGCGCGCAGCCGCTTGACGACGAGTGCATCTTTTTGGGCTGGTGGCGAATTGCGACGTATGATGGAACCGGCCAGGGTCGGTTCGCCAGCGACATCGAAGAGGTCCTTGATCGAGACGATCTTGCCGTCGAGCGGGCCAAGGCCTGCGCCCGTCTGCCGGCGGCGGTCGGATGCGTCTGCCTCGCGGCGGGCGCTTTCGACGTAAAGGCGCGTGAACGTCTTTTCCTCGCTCCGGCGATCGTTGAGCCGGCTCAGGATCTGTTCGAGGCGGTCGCGGGCGGAAATGGTGGTTGGATGGGGCACGATAATGACCTGTCTCGTCTGTTGTCGGTCGGGCAGCGGCCATCTCCTTGCCGGGCTTCGGGAGGGCATGCGCACTTTTGATAGCAACATTGGCGGTGATTGCCACCTTGGCGATCGGAGGCTCAACCTTCACCGAACTGTCGCCAAACCGTTCAAATAGTTTCATGCCCCTGTTACGTCGCTGACATCGGGATGACCAAAGGTCCGGCACGCGCGGTCGCGCTGCCGAATCGGAGGTCTGTTTGGCCGATACCCTCAAGACGCTTTCAAGGCGTTCTTTCCTCTTTTCCGCCGGTGCTGCGGGGTTTGTGGCCTCATCGGGCCTTGCTACCCCCTTCTATGCGCGCGGTTACGGCCGGCCGGAATTCGTTCACGGCGTACAATCGGGCGATGTCGATACCTCTTCCGGGATGATCTGGACGCGGGTGGATCGGCCGTCGAAGGTATCGGTCGAGTATTCGACCACGGAGAGCTTCTCCAATCCTTTTCGTCTTACCGATCTGACGGCGACGCCGCAGACCGATTGTGCGATCAAGTGCTCGCTCGATGGGCTGCTACCGGATCAGGACATCTTCTACCGCTTTACCGCCACCGATCTCTATGATGTCAACCGCGTCTCCGAGCCGGTGGTCGGCCGGTTTCGCACGGCCCCTTTGCGCAAGCGCTCGGTCCGTTTCGTCTGGTCCGGCGACACCGCCGGCCAGGGCTGGGGCATCGACGACGTCGGCATGAAGACCTATTCGACGATGCGGCTGCACGAGCCGGACTTCTTCATTCATTCCGGCGATACGATCTATGCCGACAACCCGATCCCTGACGAAATTGCATTGCGTGACGGTGGCATCTGGAAGAACCGGGTGGTGACCCACGAGAAGCGCGACGTGGCGCGCACGCTGGAAGAATATCGCGGGCAATGGAAATACAATCTGCTCGACGATCATGTCCGGCAGCTGAATGCCGTCTGCCCCACCTTCTACCAGTGGGACGATCATGAGGTTCTGAACAACTGGTCGGCTTCGACCGATCTTCGCGACGACGCGCGATACCCGGAAAAGGACGTTGCCGTCTACGCGGAGCGGGCCGCCCGGGCTTTTCATGAAATGACGCCGATCCGCACGCCGGCGACACAGCCCGGTCGCATCTTCCGCAAGGTCGGCTACGGCCCGCTGCTCGATGTATTCTTCGTCGACCTGCGCTCCTATCGCGGTGCCAACCAGGGCGAGGACGGCGGCGTGCTGTTCGGGTGGCGGCAGGCGGATTGGTTGAAGCGGGAACTTGCAGCCTCGCGCGCGGTCTGGAAGGTGATCGCCTGCGACATGCCGATCGGACTTGTCGTCTGGGACGATTACGCCAACAGGCGCGGTTCGGATGCGATCGCCAACGGCGACAATGGCGCGCCTGCGGGGCGTGAACTCGAGTTTGCAGATCTCCTCCGCTTCATCCGCGACAATGCCATCGACAATCTCGTCTGGCTGACGGCGGACGTGCATTATACTGCCGCGCACCGCTACGATCCCGCGCGTGCCGCGTTCAAGGATTTCACGCCTTTCTGGGAGTTTGTGTCGGGGCCGCTTCACTCCGGTACCTATGGGCCGAAGGAGCTCGACATGACCTTCGGGCCAGAGGTTCGCTTCATCAAGGCGTCGGGTGGTGGCATCGACAGCAACCTGCCGCCATCGGCCGGCCTGCAGTTCTTCGGCATCGTCGATATCAACGGCCAGACGCAGCAGATGACCGTGCGTCTGATGGACCGGCAGGACCAGGAACTCTGGCGCGTGACGCTCGATCCGGCTGCGATTGCATGACGAATCTGGTAACGGCCGGCAGCTTTCCAAACCCTGATTTCCAGACCCCTGGCGGGTGCAAACCCATGGCCTACCGGCATTTGACCGCGACGCTCATGCGCGCGCCCCCTTTCGCAATCGCAAAAAAACCTGTATGAGCGCGACCATTGAAAAAGCGGCGTGGCCCATCGGGGCTTGCCCTGAACCTCCGAGACGAAAAATGAGCATTCGTAACATCGCGATTATCGCGCACGTTGACCATGGGAAAACGACCCTTGTTGACGAGCTCCTGAAGCAGTCGGGCTCGTTCCGCGAAAACCAGCGCGTTGCCGAACGCGTCATGGACTCCAACGACATCGAAAAAGAACGCGGCATCACCATTCTTGCCAAGGCGACGTCGGTCGAATGGAAGGGAACGCGCATCAACATCGTCGACACCCCCGGCCACGCCGACTTCGGTGGCGAAGTCGAGCGCATCCTGTCGATGGTGGACGGTGCTATCGTTCTCGTCGACGCTTCCGAAGGCCCGATGCCGCAGACGAAGTTCGTTGTCGGCAAGGCGCTGAAGGTCGGCCTGAAGCCGATCGTCGCGATCAACAAGATCGACCGTCCCGATGGCCGCCACGAGGAAGTCATCAACGAAGTTTTCGACCTCTTCGCCAACCTCGATGCCTCCGACGAGCAGCTCGACTTCCCAATCCTCTACGGTTCGGGCCGCGATGGCTGGATGAACGTTGCGCCTGAAGGTCCGAAGGACCAGGGCATGGCACCGCTTCTCGACCTCGTGCTCAAGCACGTGCCGGAGCCGACGGTTGCCGAAGGCCCGTTCCGCATGATCGGCACGATCCTTGAAGCCAACCCCTTCCTCGGCCGCATCATCACCGGTCGCGTTCACTCGGGCTCGGTCAAGCCGAACCAGGCCGTCAAGGTCCTCGGCCAGGACGGCAAGCTGCTCGAAACCGGCCGTATCTCGAAGATCCTCGCCTTCCGCGGCATCGAGCGTCAGCCGATCGAAGAAGCGCAGGCAGGTGACATCGTTGCGATCGCCGGCCTCACCAAGGGCACCGTCGCCGACACCTTCTGCGATCCGTCGGTCGCCGAAGCGCTGACCGCGCAGCCGATCGATCCGCCCACCGTCACCATGTCCTTCATCGTCAACGACAGCCCGCTTGCCGGCACCGAAGGCGACAAGGTCACGAGTCGCGTCATCCGCGACCGTCTGTTCAAGGAAGCCGAAGGCAACGTCGCGCTCAAGATCGAAGAATCCTCCGAGAAGGATTCGTTCTTCGTGTCCGGCCGCGGCGAACTGCAGCTTGCCGTTCTGATCGAAACCATGCGCCGCGAAGGCTTCGAACTTGCCGTGTCGCGTCCGCGCGTGGTCATGCACAAGGATGACAACGGTCAGCTGCTCGAGCCGATCGAAGAAGTGGTCATCGACGTCGACGAGGAGCATTCCGGCGTCGTCGTTCAGAAGATGTCCGAGCGTAAGGCCGAAATGGTCGAGCTGCGTCCGTCCGGCGGCAATCGCGTCCGCCTGGTGTTCTTCGCTCCGACCCGCGGCCTGATCGGCTACCAGTCGGAACTGTTGACGGATACGCGCGGCACTGCGGTCATGAACCGTCTGTTCCACGCCTACCAGCCGTACAAGGGCGAGATCGGCGGCCGCGTCAACGGCGTGCTGCTCTCCAACGATGCCGGCGAATCCGTCGCCTATGCCATGTTCAACCTGGAAGACCGCGGCCCGATGATCATCGACGCCGGCGAGAAGGTTTACGCCGGTATGATCATCGGCATCCACACGCGCGACAACGACCTCGAAGTCAACGTGTTGAAGGGCAAGAAGCTCACCAACATGCGCGCATCGGGCAAGGACGAAGCCGTCAAGCTGACGCCGCCGATCCGTATGACGCTTGAGCGGGCGCTGTCCTGGATCCAGGACGACGAGCTGGTCGAAGTCACGCCGAAGTCGATCCGTCTGCGCAAGCTGCACCTCGACCCGAACGAGCGCAAGCGCTTCGAAAAGGCCCGCACCGCCGGCGCGGCCTGAGCATCCTGAAATTACCAAGCCTAAAAAAACCCCGGATCGCTCCGGGGTTTTTTGCTGTGTGTGCCACGGATGGGCGACTTGCGGATAAAGTTAAAAAGGCGTTAACCTTCCACAGGGTGCCGCTAAAGTTGCCTGTGGGTTAACGCTGGCCGGCAACCGGGCGGGATTCCTGTTCGTCCTGTGTGCGTTTAGAGTCGCGAGTCATGAAGACTGTTTCGATAGAGATTCGGCCCGGAGAGCCGCAGGAAGCGTCGGCAATTGCCGATGTGCACCGCGTTTCGTGGCTGCAGGCCTATGGCGGTCTCATCCCCCATCGTCCCCTTGTGCAGATGGTCAATCGTCGTGACGAGACGTGGTGGCGCAAGGCGACCCGCGGTCCTGCGACGCTGCTCGTGGTCGATGTGGCCGGAACCATTGCAGGCTACGCAACGCTCGGTCTCAGCCGCGCCAAGGCCCTGCCGCAGGAGGGCGAGATTTACGAGATTTATCTCCGGCCCGAGTATCAGGGCATCGGTCTCGGGCGCGTCCTCTTCGGTGAAGCCAAGAGCCTGCTGCGTTCGCTCGGCTGCCGCGGACTCGTCGTCTGGTGCCTCGAAGACAGCGAGCACGCCTACCAGTTTTTCCAGGGTGCCGGCGGCAGCGATATCGCCGAAGGCATGGAAGACTTCGGCGACAAGCACCTGAAGAAGGTCGGATTCGCCTGGAACTGATCGCCGCCCCTTTGCGGCAACATCATTGAAATCGCAGGCCTATTCCGGCAGCTCATTGTTGGGCTCGGCTGCCTTGTCACCGCGCGTGCCATGGTAGGCAGGATTGTCGACGCCGCAGCGGAAGGTCGGCGCCACCTCGTCGGCGACCTTGCGGGCAAGCGTGTTCGGATCGGGGTTGGCTAGCGCGTCGACATAGCCGGCGACGCAGCCCTTGCCGTCATCCTTCTGCGCGACCTTGGAGACGACAAGGACCTGCCCCTGAAGTTCCGGGACCGAAGCGCCCGACGCGTCGGTGTTCTCGATGAACCAGCGCAGGATCGTCGCGACGGCCTTGCCATCCTTTGCGACCCGCCACTCCACGGTCGTGCCGGCGTGGTTGAACGGAATGAAGCTCTCGAACGCGTCGTCGCTGTAGCGTTGGTTCAGGTGACCGAACGAGACGCTCTGGCGAATGTCGGCTTCCTTGAAGCGAACAGGATAGTCCGCGTGACCGGCACAGGTCATCAGGGCATATATCCCTTCCTCTTCCGCGATCGTCTTGCACTTGTCGCGGCCGATGTCGGTGTAGACGCTCTCATTGGCCAAGACGGGCCCCGCAGACAGCAAAAGCAGCGCCAGGCCTGCAACCTTTCCGATCATCGTGAACTCCATAGAACGAGAACTGGGGCCTGTGGAGGTCGTTTCGACGGCGCGAAACGACCGCTTGAATCTGCACTACGGACGAAAGTTATGTTGCATCGCGGCATGTTTCCCTTTATCCGACGGGCAAACTTCCCAACTGACCCTGGAGTAGTCCATGCGCATCGACGCGATTTCCATCGGAAAGAATCCACCAGAAGATGTCAACGTCATCGTTGAGGTTCCCGTCGGCGGCCATCCGATCAAGTACGAGATGGACAAGGAAGCCGGCACGCTGGTTGTCGACCGCTTCCTCTACACGCCGATGACCTATCCGGGCAACTACGGCTTCGTCCCGCACACGCTCTCGGACGACGGCGACCCGATCGACGTTCTGATCTGCAACACCCGTCCGCTGGTTCCGGGTTGCGTCATCAACGTCCGCCCGATCGGCGTGATGATGATGGAAGACAACTCCGGCAAGGATGAAAAGATCATCGCCGTTCCGTCGGGTCACCTGACCCAGCGCTACGACAAGGTGCATGAATACACCGACCTGCCGGAAATCACGCTCAAGCAGATCGAGCACTTCTTCGAGCACTACAAGGATCTGGAACCCGGCAAGTGGGTAAAGATCTTCGGCTGGAAGGACGCATCCGTCGCCCGTCAGCTGATCAAGGAAGCCGTCGAGCGCGCCAAGGGCGCCAAGTAAGCTTTACCTGCCGATCAGCTCGGCAAGACGCCTCATCAAATCCTCCGGGTCGCCCTCGATCCGGAGGATTTTTTTACGCTGGGTATCGCCTGAGATGAGGGAGAGCTTGCTCTTGGCAAGCCCGAGCTTCTTCGCGAGAAAGGCAACCAGCGCCTGGTTGGCCTTGCCCTTCTCCGGAACCGCGCTGACGCGCACTTTCAGATGTTCTTCTCCGTCGGCAGCCGCTTCCAGGCCATCAATGGCGTCGCGGCCGCCGTTCGGCGTCAGGCGCACCGTCAGGCGAACGTGGTCGCCATGCGCGGTGAAGGCCGGCTTGGCCATCGTCAGCCAAGCAGCGCCTGTGCGATCGTCGTATTCAGGAAGAGCTGGATGAAATAGAGGATCACCAGCACGACCAGCGGCGACAGATCCACGCCGCCCATGTCGGGCAGCACGCGACGGATCGGGCGATAGAGCGGCTCCGTCAGCTGGTAGAGCGAGCGGCCGATCATGTTGATCGCCTGGTTGTTCACGTTGATGACGTTGAACGCATAGAGCCAGGAAAAGATGGCCGACGCGATGACCAGAAACCACGCGATGTTGATGATGAAGTTCAAGGTGCCGATGACAGCAAGCATGCCGGTCTCCAATTCGTTATTGACAGACATGTAGACATTGAGACCTAAACGAGCAAGTACGCCGGATTAACGGGCGCGATCATGTTTAACGTGAGAGCGCGTGATATCCGACCCTGAGTAGGAGTCTCTTCCGCATGTCCGCCGTTCATGCCTCGCATCGCTTTGCCGCTTTTCGGCATGTCGGCTATCGCCGCTATTTCTTCTCGCGCTTCCTGGCTTACTTTGCCATCCAGATCATCTCTGTCGCCGTCGGCTGGCAGATCTATGATCTGACGCGCGATCCCTTCGATCTCGGCCTGATCGGTCTCTTCCAGTTTCTGCCGTCTCTCGTACTGATCCTCGTCACCGGCGCGGCAGCGGACCGCTACAACCGGCGCATGATCATGGGCATCTGCATGGTCGTCAGCACACTCTGCGCCACAGCGCTGTTGCTGCTGACCGTATCGGGATTGTTTTCACCCTGGCCGGTCTACGCGATCCTGGTCGTCTTTGGCATCGAGCGCGCCTTTCTCGCGCCGGCGTCGCAATCGCTGGCGCCCAATCTCGTACCACCCGAAGATCTGCCCAATGCGATCGCCTGGAATTCCACGTCCTGGCAGACAGCGGTGATCGTCGGCCCGGTCGCGGGCGGCCTGATCTATGCGCTCGGCGCCGTCGTGCCCTACGCCGTCGGCGTCTGCTTCTTCCTTGCCTCCGCGCTGATGGTCTTTGCCATCCCGAAGCCGGCGACGCGCACGCAGGCCTCTGGCCAGAGCTGGGACACGATCACCGCCGGCTTCCGCTACATCAAGGCCGAGAAGGTGGTTCTGGGCGCGATATCGCTCGATCTCTTCGCCGTGCTGCTCGGCGGTGCGGTTGCACTGATGCCGGTCTTTGCCCGCGACATTCTCGATCTCGGCCCCTGGGGGCTCGGCCTCCTGCGCGCGGCTCCGGGCATCGGTGCCGTTAGCATGGCCGTCTGGCTGGCGGCACACCCGATCCGGCACAGGGCAGGCTTCTACATGTTCACCGGCGTCGCACTCTTCGGGCTCGGTACGGTTATCTTCGGTCTTTCGGCGACGCCGTGGATCTCGATCGCCGCGCTCGTCGTCATGGGCGCCGCCGACATGATTTCCGTCTATGTGCGCGAAATCCTGATCACGCTCTGGACACCGGACGAGCTGCGCGGCCGGGTCAACGCCGTCAACATGGTCTTCATCGGCGCGTCGAACGAGCTCGGCGAATTCCGCGCCGGCATGATGGCGTCCGGCTTTGGCGCGGTCTTTGCCGTCGCCTTCGGCGGCATGGGGACGCTGCTCGTGTCAGGCCTTTGGGCGCTCGGCTTCCCGCAACTGCGCAAGATCGACACGCTCGACGTGCCTGACCACCACAAGTAACGGAGGCGCGCCAGGCCATTTCTCCTGAAGCATTCCGAGGGAAAGCCGCTTCACGGTTTTCCCGGAAATGCCTTCGGTCGCTCGTCGCGCAGGAAGATCAGTTCCAGGAAGTTTTCCATCCAGGTGCGCAGCGGTCCGTCGTGCTGCATGCGGCCGTCGAGATGGGCCTTGCCCACCTGGGCGCCGGGCATCTCGAAGCGGTGGGCGCCGTGCACGACCCAGCGGTGCATCATGGCGCGGGTGAGCTCGCCGTGGAACTGAATGCCCCAGGCATTGTCGCCATAGCGGAAGGCCTGGTTGGGGTAGGTGTCGCCGGTTGCCAAGAGCTCGGCACCGGCGGGTAGGTCGAAGCCTTCCCGGTGGAAATGGTAGACCATGGCCGGCCAATCCATCAGCGCCTTGCCGGCCTCGGTCGGAACCAACGGATACCAGCCGATCTCGGTCATGCCCTCGTGATGCGGCGCCACGGAGCCGCCGAGATTACGCGCCAGCATCTGCGCGCCGAGGCAGATGCCGAGATAGGGCTTGTTCTCCTTGAGCGGGACTGAAAGCCAGTCGATCTCGCGGCGAACGAACTCTTCCTCGTCATTGGCGCTCATCGGGCCACCGAAGATGATCGTGCCGCTATGGTGCTCCAGGGTCGGCGGCAGGTCGTCGCCGAGGGCCGGCCGGCGGATGTCGAGCCGAAACCCCTTCTGCTCCAGAATCTGGCCGACACGGCCGGCACTCGACCGCTCCTGATGCAGGATGATCAGGACTGGTTTTCGCGCGCTTGTGTCCGGCATCGGCATTTCAGTTTTCCTGTTGCGGCTTGGCGTCCTCGATGGTGTCGCTTCTCGCCGCAGCCTCCTGTCGCTGCAGCACCCGGTCGCGACCGGAGACTCCAAGCAGATCGGCGATGCGCCAGATCACATGGTCTTCCATCTCACTGCGCTCGCCGTCGGCGTAGACGACATCCCAGAGCATGCCGACCAGTTCGATGCGCTGCTCCTCCGAGAGGTGGCGCTTGAGCTCTGCGGTGAATTGGTAGAAGTCGATCGCTTCGCTTTCCGCAGTCTCGCCCGCTTCGATCAACGCGGCAAGGGAGGCGTCATCGAGCTTGTAGTGCTGCTTGACGACCGAGCGCATCTTGCGCCGTTCCGACGCAAGAATCCGGCCGTCGGCCTCCATCACCTGGAAACAGAGGGCGATGACGGCCACGCGCGGATCGCCGTGCTCTATCCGCGTCGCCGGGCCGGTCAGGCCGTCGAGAAACGTCCGTAAGCGTTCAAACATGTATTTTGCCACAGCCCCTTGAGAATTCAGAACAATCGGAAACTAGCCTTTTCCGGCGCCTTCTCGCCGGTGGCTGGATCGCGCACGCCGGGATCATCCGGCAGACGGCCGAAGAAGGGATCAGGCCTGTGCTCGCCGTTGGTAACCTCTTCCTTCTCCGTTTTCTTGACTGGTGTCTTGTCGGCGACCGGTTCGGACGGCTTGCGCTCCGCTACCTTGATCGGCTGCGATTCCGGGCGCGGCTCCTCACGCTCGGCCTCGAGGATCACGGGCGCTTCGCTGCGGCGGGCGACGGGGGGCGGTTCGTGCGCATGTGGCTCCACCGCCACCGGCGGCAGACTGCGGATCGCCTCGTCGGCATTCGACTGGTCGTGGTCGACAGTGGTCGAGAGCGTATGCGGGGGCGCCAGCCATTCGAACGCATCGAGCCGTCCGCTGACGGGCGAGACCGGCAGCCAGGTCGGCGAGGTCACGCCGTCCGCAGTCCAGGCCGGGTCGCGCGGGCTGCGCAGGGCTTGCGCCATCCAGTGGCGAATGCGTCCTTCGTCACCGGTATCGGCCTCTTCGATATCGGCGAGCAGCAGGAAGATGCTCTCTGTCGGATCGAGCCTTGCGGCGGCTTCCGCCTTGGTGCGGGCCAGAAGCAGTTCGCGCGCCTCAAGCGCCGCTTCCGCGACGGCTGCCATGGCCACAGCATTGTTGGGCTTGAGGGCCTCGAGCTTGCGCGCCCGCTTCAACCGGTCGACGGCGGTGTCGCCGCCACGGGCGCGTACGTAGAGCCTCGCCACGTCCGGATGCGGCTCCTGCTTCCAGTTCTTCTCAAGAATCGAGGCGCCCTTGCGCAGGTTGTCCTCGCGAAACAGTGCCTTGGCGGCCGTCATCGCCGCCGGCACCAAATGTTCGTCGAGCTTCAGCGCGGCGAGCGCATCGTCGCGGGCCGCCTTCGCGTCGCCGTCGAGTTTCGTGATCGCCCGGGCGGTCAAGAGCACGGCCTTCTTGCGGTCGGCCTCCTTGCGCTCGACCACATGGGCGGCGCGGCTCTGGTCGAGAAGACGGAGCGCATCGTCCCATTGGCCGGCCTGGCTCTGGCTGTCGAGCGTCGCGAGCGCTGCCCAGGGCAGGTGCGGTGCTTTCTCGGCGGCACGCTCGGCATATTGCCGGGCAGCCTCATGCGCGCCGAGGCGTTTGGCTTCGAGATAGAGGCCGCGAAGGCCGAGCTCGCGGGTCTCCGGATCGTCGGCCATCAGCTCGAACTTGCGGCGCGCATCGTCGTACTTGCCTTCGATCAGCGCGGTCTGCGCTTCGAGCAGGTGGATCAGTGGCTCCTGGTCGGCGCTGATCAATCCGCGGGTGCGGGCGGTCATCTTGCGGGCGAGGTTGGCGTCGCCGGCGCCGGCAGCGATCAGGCCGGTCGATAGCGCCTGGTATCCGCGGTCGCGCTTGCGGGCGCGGAAATAGCGGGTGACGGTATGGGGCGACAGCCAGATGGTGCGCACCAACCACACGGCGATCAGCACGGCTGCAATCAACGAGATCAGCAGCGATGCGGCACGCATCAGGCTCATCTCGACGAGCTGGCCCTGCCAGATCAGCGAAAGTTCACCCGGTCGGTCCGCGAGCCACGCGAAACCGAGGCCGAGGCCAAGCACGATCAGGATGAAAATCAGAATACGGATCATATCTGGTCCCCCTCAGCCCGCTGTGCCCGGCTTTGCCATCGTCGCAGCGACGGCGGCATCGATCGCGGCTTCGACACGCAAACGCTGGTCGAGCCTGGCCTTGAAGGCCTCACCCACAGGTTTGGCGGCATCCGGCAGCCCATCCCACTCCAGGGCGGCGCCCTTGAGGTCGCCGTTGTTCAGCTTGTCCTCGATACGGGCGATGACGGCTTCCGGTGTTTCACCCTCGACGCTACCGACGGGTCGCACGCGAATGCCGGACATGGCGCTCGACACCAGCCGATCGAAGATGCCCTCGTTCGGATCGGGCTGGTTGAGAGCGTCGAGCATGGCGTCGGCGGTTTTCGGGAATTCGCGGCGCAGATCGGTGCGGGTCGGCACGCCGACCTGGGCATCCTGGGCGAGAGCCGTGACGGCCTGTTCGTCCGGCGCGATGCTGCGTAGCGCGTCGAGTTCGGCAAGGAACGGCCCGCCGCGGTCGATTGCCGACTTCAGCGCCGTGACCGCGACGGCCTTGGCCATTTGAATGTCGTTGGCCGGTTCATTGAGCTTCTGCTCGGCGGATTCGATACGGCTCGTAAGCTCCGCCTTCTCTGCGGTTGCCGTCTGCTGCGCGTCGGCAAGCGTCGTCTTCAGGCCAGCAAGCTCTTTGGTGAGGTTGTCGATTTGCGCCTTCAGCGTTTCGATTTCGGCATTCGGCACGCCGTTTGCGCCCGGTTGGGCGGCAGATTGCTCAAGGGCGGCGATACGACCTTCGAGCGCGGTGTCGTCGATGACCGCGGCAGGCGTGGGGAGTGCTGCAATCTGGTCGCGCAGTGCCTGCAGCTCGCCGGAGATGTTCTGCTCGACGCCACGGTCAGGACCAAGCCCGGGGACGATACCGGCATATTGCAGGCCGCCGAAGCCGAGCAGGGTCACGAGGCCACCGAGGATGCCGGCGGCAAGCGCGCCGGAGTTCGATACCGGTTTCTGGCGCTGCGCCGGTTCCGGCTCGCGGGCGGCATCGGCGTGCGGCGGCTCTTCAGCAAAGACGGCTGCGGCGGCATCGGCGCGCTGCTCCTCGATCTCTTCTTCCAGACGGGATCCGGCGGCGCTGTTGTCGCTGCTGTCCGTTGCCGTGTCCTCAGCCTTGGTCTCGCTCGCGGTGCTTTCGCCGGCCGCGTCCGTTACCGACTCGCGCGATGCTTCGGCCTCGGCCGGTTCCGCAACGGTTTTTTCCGCTTCGAGGTCGATCGTCAGCGGTTCCTTCTCGGACTTCGAGCGGCGCGGCGGGTTTTCCGATACCATGGTGACCTCTTACCGTTGGTGCCTGTCGGCTCTTCTCTCAAACCTAGTCAGCCGGACCGGTGAGGGAAAGCCCCTCCATTCCGAATTTTGGCCGAATCGGCTCTGAACTAGCGCGGAATGCGGGCGGAAAATCGCCAGCATCTTTTCTCGTTTCGCTTTTAGAGCAATCTAAAAAGGCTTTCTTCGTCGGGCCTTGTGGCGATCTGCGACATGACGTTGCCTGGCAGCGCCTCGGCGATGGCGGCGCTCAGGCAGAGGTAGCGTGGAGCAAGGGACGTAGCGTCCAGGCCGGCCTCCAACAGCAATGTCGTCAGTCGCCGGGCCGTCTCCCGGGAATAGAGCAGAACGGCGTCGGGCCGCCCGGTGCGCGCGAGATCTTGCAGCGCACCGGGCGGGTGCGCGGTCGGCTCCATGCGATAGCATTCGACCGCCCTATACTCGACGTCGTGCTGTCGGAGCGTGCTTTCGAGACCGTCGGAACGGGGCGCGCCGGTCAGGTAGAGGAGGGGCTTTTTCGGCAAGGCACCGGTGGCCGAAACGATCAGTCCAGCCAGTGCTTCGCCGGTGCCGTCACCGACGCGGATGTCGGTGAAGCCGAGTTCCGCCGCCGCCCGCGCTGTCGCTTCGCCGACGCAGAAGCACGGGATTTTCTGGTGCGGTTCCAGTTCGCCGCCCAAAGATGCGAGCACCCGAACCGCTTCGGCGCTCGTCAGGGCAATTGCGGCAAATGGCTGTTTGAGCGCTGCGCTCGCGACGGCAGTGAGATGCGTGGCCTGCATCAGCGGCAGGAGGATCGGCCGATGGCCGGCGGCTTCCAGCCGGCGTGCGGTCGCCTCGGCGGCGGGAAGCGGCCGGGTGACGAGCACGCGCATGGCTCAGGTCCAGCTTGCAAAGAAGCCGGGGCCGGCCTTGGCGCGGACCTCTTCGCCGGCCTTGCGGCCAAGCACTTCGGCGTCCGTGGCCTTGCCCTCGATGGTGACGCGATGATGCGTCTGGCCGTCGGGCGTGAGGATCATGCCGGAAAAACTGAGAAAGGTGCCGTCCGATGTGGCGAGGCCGGCGATCGGCGTGCGGCAGGAGCCGTCGAGCGTCGCGAGGAAGCCACGTTCGCAGGCGACCGCTTCGTGGGTGCGCGCATCGTCGATTGCGGCAAGCAGATCGTTGATGCGGCTGTCGCCGATGCGGCTCTCGATGCAGATCGCGCCCTGCGCCGGGGCCGGCGGGAAATCCGCGGGGTCGAGCAGTTCGGTCGGAACATCGGTCATGCCGAGCCGCTTCAGGCCGGCATAGGCAAGCAGTGTGGCATCGACCTGGCCCTCGGCGAGCTTTCTCAGCCGCGTTTCCACCTGGCCGCGATAGGTGATGACATTGATATCCGGACGCAGCCGGCGGATCAGCGCCTGGCGGCGCAGCGACGACGAGCCGACGGTCACGCCCTCGGGAAGTTCCATCAGTTTTTTTGCCGTCCGACCGATGAAGGCATCTCGAATGTCCTCACGCGGCAGGAAGGCGGAAAGACAGAGGCCGTCAGGCAGTTTCGTCGGCATGTCCTTGGACGAATGCACAGCGAAATCGAGTTCGCCCGACAGCAATTGTTGCTCGATCTCTTCGGTGAACAGGCCCTTGCCGCCGATCTCGGCGAGCGAGCGGTCGGTGATCCGGTCGCCCTTGGTCGAGAGGATGACGACCTCGAACATTTCCGGCGCCAGACCATGCGCCGCTGCGAGGCGATCGCGCGTTTCATGGGCTTGAGCGAGCGCCAGCGGGCTGCCGCGCGTGCCGATCCGGAAAGGTTTTGTTTGCATCAAAGGCTATCCATTGTTACCGGAGTTCCGTGTACCCACCTTTCGGTGCGACCGCAATCTTTGAGTAGTTCCTGATGTCTCCGCCCCTGCGCATCCTCGGCATAGAAACAAGCTGCGACGAAACCGCCGCTTCCGTCATTCTGCGCGATTCCGACGGCAAGGGCCACATTCTTGGTGACGTCGTTCTGAGCCAGCTGGAAGAGCACAGCGCCTATGGCGGCGTCGTTCCGGAGATCGCTGCGCGCGCCCATGTGGAAGCGCTCGATACGCTGATCGAGGAGGCGCTGCTGCGCGCCGGCATCACGCTCGCCGACATTGATGCCATCGCTGCGACAAGTGGTCCCGGTCTGATCGGCGGTCTGATTGTCGGGCTGATGACGGGTAAGGCGATCGCGCGGGCAACGGGCAAGCCACTCTATGCCGTCAACCATCTCGAGGGCCACGCGCTGACGGCGCGGCTGACCGACGGGCTCTCCTTCCCCTATCTGATGCTGCTCGTTTCCGGCGGCCATACGCAGCTGATCCTCGTCAAGGGCGTCGGCGAATACGAGCGCTGGGGCACGACGATCGACGACGCGCTCGGCGAGGCCTTCGACAAGACGGCGAAGCTGCTCGGCCTTCCCTATCCGGGTGGCCCGGCGGTCGAGCGTGCGGCGCTTGCCGGTGATCCGCAGCGTTTCGATTTTCCGCGGCCGCTCGTCGGCGATGCCCGGCTCGATTTCTCCTTCTCGGGGCTGAAGACGGCGGTACGCCAAGCAGCGCAATCGCTGGAGCCGGTGACGGAGCAGGATATCGCCGACATCTGCGCCTCCTTCCAGCGGGCGATCTCGCGCACGCTGAAGGATCGCGTCGGCCGCGGCCTGAAGCGCTTCAAGGCGGAACACAGCGGTGTCGCGCGTCCGGCGCTGGTGGTTGCCGGTGGCGTTGCTGCCAACCAGGTGCTGCGTTCGACGCTGCAGACCCTCTGCGCGCAATCGGGATTCGACTTCATCGCGCCGCCGCTTTCTTTGTGCACCGACAATGCCGCGATGATCGCCTGGGCCGGCGCCGAACGCCTGGCGGCGGGCATGGCTGCGGACAGTCTCGACGTGGCGCCGCGCTCGCGCTGGCCGCTCGACGCCCAAGCCCAGACACTGCTCGGCTCCGGCAAACGCGGCGCCAAGGCATGAAGAATTCAGTCAAGCGCATGACCATTTTCAGGGCGTACGGATAGAGAATGAACGACACCTCCAGGATCGGGCCGAAAATCGTCGTGGTTGGCGCTGGCGCCTTTGGCACAGCCTTGGCCGCGGTCGCAGCCTCGGCCGAGGGCAGCGACGTGACGCTGCTTGCCCGTCGTGCGGAGATTGCCGAAGCGTGCCGCGATACCTGCCGCAACGAGGATGCCCTGCCGGGCATCGATCTGCCGCCCGCACTGAAACATACGGCCGATATCTCCGTTCTCGCCGATGCCGAAGTCGTGCTCTTTGCCATGCCGTCGCAGGCGCATCGCGATGCGGCGCGGCAGTATGGTCCCCAGATCAATGCCGACGCTACGATCGTCACCTGCGCCAAGGGCATGGAGCAGGCGACCGGTCAGCTGCTGACCGATGTGCTCGCGGAGGAACTGCCCGGCCATGCGATCGGCGTGCTCTCCGGTCCCGGTTTCGCCGCCGACATCGCCAAGGGGCTGCCGACCGCCATGGTGGTCGCCGCGGCCGATGCGCAGACGGCAACCATGCTTGCCGAGGTCCTTTCCGGCCCGACCTTCCGGCTCTATCCGTCGGAAGATCGCATCGGCGTGCAGCTTGGCGGCGCACTCAAGAACGTTCTGGCGATTGCCTGTGGCATCGTCGAGGGTGCGGGTCTCGGCGACAGCGCCCGCGCCGCGCTGATTTCGCGTGGCCTGGCCGAGATGTCGCGGTTCATTGCCGCCGAGGGTGGCGAGGCTGATACGGTTCGTGGTCTCTCGGGCCTCGGCGATCTCGTGTTGACGGCGACCAGCCATCAGTCGCGCAACCTCCGCTTCGGCATTGCGCTCGGCAAGGATGGCCGCGCCAGCGGGCGCAAGGATGAACTGGTCGAAGGGGCGTTTGCCGCCTCGGTCGCTGCCCGCGTCGCCCATGACCTCGGCGTCGAAATGCCGATCACCGAAGCGGTGGCGGCGATCATCGACGGCAAGCTCGACGTTAGCACCGCGCTCGAACAGTTGATGACCCGCCCGATCACTCAGGAATGATGGTGGCGTGGGTGTAAAGCGGTCTTCCGCCCGCATCCCACGCCAAACGACAACTTAAGGAGGAAGCATGCTCTTCGCACTTCAATGCACCGACAAATCAGGCGCGCTGCAGCTTCGGCTCGACACCCGACCCGATCACGTTGCCTATCTCAACGACCTGAATGCCAAGGGCATTCTGAAGATGGCAGGACCGTTCCTCGGTGAAGACGGCAAGCCGACCGGCAGCCTGGTGATCCTTAAGGCCGAGACAATTGATGAAGCCCGTGCGCTCGCCGAAGCCGACCCCTATGCCAAGGCAGGGCTCTTCTCCAACGTCGAGATCAAGGCCTTCAACTGGGTCTTCAACAATCCGGAGGCTTGAGACCAAGATGGCGCATTGGCTTTACAAATCCGAGCCCTTCAAATGGTCCTGGCAAATGCAGAAGGATGCGGGCGCCAAGGGCACCGAATGGACCGGCGTGCGCAACTATCAGGCGCGCAACAACATGCGGGCGATGCAGATCGGCGACAAGGGCTTCTTCTATCACTCGAATGAAGGTCTCGAGATCGTCGGCATCTCCGAGGTCTGCGCGCTTTCGCATCCGGATTCGACTGCCGAAGGCGACGCCCGTTGGGATTGCGTCGATATCCGTGCCGTTGTCGACATGCCGCGCCCGGTGACGCTGAAGGAAATCAAGGACAATCCGAAGCTCGCCAAGATGTCGCTTGTTACCTCCATGCGCCTCTCGGTGCAGCCGGTGACCGAAGACGAATGGATCGAAGTCTGCCGCATGGGTGGGCTCGACAACCCGCCGCGGTAATTTGATTTCCGCCTGTCCGGAACCGCTTCCGTTTTTCGGACAGGCTCGGAGAGTTTCGTGAAGACCGATCCGCAAAGCTTCATTCTCGCCAATACAGGCTTGCTCTCGCCGCCGCATGTACCGGAGGTGCGCCTGCATCTGGCGACCGAGGCGCATGAGCTGTGGTTGAAGACAGAGGAGGAGTTGCAGGAGATTGGCCTGCCGCCGCCGTTCTGGGCCTTCGCCTGGGCCGGCGGGCAGGGGCTTGCCCGTTACATCCTCGATCACCCGGAGGCAGTGCGCGGGCGTCGCGTCGTCGACTTCGCTTCCGGCTCCGGCCTGGTGGCGATCGCCGCGATGAAGGCGGGAGCGGCTTCGGTTGTTGCCGCCGATATCGATCCCTGGGCGGAAACGGCGGTCCAGCTCAATGCCGCACTCAATGGCGTCACTCTTTCCTATACGGGCGAGGACGTGACCGGCCGCGATCTTGAGGCCGATGTCTATCTCGCCGGCGACGTCTTCTACGACAAGGCCTTTGCCGATCGGTTGAAGCCGTGGTTTTCGGATCTGGTCGCCAAGGGGGCGATGGTGATCGTCGGCGATCCCGGCCGCTCCTACTGCCCGCGCGAGATGATGACGGCGCTTGCGACCTACGAAGTTCCCGTGACACGGGCGCTGGAAGACAGCGAGGTCAAGCGCACGACCGTCTGGCGCTTCGGTGCTGCTGAAAAAGCGGCCGGTTGAAACCTCCGGCGAATCCCGTCGCGATAGCTGACGGCACGCGCAGCCAATCGACGTCGTCGTCGTGGTTCTGTGAAACCGATCTTCTGAAGTCTCCTCGAACCTATCGCCGGATCACGCAGACGCCGTGTTCATAGGCGCAGGAGCTGTTCATCGTTTGCGGCGTAACGTTGATGATCTTGCCGCGTCTTGACTGCGGGGGCGGCGCGTACGTGCCATCATCGCTATAACCGTAATCGCCTTCCTGGTTGAAGTAGATGCCGTTGCCGACATCGACGTAGGCGGAAATGCCGCCGACATACGTGCCGATGCCTGGAACGGTGTCTGGATATTCGTCGTTGCCATAGCTGCCATAGTAGTTCGGGCGATAGTCGCGGCGCTGGCCACCGGATGTCCAGATCTCGCGGCCGGCACGGTCACGAACCCATCCGCCGCCGTTGCCCCAGCGATCGGCATAGGGGCCGGGATAGGGGCGATATTGCGGGAGGCGAACATGCCTTGTGCGCGTTTCGATCTCCGGCAGTCCATTGTCGATGCCCCGGCGCCCATCGTGGCGGCGGCCGCCGGACGTCCAGACGTCGTTGCCCGCCCGGTCGCGGACCCATCCGCCGCGATGTTCCCAGCCCCCGCCGTAGCCGGGGTAAGGCCTATATTGCGGAAGGCGAATGTGCCGTGTGCGCGTCTCGACCTCCGGCAGACCATTGTTGGCCATCCAGTCGCGACGGGGCATGCGGTTGCGGTTCCAGCCGTTGCGGTAGCCCGAGCGGTCGATCTGGTAGCCCGGGAACGAGCGATCCGAAGACATGCGCATATGGTTGGTGCGCATCTGAAAGCCGCGTGCTCCGCCGCCGTCACGGGCCTCCAAGGGGATGCAGGTCGTGGCGATGACCAGGCCGGCGAGTGCTAGCACTTTGGTCGCATGGATTGCCCTGAACAGACTCATTCTGTTCGCCCTCCGGATAGCGCTTAACAATTCGTTAAGATCACTTTGGGCCACTTCCGTCAGAAAGTCACGGAATTGCTTGGCTTTTTGCTGCTATCGTTAACGGACGCCATGTCTTCGGCGGGCTGGAAAATGGCGCAAATCGTCTAATCGATTAAATTGATTTTGCACCGCAAACACACTTGTCGTTAAGCATTATGGTGATTAAAGGTCCGAAGGACTGAATTGCGCACAATCAGGTGCGATACCGGACTAGAATCGTCCAGTTTTATGGGCGTAAACCCGGGCATTTCCGTGAGGTTCCGATGACGGATGTCACAAGAAGCCGGCCACTTTCGCCGCATCTTCAAATCTATAAACCGATCCCGACGATGGTGATGTCCATTGTGCACCGCATCACCGGCGGCGCACTCTACTTCGGCACCATTCTCGTTGCCTGGTGGCTGATCGCCGCCGCCTCGGGTGCGGCCTACTACGACTGGGTCAGCTGGCTGTTCGGCACGCTGATCGGCAAGCTGGTGCTCTTCGGTTACACCTGGGCGCTGGTGCACCACATGCTCGGCGGCTTGCGCCACTTTGCCTGGGATCTCGGCTACGGTTACGAGAAGCACTTCGCCACCAAGATGGCCAAGGCGACGATCGTCTGTTCGGTGGCGCTGACGCTGCTGATCTGGGTGGTCGGCTATCTCGTCCGTTAACTGAGAGGAAGACACCCATGGATATGCGTACACCTCTCGGCAAGGTTCGCGGTCTTGGCTCCGCCAAGGAAGGCACCGATCACTTCTGGCGCCAGCGCCTGACGGCGGTCGCCAACGTTCCGCTGCTGATCTTCTTCGTCATCTTTCTCGTTCGCTACGCAGGCGCCCCGCACGCGGATGTCGTTGCCGCGCTTGCGAACCCCTTCGTCGCGGTCGTCATGGCGCTCGTCGTGCTCTCGGGCCTGATCCACATGCGTCTCGGCATGCAGGTGATCATCGAGGACTACGTGCATGGCGAAGGCATGAAGATCGGCCTTCTCATGCTCAATACATTTTTCACGATCGCAGTTGGCGGGCTCTGTCTCTTCGCCATCCTGAAGATCGCTTTTGCAGGGTAATTTCGCCATGGCATCGAACAGTTCACCCGCTGCAAACGGCAAGGCCTATCAATATGTCGATCACGCCTTCGACGTCGTCGTCGTCGGCGCCGGCGGCGCGGGCCTGCGCGCCACGCTCGGCATGGCGGAGCAGGGGCTGAAGACCGCCTGCATCACCAAGGTCTTCCCGACCCGCTCGCACACGGTTGCCGCCCAGGGCGGCATCGCCGCGTCGCTGCAGAACATGACGCCGGACAGCTGGCAGTGGCACCTTTACGACACCGTCAAGGGGTCCGACTGGCTCGGCGACGTTGACGCCATGCAGTATCTCGCCATGGAAGCGCCGAAGGCGGTCTATGAGCTCGAGCATTACGGCGTGCCGTTCTCGCGCAATGCTGAAGGCAAGATCTACCAGCGGCCCTTCGGCGGCCACATGCAGAACTACGGCGAAGGCCCGCCGGTGCAGCGCACCTGTGCGGCTGCCGACCGTACCGGCCACGCGATCCTGCACACGCTCTACGGCCAGTCTCTGCGCAACAACGCCGAGTTCTTCATCGAGTATTTCGCGCTCGACCTGATCATGTCGGATGACGGCCGCTGCACCGGCGTCGTCGCCTGGAACCTCGACGACGGCACGATCCATCGCTTCTCCGCCAAGATGGTGGTGCTGGCGACCGGCGGTTACGGCCGCGCCTATTTCTCGGCGACATCGGCGCATACCTGCACCGGCGACGGCGGCGGCATGATTGCGCGCGCCGGCCTGCCGCTTCAGGACATGGAGTTCGTCCAGTTCCACCCGACCGGCATCTACGGCGCGGGCTGCCTCATCACCGAAGGCGCACGCGGCGAAGGCGGCTACCTCGTCAACTCCGAAGGCGAGCGCTTCATGGAACGCTATGCGCCGTCCGCCAAGGACCTCGCGTCGCGTGACGTCGTCTCGCGTTGC
Source organism: Ensifer adhaerens (assembly GCF_020035535.1). Lineage (NCBI taxonomy): Bacteria > Pseudomonadati > Pseudomonadota > Alphaproteobacteria > Hyphomicrobiales > Rhizobiaceae > Ensifer > Ensifer adhaerens. The sequence continues at coordinate 3,542,539 of NZ_CP083349.1, read as the reverse complement.
ATGACGATGGAAATCCGTGAAGGCCGCGGCGTCGGCAAGAACAAGGACCACATCTTCCTGCACCTCGACCATCTGGATCCGGCCGTCCTGCACGAGCGCCTGCCGGGCATCTCGGAATCGGCGAAGATTTTTGCCGGCGTCGACGTGACGCGCGAGCCGATCCCGGTTCTGCCGACGGTGCACTACAACATGGGCGGCGTGCCGACCAACTACTGGGGCGAAGTGCTGAATGCCGACAACCAGAACCCGGAGCGCGTCGCGCCCGGCCTGATGGCCGTAGGCGAAGCCGGCTGCGCCTCGGTGCACGGTGCCAACCGCCTCGGCTCCAACTCGCTGATCGACCTTGTGGTCTTCGGCCGCGCCGCCGCCATCCGCGCCGGCCAGGTGATCGACCGCGACGAGGCGATCCCGGAACTCAACAAGGCCGCCTGCGATCGGATCATGGACCGCTTCGACCGGCTGCGTAACGCCAACGGCACCACGCCGACGGCGGTGCTGCGCGAAAAGATGCAACGCGCCATGCAGGAAGATGCCGCCGTTTTCCGTACCCAGGAATCGCTGGAATCGGGCTGCAAGCGCATCTCGGCGATCTGGAAAGAGATGCCCGACATCAAGGTCACCGACCGCTCGATGATCTGGAACTCGGACCTCGTCGAGACGCTGGAACTCGAAAACCTCATGGCCAACGCCATCACGACGATCTACGGCGCCGAAGCGCGCAAGGAGAGCCGTGGTTCGCACGCCCGCGAGGACTTCACCGAAGGCCCGCTCGGCGGCCGCGACGACGTCAACTGGCGCAAGCACACGCTTGCCTGGGTCAACGAGGCCGGCGACGTCAAGCTCGACTACCGCCCTGTCCATACTGACCTGATCGCCGACGGCATCGATCCCAAGAAGATCGAGCCGAAGGCCCGCGTCTACTGATCTTGAGGAATAAGGCACATGGTTGAACTCGCTCTCCCCAAGAACTCGCAGATGACGGAAGGCAAGGTCTGGCCGAAGCCGCAGGGCGCGACCAACGTTCGCGAATACCGCATCTATCGTTGGAACCCGGATGATGGCGCCAATCCGCGTATCGATACCTTCTACATCGATATCGACGATTGCGGCCCGATGGTGCTCGACGGTCTGCTCTACATCAAGAACAAGATCGACCCGACGCTGACGCTGCGCCGCTCCTGCCGTGAAGGCATCTGCGGCTCCTGCGCGATGAACATCGACGGCACCAACACGCTCGCCTGCACCAAGGGTATGGATGAGGTGAAGGGTGCGGTGAAGGTCTATCCGCTGCCGCACATGCCGGTCGTGAAGGACCTGGTGCCCGACCTCACCAACTTCTACGCCCAGCACCGATCGATCGAGCCCTGGCTGAAGACGGTTTCGCCGACGCCGGCCAAGGAATGGAAGCAGAGCCACGAGGATCGCCTCAAGCTCGACGGCCTGTACGAGTGCATTCTGTGCGCCTGCTGCTCGACCTCCTGTCCGAGCTACTGGTGGAACGGCGACCGTTATCTCGGCCCGGCCGTGCTGTTGCAGGCCTATCGCTGGCTGATCGACAGCCGCGACGAGGCAACCGGCGAGCGTCTCGACAATCTCGAAGACCCCTTCCGCCTCTACCGCTGCCACACGATCATGAACTGCGCCCAGGCCTGTCCGAAGGGGCTGAACCCGGCCAAGGCGATCGGCGAAATCAAGAAGATGCTGGTCGAGCGACGCGTCTGATCGACGGGTAGAATTCGAATGCGAAAGCGGCGGGTCCCTGGCCCGCCGCTTCTGTTTTGATATGCCGGCAGGTAGCTTCGGCCTGGCAATCCTTGATTGTGGGGCGTGTGATTGCCGGTCGTCGTTTGCGGCGACGAGTTGTCGTGCGTGTTGCCGACGCTGGCTTGCCCGCGGCTCAGACGTTTCAATCCTGCAACAGGTCGCCAGGAATCGTCGTCCCTTGATTTGTCAGGTGGATTTGCTGTATTTCGGCCTATATTATCGCGTTGCATCATGGTTCGCGGACACGAACAGGAGTAGGGATATGCGGGTTATTCATGCGGCGGCGGGGCTGGCAGTTGTGCTTGCGCTGACCGGATGCCAGCGGACATCAATGGGCGGATTCAGTTCCCAGGATGCTTCACCTGCTCCCATCCAGGCCGCTCCGGTACCCTCGGTTTCGTCGAACCAGCTTCCGGCGCCGACCGGAAACACTTCGCAATTCCCGGCTGCACCGACGAACGGGACTATGACGCCCGGCACGGTCCAGCAGCCTGGCACGCAGGTCGCTGCGGCTGCCGGCGGCGGTCTTGACGTCACCAAGGAATCGATGGTCGGCAACTGGCGTGTATCGAGCGCCGGTAGCTCCTGCGACATGTTCCTGACGCTCACCAATCTCGGCTCCGGCTCGCGCGGCGGCACGCGCGGCTGCGCCGGCGAGCTGACGACGATGGGTTCCTGGGAAGTCGCCGGCAAGCAGGTGGTTCTCAAGGACCGCAGCGGCAACGCCATCGCCCGTCTCTACAAGACGGCGGATGCCCGTTTCGACGGCTCGACCAATGGCGGCCAGCCGGTAAGCCTCAGCCGCTGACGCCATAGAGCCCGGTCGCGCGCCGGGCTTTTGTTTTTCCGTCCCATCTCGGGTGAGACGTGCTCAATCCTGACGACAGTATCTACCGCAAGCTCGAAGCGCTCGTCGCGAGCGGCGAGCGTAAGCGCGACCCCGCACAGTTTACGATTGCGCGGCGCTTCGATCACCTTTCTGCAGAGTTGCTGGCCAGCCGCCCGTCGCGCAAGACCAATGCGCTCGGCTGGCTGTTTGCCTCGCGCAAGAAGGACCAGCCGCCGGTCAAGGGTCTCTACATCCATGGCGGCGTCGGGCGCGGCAAGACCATGCTGATGGACCTGTTCTTCGATACGGTGCCGATCCAGCGCAAGCGCCGGGCGCATTTCCATGAATTCATGGCCGATGTGCACGAGCGCATCTACAGGCACCGCCAGAAGCTCAAGAACGGCGAGACCAAGCAGGCCGATCCGATCCCGCCGGTTGCCTCGGAGCTCTTCGGCGAGGCGCGACTGCTCTGCTTCGACGAGTTTTCGGTAACCGACATTGCCGATGCCATGATCCTCGGCAGGCTCTTTGGCGAGCTTTTTTCCAAGGGTTGCGTGCTGGTCGCGACGTCGAACGTTGCGCCTGACGATCTCTACCGCGACGGCCTCAATCGCGGTCTGTTCCTGCCCTTCATCGATCTCCTCAAGGCGAATGCCGAGGTCATCTCTCTGGACACGGATACCGACTACCGCCTGACGAAGACCGACGGCAGTCCGGTATGGCTTTCGCCGCTCGGCCCGGAGGCGGATGCGGCCATGGCGCGCGCCTGGGCCCAGGAAACCCGCCACGAGGCCGCTGCCCCGGCGGAAGTGCCACGCAAGGGCCGCAAGATCCATGTGCCGGCCGCAGCCGGGCAAAGCGCCCGCTTTGCATTTTCCGATCTCTGCCAGCAGCCGCTGGGTGCGGCCGACTATCTTGCCATCCTCGAGCGCTATTCGACGATCTTCGTCGATCACGTGCCGCATCTGGGCCCCCACATGCGCAACGAGACCAAGCGCTTTATCCTCCTGGTCGACACGCTCTACGATAACGGGGCCCGATTGTTCGCTTCGGCCGCGGCCGAGCCGCAGGATCTTCTGACCCAGAAAAAGGGTACGGAAGGCTTCGAGTTCGACCGTACGGTTTCGCGGCTGATCGAGATGCAGAGCGAGGAATATGCCGCAGAGCACCCCGCCAATCGTGCTGTTTCATGACGCAGTCGTGACGAAAATTCTTACGTTTACGTAAGAATTTTATGATCTAACCGATTGAAATTCCTTCATCAAAAAGTATCGATTGATATTTTAACGATTGCCGTTTAATGGCTTCCGCGAAGGTTTGGCGTTTGCCGCGTTTCAGGCCTTGATCATATTGGGATCACAAAGGAAGCACTTTCATGGCTCGCAACAAGATCGCACTTATCGGTTCAGGGATGATTGGTGGCACGCTGGCGCATCTCGCCGGCCTGAAGGAACTGGGCGACATCGTCCTCTTCGACATCGCCGACGGCATCCCGCAGGGCAAGGGCCTCGACATTGCCCAGTCCTCCCCGGTCGAAGGCTTTGACGCGAACCTCACCGGCGCCAGCGACTACTCCGCCATCGAAGGTGCCGACGTCTGCATCGTCACCGCCGGCGTGCCGCGCAAGCCCGGCATGAGCCGCGACGACCTGCTCGGCATCAACCTCAAGGTCATGGAACAGGTTGGTGCGGGCATCAAGAAGTATGCTCCGAACGCCTTCGTCATCTGCATCACCAACCCGCTCGACGCCATGGTCTGGGCACTGCAGAAGTTCTCGGGCTTGCCGAAGAACAAGGTCGTCGGCATGGCCGGCGTTCTCGACTCGTCGCGCTTCCGCCTGTTCCTTTCCCAGGAATTCAACGTTTCGGTCCAGGACGTCACCGCCTTCGTTCTCGGCGGCCACGGCGACACCATGGTGCCGCTCGCCCGCTATTCGACCGTTGCCGGCATCCCGCTGACCGACCTCGTGCAGATGGGTTGGGTCACCAAGGAGCGCCTCGAAGAAATCATCCAGCGCACCCGTGACGGCGGCGCCGAAATCGTCGGCCTGCTCAAGACCGGTTCGGCTTATTACGCACCGGCCGCCTCGGCGATCGAAATGGCCGAAGCCTACCTCAAGGACAAGAAGCGCGTCCTGCCCTGCGCCGCGCATCTGACGGGCCAGTACGGCGTCAAGGACATGTATGTCGGCGTGCCGACCGTTATCGGCGCCGGCGGCGTCGAGCGCATCATCGAGATCGATCTCAACAAGGCCGAGAAGGAAGCGTTCGACAAGTCGGTCGCTTCGGTCGCCGGTCTTTGCGAAGCCTGCATCGGCATTGCGCCGAGCCTGAAGCAGTAATCGCGTCCCGCTGAGCGGGCGTCCCCGTATCCGCTCAGCCTCTTTGTTTTTGCCGCATTGGTGCGGGTAGGTGCCTCACCTGCCCGCATAATGCTCCAGACAGGAAAACCACCATGAACATTCATGAATATCAGGCCAAGGCTCTCCTGAAGAGCTATGGCGCACCGGTCGCGGAAGGTGTTGCGATCTTCTCCGCCGATGAAGCCGAGGCAGCTGCCAAGTCGCTCCCGGGCCCGCTCTACGTGGTCAAGAGCCAGATCCATGCCGGCGGCCGCGGCAAGGGCAAGTTCAAGGAACTTTCCGCCGACGCCAAGGGCGGCGTTCGTCTTGCCTTCTCGATCGACGAAGCCAAGGCTCATGCCAAGGAAATGCTCGGCAACACGCTCGTCACCGCGCAGACCGGTCCGGCCGGCAAGCAGGTGAACCGCCTCTACATCGAGGACGGCGCCGACATCGATCGCGAACTGTATCTGTCGCTGCTCGTCGACCGCTCGGTCGGCCAGGTTGCCTTCGTCGTTTCGACGGAAGGCGGCATGGACATCGAGGCCGTTGCGCACGACACGCCGGAAAAGATCGTCAACGTCGCGATCAACCCGGAAGCCGGCGTCACCGCCGCTGATCTTGCCAAGCTCACCGCGGCCCTGAAGCTCGACGGCGAAGCCAAGGCTGACGCCGAAAAGCTCTTCCCGATCCTCTACAAGGCCTTTGTCGAGAAGGACATGAGCCTGCTCGAGATCAACCCGCTGATCGTCATGAAGAACGGCCGCATGCGCGTTCTCGACGCCAAGGTTTCGTTCGACGGCAACGCGCTCTTCCGCCACGACGACATCAAGGCACTGCGCGACGAAACCGAAGAAGACGCCAAGGAAATCGAGGCCTCCAAGTGGGACCTCGCCTATGTGGCGCTCGACGGCAACATCGGCTGCATGGTCAATGGCGCAGGCCTTGCCATGGCGACGATGGACATCATCAAGCTCTACGGCAAGGAGCCGGCGAACTTCTGCGACGTCGGCGGCGGCGCCGGCAAGGAGAAGGTCGCGGCAGCCTTCAAGATCATCACGGCCGACCCGAAGGTCGAGGGCATCCTCGTCAACATCTTCGGCGGCATCATGAAGTGCGATGTCATCGCTGAAGGCGTCGTTGCGGCCGTACAGGAAGTCGGCCTCAAGGTTCCGCTGGTCGTTCGTCTCGAAGGCACGAATGTCGAGCTTGGCAAGAAGATCCTGAACGAATCCGGCCTGGCGATCACCGCCGCCGACGATCTGGATGACGCTGCCAAGAAGATCGTCGCCGCGATCAACGGCTAACTGAAGGACCAGACCTAATGTCGATTCTCGTTAACAAGAACACCAAGGTCCTCGTTCAGGGCCTGACCGGCAAGACCGGCACCTTCCATACCGAACAGGCGCTTGCCTATTACGGCACGCAGATGGTCGGCGGCATTCACCCGAAGAAGGGCGGCGAAACCTGGACCGGCTCCAAGGGCGAAACCCTGCCGATCTTCGCTTCGGTTGCCGAAGGCCGTGAAAAGACCGGTGCGGACGCATCCGTGATCTACGTTCCGCCGGCAGGCGCTGCGGACGCGATCATCGAGGCGATCGATGCGGAAATCCCGTTCATCACCTGCATCACCGAAGGCATCCCGGTTGCCGACATGGTGCGCGTCAAGGCCCGTCTCGACCGCTCCAAGTCGCGCCTGCTCGGCCCGAACTGCCCCGGTATCCTGACGCCGGAAGAATGCAAGATCGGCATCATGCCGGGCTCGATCTTCCGCAAGGGTTCGGTCGGTATCGTTTCGCGCTCGGGTACGCTCACCTATGAAGCCGTGTTCCAGACCTCCAACGAAGGCCTCGGCCAGACGACGGCTGTCGGCATCGGCGGCGACCCGGTCAAGGGTACCGAGTTCATCGACGTGCTCGAGATGTTCCTGGCGGACGAAGCCACGACCTCGATCATCATGATCGGCGAAATCGGCGGCTCGGCCGAAGAGGATGCGGCGCAGTTCCTCATCGACGAAGCCAAGAAGGGCCGCAAGAAGCCGATGGCCGGCTTCATCGCCGGCCGTACCGCGCCGAAGGGCCGCACCATGGGTCACGCCGGCGCTGTCGTTTCCGGCGGCAAGGGCGATGCGGAATCCAAGATCGCCGCGATGGAACAGGCAGGCATCCGCGTGTCGCCTTCGCCGGCCCGTCTCGGCAAGACGCTGGTCGAAGTCCTCAAGGGCTGATCGCAAGACTTCTGCCCGGGCCGGACCGATCCGGCCCGGGCAATCTGCAGTCCGCGTGTTTCCTTGGCTGATGCAAGATCAGGATACGCGGCAATGAAGTGCCACGGTGACCCGGCGCGTCCTCAAGGATGCGCGGCATCGTAGGAAAAAGGCCCGGCGCCCGGACGCGCCGAACGAACATGAACGACCGGGATACCCGGCAACCCAACTTCAGTCAGGAGGCGGACAGAACAGTCCGCGTGAGACCATGACAAGGCAAGAGGCCAACGAGCAATTCCAGCTCACTTCGTTTCTGGACGGCGCCAACGCCGCCTATATCGAGCAGCTCCATGCACGCTACGAGGCGGACCCGGCGTCCGTGTCGGCCGAATGGCAGGCCTTCTTCAAGGCGCTCGCCGACCGGCCGGAAGATGTGGTGAAGGCAGCCAAGGGCGCCTCCTGGAAAAAGAACAACTGGCCGATCCCGGCCAATGGTGAACTGGTCTCGGCGCTCGATGGCGACTGGGGCACGGTCGAGAAGGTCATCGAGAAGAAGGTCAAGGCGAAGGTTGAGGAAACGGCTGCCGCCACCGGTACCGTTGCCAGCGCCGCCGACATCCACCAGGCGACGCGCGATTCCGTCCGCGCCATCATGATGATCCGTGCCTACCGCGCCCGCGGCCACCTGCATGCCAAGCTCGATCCGCTCGGCCTTGCTGCCCCGGTCGAAGACTACAACGAGCTTTCCCCCTCGAACTATGGGTTCGAGGACAAGGATCTCGATCGCAAGATCTTCATCGATAACGTGCTCGGCCTCGAATACGCGACCGTTCGCGAGATGGTCGAGATCCTCGAGCGCACCTACTGCTCGACGATCGGCGTCGAGTTCATGCACATGTCCAACCCGGAAGAGAAGGGCTGGATCCAGGAACGCATCGAAGGTCCGGACAAGGGCGTCGAGTTCACGCCTGAAGGCAAGAAGGCGATTCTGCAGAAGCTGATCGAGTCGGAAGGCTTCGAGCAGTTCATCGACGTCAAGTACAAGGGCACCAAGCGCTTCGGTCTTGACGGGGGTGAATCGCTCATCCCCGCGCTCGAGCAGATCATCAAGCGCGGCGGCCAGGAAGGCCTGAAGGAAATCGTGCTCGGCATGGCCCACCGCGGCCGTCTGAACGTGCTTTCGCAGGTCATGGCCAAGCCCCACCGCGCCATCTTCCACGAGTTCAAGGGCGGTTCCTACGCGCCTGACGACGTCGAAGGTTCGGGCGACGTGAAGTACCACCTCGGTGCTTCCTCCGACCGCGAATTCGACGGCAACAAGGTTCACCTGTCGCTGACGGCGAACCCCTCGCACCTCGAAATCGTCAACCCTGTGGTCATGGGCAAGGCCCGTGCGAAACAGGACCAGATGGCGACCGTCTTTGAAGGCGACATCATCCCGCTGCGCGAACGTTCCAAGGTCATGCCGCTGCTGCTGCACGGTGATGCTGCCTTCGCAGGCCAGGGCGTGATTGCCGAAATCCTCGGCCTTTCGGGTCTGCGCGGCCACCGCGTTGCCGGCACCGTGCATTTCATCATCAACAACCAGATCGGCTTCACTACCAATCCGGCCTTCTCGCGTTCGTCGCCCTATCCGTCCGACGTCGCCAAGATGATCGAAGCGCCGATCTTCCACGTCAACGGCGACGATCCGGAAGCGGTTGTCTACGCGGCCAAGATCGCCACCGAATTCCGGATGAAGTTCCACAAGCCTGTCGTCATCGACATGTTCTGCTACCGCCGCTTCGGCCATAACGAAGGCGATGAGCCGGCGTTCACCCAGCCGAAGATGTACAAGGTCATCCGCGCCCACAAGACCGTCGTCCAGCTCTACTCCGACCGACTGATTGCCGAAGGCCTGATCACCGAAGGCGAAGTCGAGAAGATGAAGGCCGATTGGCGTGCTCACCTCGAGCAGGAGTTCGAGGCCGGCCAGTCCTACAAGCCGAACAAGGCCGACTGGCTCGATGGCGCCTGGTCGGGCCTGCGCTCGGCCGACAACCAGGATGAACAGCGCCGCGGCAAGACCTCGGTGCCGATGAAGCAGCTCAAGGAAGTCGGCCGCAAGATCTCGGAGATCCCGGCAGGCTTCAACGCGCACCGCACGATCCAGCGCTTCATGGAAAACCGCGCCAACATGATCCAGACCGGCGAAGGCGTCGACTGGGCCATGGCCGAAGCGCTTGCTTTCGGCACGCTCTGCATCGAGGGCACCAAGATCCGCCTGTCGGGCCAGGACTGCGAACGCGGCACCTTCTCGCAGCGCCACTCGGTTCTCTACGATCAGCAGACCGAAGAGCGCTACATTCCGCTCGCGAACCTCGCGCCGACCCAGGCCCGCTACGAAGTCATCAACTCGATGCTTTCGGAAGAGGCGGTTCTCGGCTTCGAATACGGCTACTCGCTCGCCCGCCCCAACGCGCTGACCCTCTGGGAAGCCCAGTTCGGCGACTTCGCCAACGGTGCGCAGGTCGTCTTCGACCAGTTCGTCTCCTCGGGCGAGCGCAAGTGGTTGCGCATGTCGGGTCTCGTCTGCCTGCTGCCGCACGGCTATGAGGGTCAGGGTCCGGAGCACTCCTCCGCCCGCCTCGAACGCTTCCTGCAGCTCTGCGCCGAAGACAACATGCAGGTCGCCAACGTCACGACGCCGGCGAACTACTTCCACATCCTGCGCCGTCAGGTGAAGCGCGACTTCCGCAAGCCGCTGATCCTGATGACGCCGAAGTCATTGCTGCGCCACAAGCGTGCGATCTCCAGCCTATCGGAAATGGCCGGCGAAAGCTCGTTCCACCGCCTGCTGTGGGACGACGCCGAGGTTATCAAGGATGGTCCGATCAAGCTGCAGAAGGATTCGAAGATCCGTCGCGTCGTGCTCTGCTCGGGCAAGGTCTATTACGACCTGCTCGAAGAACGCGAAAAGCGCGGCATCGACGACATCTACCTGCTGCGCGTCGAACAGCTCTATCCGTTCCCGGCCAAGGCGCTGATCAACGAGCTCAGCCGCTTCCGCAACGCGGAGATGGTCTGGTGCCAGGAAGAGCCGAAGAACATGGGCGCCTGGTCGTTCATCGACCCGTACCTCGAATGGGTTCTCGCCCATATCGACGCCAAGTATCAGCGCGTGCGCTACACCGGCCGTCCGGCCGCCGCCTCGCCGGCGACGGGCCTGATGTCGAAGCACCTGGCGCAGCTTGCCGCTTTCCTCGAGGACGCGCTGGGGGGCTGATGCTCCCCACGCTCTGAGCCAATAGAAACAGATATCTGATCAACGGAACAAAAATCATGGCAACAGAAATCCGCGTTCCCACCCTTGGCGAATCCGTCAGCGAAGCGACCGTCGGCACCTGGTTCAAGAAGGTCGGCGACGCCATCAAGGCCGATGAACCCCTGCTCGAACTCGAAACCGACAAGGTGACGATCGAAGTTCCGGCACCGGCTGCAGGCACGCTCTCCGAAATCGTCGCCCAGGCCGGCGAGACCGTCGGCCTCGGCGCGCTGCTCGGCCAGATCGCTGCAGGTGCCGCCGGCGCCGCTGCAGCCGCCCCGGCCGCCGTTGCTGAAAAGAAGGCCGAGCCTGCTGCTGCCGCGCCGGCTGCTGCTGCTGCTGCTCCGGCCGCTTCGTCGATGCCGCCGGCACCGGCTGCTGCCAAGCTGCTCGCTGAGAACAACCTCTCGGCTGACCAGTTCGATGGCTCCGGCAAGCGTGGCCAGGTGCTGAAGGGTGATGTGCTCGCTGCCGTCGCCAAGGGCATCTCTACGCCGGCCGCTTCCGAGCCGGCCAAGGTTCAGGCCCGTGCACCGTCGACGGCCGAAGACGTCGTTCGCGAAGAGCGCGTCAAGATGACCCGCCTGCGCCAGACGATTGCGCGCCGCCTCAAGGACGCGCAGAACACCGCGGCCATGCTCACCACCTACAACGAGGTGGACATGAGCGCCGTCATGGCGCTGCGCAACAAGTACAAGGACATCTTCGAGAAGAAGCACGGCGTGAAGCTCGGCTTCATGGGTTTCTTCACCAAGGCCGTGACCCACGCGCTGAAGGAAATCCCGGCCGTCAACGCCGAGATCGACGGCACCGACATCATCTACAAGAACTACTGCCACATCGGCGTCGCCGTCGGCACGGACAAGGGTCTTGTCGTTCCGATCGTTCGCGATGCCGACCAGATGTCGATCGCCGAAGTCGAGAAGGACATCGGCCGCCTCGGCAAAGCCGCCCGTGACGGCGCGCTGTCGATGGCCGACATGCAGGGTGGTACCTTCACCATCTCCAACGGCGGTGTCTACGGCTCGCTGATGTCTTCGCCGATCCTCAACGCGCCGCAGTCGGGTATCCTCGGCATGCACAAGATCCAGGATCGCCCGGTCGCCATCGGCGGCCAGGTCGTCATCCGCCCGATGATGTACCTCGCGCTCTCCTACGATCATCGCATCGTCGACGGCAAGGAAGCCGTGACTTTCCTCGTTCGCGTCAAGGAAAGCCTGGAAGATCCGGAGCGTCTGGTTCTCGATCTCTAATCTTTGAACAGACGGGGGCGCCTCTGCGCGCCCCCGTCGATCGTCATGCCTGTCGGAGACAGTGGTTGAGCGTTCACCCGCCACCCTTGCCGAGGTGGTTTGCCACGGCGGGAACGTGATACTGATCTGGATTGATCCTGAGAGTGCGAGGGGTGATGGAAGCCGCAGCCGCGTCGACTGAAATCTGGGTGCTCGGCTGGAGCGTCGTGTTGCTAGTCGCTCACATCCTGGTGCAGGCGCTGTCGCTGGACCTCGCCGGAGACCTCGGTGTCAAATACCTGCTTGGCCCCCGGGATGAGCAGCGCGTTTCGAAGAGCATCGTGGCAGGACGTCTGCTGCGGTCGCTTCGCAACATGCTGGAAACCTACCCTGCCTTCGTCGCCCTTGCGCTTGCATTGGCGGTGACCGGCAAGACCGGCGGTCTTGGCGCGGTCGGTGCGGTGACGTGGATTCTGGCACGGGTGGTCTATACCGGCCTCTATGTGGCCGGCATTCCTGTGTTGCGCTCCATCGTCTGGTTCGTGTCGATCATCGCACTGTTGCTGATGGTCGCTCGGCTCATGGCATAGCATCCCTGCGGCAAGGCAAGAGGAGATTGGCATGGCATTCGGACCCAACGTTCCGCCGATCCAGGCGCATATCTGCGTCAAGGACGGGCTTGCTGCCATTGCTTTCTACGAGAAGGCCCTGGGCGCGGTGAACAGCTTCCATGCGATGGCCGAGGACGGCAAACGGGTGATGCACGCCAATCTCGCGATCTATGGCGGCGAGGTCATGCTGCACGACGAGTTCCCCGAATTCGGCGGCAGCGTGTTGTCGCCGAAAACCATCGGCGGCACCGGGGTGGCGATCAGCATCAACCTTCCTGTGTCAGCCGACGTCGATGCAGCCTATGACAAGGCGGTTGCCGCCGGGGCATCGACAGTGCTGGAGCCGCAGGATACCTTCTGGCACGCACGCTACGCGCGTATTCAGGATCCCTTCGGCCACGTCTGGGCCTTCAACGCACCGGTCGCAAAATCATGAGCCAGTATCTTTTCGAACTCGCATCGCTGATGGCGATCTTCGCCTTCGCCATCGTTTCTCCCGGCGCCGACCTTGCCATGGTCATGCGCCAGTCGATCGTGCATGGACGCCGCCCGGCGATCATCACCTCCTTCGGCATCGGCACGTCGCTGATGTTCCACGTGACCTACACGATCCTCGGCCTCGGCCTGATCATTTCGCAGTCGATTTACCTCTTCAACATCGTCAAATGGTGCGGCGTCGCCTACCTGATCTATATCGGCATCAAAGCGCTGCGCGCCGGCCAGACGGAGATCAAGGTGGAGCGCGCGGACGGCAATGAGCAGGGTAAGGGCCAGTCGGCCGCCAAGGCTTTCGGCCTCGGTTTCGCCGCCAATGCCCTCAATCCGAAGCCGGTGTTCTTCTTCCTGTCGATCTTCTCGACCGTCGTCAGCGCCCACACGCCGATCCTCGTCAAGTTCGGCTACGGCCTCGTCATGGCCACCTGCCTGATCCTCTGGTTCGTCGGCGTCAGCCTGTTCATGACGACGCCGCGCATGCGCGCCGCCTTTACCCGCGCCAGCAAGTGGATCGACCGCGCCAGCGGCGTGGTCTTCATTGCGCTCGGTCTCAAGCTCGCGACGGAGAAGGCTGCCTGATCATGGTTTCCGGTCGCCTCGCCCTGATCCTGTTGGCAAGCGCGCTTGCCGCGCCCGCCGCTGCCGCCGACTGCAAGCAGTCGCACGCGATCTATGCCGATCGCGACGGCGGCTACGAGCTGCGCTTCGAGCCGGTCGGCTCACCAAGTGCGGCAACCAGCAACCACTTCAAGGTGGCGGTGCTGAAGCCCGGGCTGCTGCTCGACGGCGTGGTGATGCCGGCGGGCGAACCGGAGCGCGCGACCGGGCTGATCATGCACAATTGCCCGGAAGGGGATGCGACCGGCGAAGAACTGCGCGCCTGCACCGTGTGGCAGGGTGTGGTCTATGCGCTCGACAAGGCCGGCGCGATCGGTGAGATCCCGGCTGAGAGCGAGCCGGCGGCCGCGCAGCTGCTGCTGCCCGATTTCGGTCCATCCCTCAGGGCATCGGGCGCCTGGGGCAAGGGTAAAGCCGAAGCCGACAGTTGGGATTCCTTCGCGCTCAAGGGATGCGCCGCATGAACCATAACCCTGTTCTTCTCGTGACCGGCGGTAGCCGCGGCATTGGTGCTGCCATCTGCCTTGGCGCCGCAAAGGCTGGCTGGCGCGTCGTCGTCAACTATGCGTCCAACCGCGATGCGGCCGAAGCCGTCGTGCATGCGATCGAAGCGGCGGGCGGCACGGCGATCGCGGTTCAGGGCGATGTCGGTTCCGAGGCTGATATCCAGGCGCTCTTTGCCGCGGTCGATGCGGCCTTTGGCCGGCTTGATGGCCTCGTCAACAATGCGGGCATCGTTGGCCAGACGGCCCGCGTCGACGAGATGTCCGCCGACCGGCTCGAGCGCATGTTCCGCATCAACATCACCGGCTCCATCCGTTGCGCGGCGGAAGCCGTTCGTCTCATGTCGACGCGCTACGGCGGCAAGGGCGGCGCCATCGTCAACATCTCCTCGATGGCCGCCGTGCTCGGTTCGTCGGCGCAATATGTCGACTACGCCGCTTCGAAGGGTGCGATCGACACTTTCACGACAGGCCTTTCGCGCGAGGTGGCGGCGGAGGGCATTCGCGTCAACGCGGTCCGGCCCGGCATCATCGATACCGAGATCCACGCGTCCGGCGGCCTGCCGGACAGGGCGCGCGATCTCGCCAACACCATTCCCGTCCAGCGACCCGGCACCGCCGAAGAAGTCGCTGACGCGGTTCTCTACCTCCTGTCGGACAAGGCGACTTATGTGACCGGAGCAATTCTCAATGTCAGCGGCGGGCGGTAACCGTCCCTGAAGGAAGGATCTTCAAATGGCTTATGATCTCATCGTTATCGGCAGCGGCCCCGGCGGCTATGTCTGCGCCATCAAGGCGGCACAGCTCGGCCTGAAGGTGGGCGTCGTCGAGAAGCGCGCCACCTATGGCGGCACCTGCCTCAACATCGGCTGTATCCCGTCGAAGGCGCTGCTGCATGCCTCCGAGATGTTCCACCAGGTCGCCCACGGCGTCGACGCGCTCGGCGTCGAGGTTGCAGCACCCAAGCTGAACCTTCAAAAGATGATGGCCCACAAGGACGCGACCGTTAAGTCCAACGTCGAAGGCGTCTCGTTCCTGTTCAAGAAGAACAAGATCGATGGCATCCAGGGCACCGGCAAGGTGCTTGGCCAGGGCAAGGTCTCGGTCACCAACGACAAGGGCGAGGAGCAGATTCTCGAAACCAAGAACATCGTGATCGCCACCGGCTCCGACGTCGCCGGCATTCCGGGGGTCAAGGTCGACATCGACGAGAAGGTTATCATCTCGTCGACGGGCGGCATTGCGCTCGAAAAGGTCCCGGCCAACATGATCGTCGTCGGCGGCGGTGTCATCGGCCTCGAACTCGGCTCGGTCTGGGCGCGTCTCGGCGCCAAGGTGACTGTCGTCGAGTATCTCGATTCGATCCTCGGCGGCATGGATGGCGAGGTTGCCAAGCAGTTCCAGCGCATGCTCGCCAAGCAGGGCATGGACTTCAAGCTAGGCGCCAAGGTGACCGGCGTCGTCAAGGACGGCAAGGGCGCCAAGGTGACCTTCGAGCCGGTCAAGGGCGGTGACGCCGTGACGCTCGATGCGGACGTGGTGCTGATCGCCACCGGCCGCAAGCCCTACACAGAAGGTCTCGGCCTTGCGGAAGCCGGCGTCGTCATGGACCAGCGCGGCCGCGTCGAGATCGACCACCACTTCCAGACCAGCGTTGCCGGCATCTACGCGATCGGCGACGTCGTGCGCGGCCCGATGCTCGCCCACAAGGCCGAGGATGAGGGTGTCGCCGTTGCGGAAATCCTCGCCGGTCAGGCCGGTCACGTGAACTATGACGTGATCCCTGGTGTCGTCTACACCCAGCCGGAAGTCGCTTCCGTCGGCAAGACCGAGGAAGAGCTGAAGGCTGCAGGCGTCGCCTACAAGGTCGGCAAGTTCCCGTTCACCGCCAACGGCCGCGCGCGCGCAATGCTCGCCACCGACGGCTTCGTGAAGATCCTTGCGGACAAGGAAACCGACCGCGTTCTCGGCGGCCATATCGTCGGCTTCGGCGCCGGCGAGATGATCCACGAGATTGCCGTGCTGATGGAATTCGGCGGTTCGTCGGAAGACCTCGGCCGCACCTGCCATGCGCATCCGACCATGTCGGAAGCGGTCAAGGAAGCCGCACTTTCGACCTTCTTCAAGCCGATCCACATGTAAGGATCATGCAGGGGGCTGCGCCAACGCGGCCCCCTGTTTCCAGCCGCGCGTTTCAGGCGTGCTGGCTGCTGTTCACCTGCGCAACGTCAGCGCTTGCTGACATTATTGCCATCGGCCTTTCTGGTCCTGGCGACGGCCTCACTCCTCAGAAGCAGACCTGATCGCGTGGAAACGCTCTTCGAACTCGCGCCTGAGGGTGCGCCGTGCCTCTGCCGCGCGCTGCCGCTGCTTGCGGTCGGCGGTATCGGTGACAAGGGCGGGAACAGGCGTCGGGCTTCCGTCGGCATCGACCGCGACCATGGTGAAATAACAGGAATTGGTATGGCGGCGTTCGCCGCTGCGGATGTTTTCGGCTTCGACCCGGATGCCGATTTCCATAGAGGTGCGGCCGGCATTGTTGACCGCAGCGCGGAAGGTGACGAGTTCGCCGACATGGATCGGCTGGCGAAAGATCACCTGGTCAACCGAAAGGGTCACCGCATATTGTTGCGAATAGCGCGAAGCGCAGGAGAAGGCCACGCGATCCAGGAGATTGAGCAGCGCGCCGCCGTGGACCTTGCCGCTGAAGTTCGCCATATCAGGCGTCATCAGCACGACCATTTCGAGTTCGCGCGTGTCGTAGCTGGTTTCCATTGTTCGTCTCCAGAATTTGCACCGTTCCGCTTGAGTTATGCAGCTTGGCCGATGGAAGGGAAGAGCCTGGTGCTTGGCGAGCAATGGTCTGTTGCGCAGGGCGGGATGTGACGATTGGCCCGAGGGCTGCGACAAGCGGCCCCCTGTCCAGTGGCGGTGGGCGGCGCAATCATGTTTCACACCACAAGCGATGCCGAGGCATCAGGAGGAAACATGAAACCGAGAGCCGTGGCCATCTCTCTGCCGAACCGGCATCTACCGGAAGCAGATTGGGCCGACCGATTCGAGCTTGCCCTTGACGGCAAGGGCGTGACCGCTGCGGAAGCGGCCGAACGTTCGCTGGGCCGTTCGCCGCGATGGATCCGCGAGCTTCTGCGGCTTCGCAACGGCGTAGTCTCGATCGTCGGCCTGAAGTCGGCCGCGCCGAAGCCGGGTCGTTTCGGCTTGGTCGGGGCGTTCCCGGTGCTGTCGAAAAGCGATGACGAAGTGGTGCTCGGCTTCGACGACAAACATCTCGATTTTCGCATCGTCGTGGACGTCAGGGCAGGATCGGCCGTCAACCAGATCGTCGGCGTCACCACACTCGTCCGGCGGCACAATGCGTTCGGGCGGGTTTACCTTGCGGCGGTCACGCCGTTTCACAAGATGATCGTGCCGACCCTTTTGGCGCGGGTGGCGGGTCCGGGCGGCTAAGCTGAAATCTCGTTCTTCAGCCCGAAGAGCAGCAGGTCCAAGTTGTCGCTCGCGCTGGCCAAGCGCGTGGCCGGATCATCCGCCTCTGCAATCCAGAGCGCCGCATCGGCGAGGGCGCCATTGATCAGCCGCGCCAATGTCTCCGCATCCCCCTGACGCACGATGCCCCCGGCCATCATGGCCGAAAGCCGGGCGGCGAGCGAAGCGAGGCATTGCCGCCTGCTCGGCTCCAGCACGCTTGCGCCGAGAACTGCCGGTGCGTCCTTCAACACGATTTGTCGAATCTCCGGCTCGAGCGCCATCTCCAGATAGAGCTTACAGCGGCGCACGAACCCTTCCCATAGATCCGCGGCCTCGGAGGCGGCATCGAGCCGCACATCCATCCCGGCGTCCAGGGTTTCCACGACAGCCTGCAGCAGGCCCTTCTTGTCGCCGAAATGGTGATAGAGCGCGCCGCGGGTGAGGCCGGCCGAAGCGGTGAAGTCGTCCATGGAGGTCTCGGCGTAACCGCGCCGGCTGAAGGCATCCCGCGCGGCGGCGATCAGCTTTCCCCTGGTCTCCGCGATCATGTCGCTGCGTGCGCGCCTTGGCATTTGCCGCTCCTTTTGCATACGTATCGTATGTTAATTGACATGCGAAGCGTATGTCAATATCACTTGCATGCGTCGCGTATGTCATTGGCGCGACGTGCAGGCGCATTACCGGAGTTTTCATGGCCAATCCCTACCGACAGATTTTCGCCGTCAAAGGCACGCTGGGCTTCACCCTGGCGGGATTGGTGTCGCGCCTGCCGCTGTCGATGATGGGGATCGGCATCATCACCATGCTGGCTCAGTCGCGCGGCAGCTATGGGCTCGCCGGCGGCGTTGCCGCGGCGTTCACGCTTGCCTCGGCACTGCTGGCGCCGCAGGTTTCACGGCTCGTCGATCGGTTCGGCCAGAGCCGCATCCTGCCGCTTGCCACGGTGCTCAGTATTCTCGGCACGTCGGCTCTGCTGGCTTCAACCCATTGGCGGGCCCCGGACTGGACGCTCTTCGTCTTTGCGATCCTCGCGGGATGCACGCCCAGCATGTCGGCGATGACCCGAGCGCGGTGGACCGAACTCTATCGCGGTCGTCCCGCGTTGAAGACAGCCTTTTCGCTCGAATCGGTTTTCGACGAGATCTGCTTTATCGTCGGGCCTCCCATTGCGGTAGGACTGAGTGTCGGGTTGTTTCCCGAGGCCGGACCGCTGGCAGCCGCGGTATTCCTTGCCGTCGGCGTTACCGCCTTCGTGCTGCAGAAAGGAACCGAGCCACCCGTCATACTGGCCGAGACGATGGCGCCGGGTTCGGTTCTTCGTTACCCGGCGCTGCGTGTGCTTATCGTGGCGCTTGCCGGCATGGGCGTGATCGTCGGCACGATCGATGTGGTCAGCGTGGCCTTTGCCGAGGCCGAAGGACGACCGGCCGCTGCGAGCCTCGTGCTTTCGCTTTATGCGCTCGGTTCCTGCATCGCCGGTCTGGCGTTTGGTGCAGTCAGGCTCGGCCTGCCGCTGCCGAAGCTGTTCCTGATCGGCGCGGGCATGACGGCCGCCAGCACGTTGCCGCTTCTGTTCGTCGGCGGGATCGGCAGCCTTGCAACGATGATGTTCGTTTCGGGCGTGTTCTTCGCACCGACGATGATCGTCGCCCTGAGCATTGGGGAAATCGCCGTGCCGCCGTCGAAGCTGACGGAGGGGCTGACCTGGTTGACCACCGGTCTCGGGGTCGGCGTTGCGGCAGGGGCGGCGGTATCAGGGGCGGTGGTCGCGCGCTTCGGTGTGCAAGCCGGCTTCACCATCGCGCTGGCGGCTGGTGCCTTGATCGTTGGCGCTGCGTTTTGGGGTTTTCGCCGCCTGGGCAGGATCGAGGGTGACGGCGCTATGGCGCGTACCTCCGAAGTCGCTTCGCGCACGCCCGTGCAGAATTAAACGTAAATCCGGCCGACATCCTCCACCGGCCGGCGCTGTCAGTTGGCGCGCGTGACCGTGAAGCCCTGGGCGCGCAGCAGTTCGACCAGACCTTCCTTGCCCGGAAGGTGCAGCGCGCCGACGGCCATGAAGGCCGCGCCGTTCTTCAGGATCGGTTCGGCGCGCGTTGCCATCGTCCTGTTGCGGTCGACGATAATGCGCTGCTCGAAATCGGCATAGCCGAAATCGTCGCTCGACGTCGTGTCGACGGCCCTCATCATCGGCATGATCATGCCGGTATCACCGGCAAGGTACAGGTCGGTCATCGTCGCGAAGACGTCGTCGATCGTCTTGCCGAGCGCCAGCGTCTCGATAAGGGCGCGCAGGTGCAGTTCGGTCGGAAGAGAGTCCATCGCCGCGAGCTGTTCGATCAGCGACTCCAGGCCCTTGAGCGCTTTGCCCTGGCTGACCGCATCTTCGGCAATCTTCTTGTCGAGGAAGGAGGCACCCGTCGCCTTGCGGGTGATCTCGCAGGCGGGCAAGGCGACGAAGCTTGCGATCATCCACGGCTTCATGCGCGCCACCAGCGTCAGCGGAATGCCGCGCGCCTTGAGACCCGCTTCAAGCCTTTCACGATCGCCGGGCTTCAGGAAGTCGGCGATCGTCTTGTTGTCCGGGAACATGGTGAGGTCGGGCCGCATCAGGATCGCGGCGGCCGATTTCTTCTCGTCGATGATTTCGTCCGATTCGACGATGACGGTGGACGCTGCCTCGAAGGCGGCCGGCGCCTCGGTCGGAAGCGCCAGCACACGCGGATCGGTGACGTGCATGGTGCCGAGCAGCCAGGAAGGTGCGATGCCGTCCTTCTCGATCTTCCAGAAGATGCCCTTGCCGTTCGGGACGGCTGCGGCTTCGGCTTCGAGTGCTGCGAACCTTGTCGGGTCCGACTTGGCAAGGGCGGTCAGGACATTCGAACCGCCGCATTCGGCTTCCTTCGCATCGGCTTCCGCGACAAAGAAGAGGGTCACGACGAGGCTGGCGGCCAGGACAACGTGCAACAGGGCAATCAGCCAGAGTGTACCGTCCGAGACCCATGCGAGCAGGTTGCGGGGCAGGTTTCGATCAGGTCTCGCAAAGGCGGTCATCATTGTTCCCCGACGGTCGGACGGTCGTTGCAGAACCCTAGGCCCGGGCCGGTCACGGCTTCCTTAAGGGGCATGGTTAATCCATCGTTTCGCCGAAAATCAGGCGCGCGGATGGGCGCGGTCATAGATTTCCAAAAGCCGTGCGGAATCGACGCCGGTATAGACCTGCGTCGTGGACAGGCTGGCATGGCCAAGAAGCTCCTGAATGGTTCTGAGATCGCCGCCGCCGGCAAGCAGATGGGTGGCGAAGGAGTGGCGCAGCGCATGCGGCGTTGCCGTGTCCGGCAGGCCGAGGGCACCGCGCAGCTTCTGCATTTCGCGCTGGATGATCGCGGGCTGCAGCTTGGCGCCGCGGGCGCCGCGAAACAGCGGCTCATCGGCCGCGATCTGGTAGGGGCAGAGCTTGATATAGGTGGCAACGGCTTGGCGCGCCGCTTCGATCAGCGGCACGAGGCGGGTCTTACCGCCCTTGCCGACGATGCGCAGCGACGAGGGCGCGCCGGTAAAATCGCCCGGGGTCAGGCCGAGCGCCTCGGAAATGCGCAGGCCGCATCCGTAAAGCAGGGTCAATACCGCGGCATTGCGGGCGGCGATCCAAGGCTCCTCGGCAAGCTGCGCCTCCGCGGTCACGACGTTGAGCGCATCGCGATCGGTCAGCGGTTTCGGCAGGGATTTCGGTTGCTTCGGCGAGCGCACCGCAGTGGCGCCGGCGGCATTGGCGAGACCGTTGCGCTCGAGGAAGCGGAGGAAGGAGCGCAGGCCGGCGAGCCCGCGGCCGAGCGTGCGAGCGCCGGCGCCTCCCTTGCGGCGCTGGGCGAGGAAGCCACGCAGATCCGCCGGCCGCAGCGTGCGGATATCGGAAAGTCGCGGCGGTCCGGCCAGATGCCCGGTCAGGAACGTCAGGAACTGGCGCGTGTCACGCTCATAGGCCTCGACGGTGTTATCCGAGAGGCGACGTTCCCGCATCAGCCCGTCGAGCCAACGCTGACGCTCGGCGAGGAGTTCCGGATGGCCGATGACGAGGAGCTCGTTCATTGTCATTTTCCAAGATGTTTCATCCGCGACAATGCTCTGATGCGTCTTATGTTTTTGCTAATGCGCCCTTGGAATCTGTCATTCTTCGATCATATAGAATTGCGATGTTCAGCCGGAAAGAATCGGATCGGACTATGGCGGGACGGGATTCGGTGAACGGATTCGCGCATTTTGCTGAAGTAATCGCCCTGGTCTCACAGGGGCAGCCTGGTCACATCGTCGATACCCTGATTGCCGAGCGCGGGCAGCGCATCGTCAAGAGCCCCATGTGGCCGCTGGTGCGACCCTTCCTCTATGCATTGCTGAACTATCGCAAGGCACACGAGTTTGCCGATGCGGTCGCCAACATGCCCGGCTTTCAGGCCTTCGAACATCTGAGTTCGCTTCTGTCGCTGGATGTGCGGGTCGACCGGGCCGAGCGGATTCCGACCAAGGGCGGCTTCCTGCTGGTCAGCAACCACCCGACCGGAATTGCCGACGGGATCGCCGTCTTCGACCTGCTGAAAACACGACGGCCGGACATGATGTTCTTCGCCAATCGCGACGCCATCCGCGTCAATCCGCGTTTCGTCGAAATGGTCATCCCGGTCGAATGGCGCGAAGAGCACAAGAGCAAGCTGAAGGCGCGCGAGACGCTGCAGGTGACCAACCGGGCGATCGGCGAAGGCAAGGCGACGGTGCTCTTTCCGTCCGGGCGCATCGCCTTCTGGGCGGACGGCTGCCTCAACGAGCGGCCATGGAAGACGTCCGCGGTGGGGTTTGCACGCAAGTACGGCCTGCCGATCCTGCCGGTGCATATGAGCGCCCGCAATTCCGGCCTGTTCTACTGGTTCGCCAAGTGGTCGACGGAACTGCGCGACATGACCGTGTTTCATGAGTTGCTCAACAAGAAGGGCGACCACTTCGACTTCCGCATCGGCAACTTGATCCCGCCGGAGGCGCTGGAAGGCGAGCCCGGCGAGGTGACGAAGGCGCTCGAACGGCACACGGTCTTCGATCTGGCCATGGATGCGGACGCATCGTTCCAGCCCCGGTTGCAGGCGGCGGCCGCGCTCTAACGACCGGCCGCGCCATGTCTGCCGGCTTCACGCCGGGCGGCGGATCGGGTAGGTCTTGAGCCATGCAGCTTCAATCCATGTTCGCCGAAAACTACCGTTCGTTGAAGTCGATCCGCATGGATCTGACCGGGGTCAACCTGTTCATCGGCGAGAACGGCGTCGGCAAATCCAACCTCTATCGGGCGCTTCAGCTGGTGCAGTCCGCCACGCGCGGGACCTTGGCGCGCGAGATCGCCGAAGAGGGCGGCATGTCGTCGGCGCTCTGGAGCGGCCGCCGCCGCGCCGACAAGCCGGCGCGCATACGATTGGAAACCGAACTCTTGGACGAGGAGCAGGCGATCACCTTTCGCTACCGCATCGAGGCAGGACTTCGTCCGCCATTGGCTGCCGCCGGCTTTGCCTATGAGCCCCAGGTCAAGGAAGAGGAACTGACGGTCGAAACCGGCAGGCGGCCGGTGACGATGATGAAGCGATCCGGCCCCGGCATTTTCGTGCGCGGCGAGCGCGGGCGGATGGAGGACTATCCGGAAACGGCGCTGACCTCGGAGACGGCGATCTCGCTGCTCGGCGATGCCGGTCACTATCCGGAGGTCGGGACCTTTCGCCGTGCCGTCGATCAATGGCGGTTCTTCCACGGCTTCCGCACGGATCGCGATTCGCCTCTTCGGCTGCCCTGTCTTGCCGTGACGGCGCCGATGCTCGACGAGACTGGCGTCAACATGGCCGCAGTCTTTGCGACGCTCAGGCACACACGGCAGGATACGGTCGACCTCGACCGTGCTATCGCCGATGCCTTCGGTGGTGCCTATCTCGATGTTCCCGAGCCCGGTCAGTTCGCCGAATTCTCGCTGGTCTTTCCGGATTTTCCCAGCCGGCCGTTTTCGCCGCGCGAGCTTTCCGACGGGCAGATGCGGTTCCTGGCGCTGGCGGCGGCGCTGCTATCTTACCGTCGTCCCCGCTTCATCGCGCTGAACGAGCCGGAGACCAGCCTGCATCCGGAGATGCTGCCGGCGCTTGCCGACATGATCGCCAGCGCCTCACGTGAAAGCCAGATCTGGATCGTCACCCATTCGGAACGACTGGCGGAGGAAGTGCGGCAGCGCTCAGGCATCCGTCCGCGCCGGGTGATCCGCAAGGACAGCGCCACCTGGATCGACGGCATGCGGTTGACGGGGTTGATGGACGACGACGAGTAGGCAACAAAAAACCCCGCATCGCTGCGGGGTTTTCTTGTTCATTCCCGAAACAATCAGGCGATCTTCTGGCCGGTCTTGGCCCAGTCGGCCAGGAAGGTTTCGAGGCCCTTGTCAGTCAGCGGGTGCTTGACCAGCGCCTTCAGCGTGGCTGGCGGCGCGGTGACGACGTCGGCGCCGATGAGGGCCGCTTCCTTGACGTGGTTCACGGTGCGGATCGAGGCTGCAAGGATCTCGGTCTCGTAGCCGTAGTTGTCGTAGATGTGGCGGATCTCGCGGATCAGGTCCATGCCGTCGAAGGCGATGTCGTCGAGACGGCCGACGAAGGGCGAGATGAAGGTGGCGCCGGCCTTGGCGGCAAGCAGCGCCTGGTTGGCCGAGAAGCACAGCGTCACATTGGTCTCGTGGCCGTCCGAGGTCAGCGCCTTGCAGGCCTTGAGGCCGTCGAGCGTCAACGGCAGCTTGATGCAGATATTGTCGGCGATCTTCGCGAGAACGGCCGCTTCCTTCATCATCTCGGCGTATTCGGTGGCGGTCACTTCAGCCGAAACCGGGCCGTCGACGATCGAGCAGATTTCCTTGGTGACTTCCGTGATGTCGCGGCCCGACTTCAGGATCAGCGACGGATTTGTGGTGACGCCATCGAGAAGGCCGAGATCGTTCAGCTCGCGGATTTCCTTGACGTCGGCGGTATCAACGAAAAATTTCATGGGGTCACTCCCTTGGGGCACGATTGCCGTTCGGCGCATATCTACCGGGGAGGAATTCCGTTGGCAGAGATCGCGCGCGTTGAAACTCTGGTGGAACCGTGACAAACCCTGCGGCCTGCAAGGCTGCGGTTCGCAGCGCAGTTTTCTTTAACCGAAACACGTGGCAAGGTCACGGCAAAATGACTCGCGATTCAACCGATTTATTCGGCGATTTGCTCGGGCCCGTTTCGGTCCGTCGCGTCGTGCCGGTCCTGGTGCCCATGCCGGCGCCGAAAGCCTATTCCTATGCGGTTCCCGACGGCATGGCGGTTGAGCCGGGCTCGATCGTGCAGGTGCCGCTCGGGCCGCGCCTCGTCGTCGGCGTCGTCTGGGATGGCGACGATGACGGGAGCGTCGATGCCAAGAAACTCAAGACGATCGAGAAGGCTTTCGACTGCCCGCCGCTGACGCGCGACATGCGGACCTTTCTCGATTGGGTTGCCGCCTATACCGTCACGCCGCCTGGGCTGGTTGCGCGGATGGCGCTACGCGCACCGGCGGCCTTCGATCCGGAACCGATGGTGGAAGCCCTGCGGCTGACGGAGATGCGGCCGGAGCGCATGACGGCGGCGCGCGAGCGCGTGATCGCTGCCGCCAGCGACGGTTTTTCCTGGACGCGCTCGGGGCTGGCGCATGCCGCTGGCACCTCGTCGAGTGTGATCGAAGGGCTGACTCAGCAAGGCGTCTTCGAGACCGTCTTCATGGCGCCGCCTCCGGTCGTTGCCTTGCCCGATCCCGATTTTACCGCCCCCAGGCTCGAAGGCCCGCAGAAGGAAGCGGCGGCCGATCTGCTCGCTGCGGTCGAGGAGGGGGGCTTTTCGGTGTCGCTGATCGACGGCATCACCGGTTCGGGCAAGACCGAGGTCTATTTCGAGGCGATTGCCGCGACGCTTCGCGCCGGCAAGCAGGTGCTGATCCTGCTTCCCGAGATCGCGCTGACGTCGAGCTTCCTCGAACGCTTCCAGGATCGCTTCGGCGCGAAGCCCGCCGAGTGGCATTCGGACCTCGCACCGCGTACCCGCGAAAAAGTCTGGCGCCAAGTGACGACAGGCACGGTCCGGGTCGTTGCCGGCGCCCGCTCGGCGCTGTTCCTGCCCTTCGAGGAACTGGGGCTCATCATTGTCGACGAAGAGCACGACCCGGCCTACAAGCAGGAGGACCGCGTCTTCTACAATGCGCGCGACATGGCGGTCGTTCGTGGTCGCATCACCGGCTTTCCCGTCGTGCTCGTCTCGGCGACGCCATCGCTCGAAAGCCGGGTCAATGGCGAGGTCGGACGCTACAAGCCGATCCACCTGCCGACCCGCTTCGGCGATGCGGCGCTGCCGCGGCTCGGCGTGGTCGACATGCGCCAGCATCCACCGGCGCGCGGTGGCTTCCTTTCGCCGGTTCTCATCAACCAGATCGGCAAGGCGGTCGAGCGTGGCGAACAGGCGCTGCTCTTCCTCAATCGGCGTGGCTACGCACCGCTGACGCTTTGCCGCGTCTGCGGCCATCGCTTCCAGTGCCCTGATTGCTCAAGCTGGCTGGTCGAACACCGCTTCCGCGGGCAGATCCAGTGCCACCAGTGCGGCTATTCCGAACGCACGCCGGAAGCCTGCCCGGAATGCGGCACGCTCGATCATCTGGTCGCCTGCGGCCCGGGGGTCGAGCGGATCGCCGAAGAGGTGGAGCGGCATTTCCCCGAGGCGCGTACCATCGTGCTTTCTTCGGACCTGATGGGCGTCAAACGGCTGAGGCTGGAGCTTGAAGCCATCACGCGTGGCGAAGCCGATATCGTCATCGGCACCCAGCTCGTTGCCAAGGGGCATAACTTCCCCCTGATGACGCTGGTCGGCATTGTCGATGCCGACCTCGGTCTGGCGAACGGCGATCCACGGGCGGCGGAGCGGACCTTCCAGCTGCTCTCGCAGGTCACCGGCCGCGCCGGGCGAACCGGCCTCAAGAGCCTTGGGTTGCTGCAGACCTACCAGCCGCAGCATCCGGTGATGCAAGCGATCGTTTCCGGCAATGCCGACGCTTTCTACGACCGCGAGATCGCCGAGCGCGAGAAGGCATTGCTGCCGCCGTTCGGCCGGCTCGCCTCGCTGATCGTCTCGGCCGATAGTCGCCAGGACGCCGAAGGCCATGCGCGAGGCCTGCGCATGGCCGCACCCCGGACCGATGGCATCACCATTCTCGGCCCCGCGGAAGCGCCGCTGGCGCTGATCCGCGGGCGGCACCGCTTCCGCCTGCTGGTGCATGGACGGCGCAACAGCGACATGCAGGCCTTCGTCAAGGCGATGATCGCCGCCGGCCCCAAGGAGCGCGGCTCGATCAGCGTCCAGCTCGACATCGATCCCCAGAGCTTCCTTTAGGCTCAAGTTTCCTGTGATCGTCGCATTGATGAGGCCGCGGGCGATTCACAACCGCTACGACATGCGCTAGAGGTCAGGCACGCTTCGTCTCGGCAACAGGATGGGGCGGCATGATAACGGGCTCATCTGCGGGAACGGACATGGAATTCTACATTCCGACGGAAACCGGCGAATTCCTCGCCTTCTGCGCCGCCGCGGCCGCGGCGCTGATCGGCATCGTCATGCTGTTTGCGCCGCGGCTCGCCTTTCGCGCGGCCGGCATCGGCCTTGCCGAGGGACGGCGCGGCGGCTACGCCGAAGCGCGCTCCACCATGGGCGGCATGCATATCGGGCTGGGACTTGCTGCGATCCTGCTGGCGCAGCCGATGGTCTACCTTGCCATGGGGGCAGCTTTCGCCCTTGCCGCTTTCGGCCGAATTCTCTCGATGATGAGTGACAATGGCGGCACGGTCTACAACTGGCTGGCGCTCTTCGTTCAGGCGGCACTCGCCATCCTTCCGCTCGCCTACGTCTTCGGCATGATCTGATCGCGCGCGGGTCATTCCGCGATTCACAACGCAGGAAACGAATTTACGGCAAAATTCGGCCAAAGGTGGCCGACTTATGCCGCATTCCTGCCGTTCGCGTGTTGCGAGTCCAAACATCCTATGCTAGACGAACCGCGAATTGCGGGGGAAGTGGGTCGCCAGGCCTCGATATCCTGCAAGTTATTGCAGCAAATTCAAGATGTTAAGTTGACGGCCCACCGCCAGCTCGGTTCTTGGATGAAATTGAGAGAAGCTTGTGCCCGTGGCAGACACATCCCAGCTTATTTCCGGTGTTGCAGAAAGATATGCGTCCTCGCTTTTTGAACTTGCGCTCAGCGCCGGTTCCATCGAGGCAGTCGGTGCGGATCTTACCCGCGTCCAGGCCCTGATCGATGGCAGCGACGACCTGAAGCGGCTGATCGCGAGCCCGGTCTTTTCTGCAGACGACCAGTTCAAGGCCATTTCGGCGGTTGCCGAAAAGGCTGGTATCTCCGGGCTCGTCGGCAACTTCCTCAAGGTCGTTGCCCGTAACCGTCGCCTCTTCGCGCTGCCGGGCATGATCAAGGCGTTCCGCCTGATCGCCGCGCGCCATCGTGGCGAAATCTCCGCCGACGTCACGTCGGCCCATGCGCTCACCGCAGCGCAGGAAAACGAATTGAAGGCGACGCTGAAGAGCGTCACCGGCAAAGACGTGGCGGTCAACGTCACCGTCGACCCGTCTATTCTTGGAGGTCTGATCGTCAAGGTCGGGTCCCGCCAGATTGACACTTCCCTTCGCACCAAACTCTCTACCCTTAAGCTTGCACTGAAAGAGGTCGGCTGATGGATATCCGCGCCGCGGAAATTTCCGCAATTCTCAAAGATCAGATCAAAAATTTCGGCCAGGAAGCAGAAGTCTCCGAAGTCGGTCAGGTGCTTTCCGTCGGTGACGGTATTGCCCGCGTCTACGGCCTCGACAATGTCCAGGCAGGCGAGATGGTCGAATTCCCGGGTGGAATTCGCGGCATGGCGCTGAACCTCGAAGCCGACAACGTCGGTGTCGTTATTTTCGGTTCGGACCGTGACATCAAGGAAGGCGACACCGTAAAGCGGACTGGCGCCATCGTGGACGTACCGGTTGGTCCGGAACTGCTCGGCCGCGTCGTTGACGCGCTCGGCAACCCGATCGACGGCAAGGGTCCGATCAACGCCAAGCAGCGCTCGCGCGTTGACGTCAAGGCTCCGGGCATCATTCCGCGCAAGTCGGTGCATGAGCCGATGTCGACCGGCCTCAAGGCCATCGACGCCCTCATCCCGGTTGGCCGTGGCCAGCGCGAGCTCGTCATCGGCGACCGCCAGACCGGCAAGACCGCCATCATCCTCGACACGATCCTCAACCAGAAGGCCATTCACGACAATGGTCCAGAAGGTGACAAGCTGTATTGCGTCTACGTCGCAATCGGCCAGAAGCGTTCGACGGTTGCCCAGTTCGTGAAGGTTCTGGAAGAGCGCGGCGCTCTGCAGTACTCGATCATCGTTGCTGCGACGGCGTCCGATCCGGCTCCGATGCAGTACCTCGCACCGTTCGCCGGTTGCGCGATGGGTGAATACTTCCGTGACAACGGCAAGCATGCCCTGATCGGCTACGACGACCTGTCCAAGCAGGCTGTTTCCTACCGTCAGATGTCGCTCCTGCTGCGCCGCCCGCCGGGCCGCGAAGCTTACCCGGGCGACGTTTTCTACCTGCACTCCCGCCTGCTCGAGCGCGCTGCAAAGCTCTCGGACGACAATGGCGCCGGTTCGCTGACGGCTCTGCCGGTCATCGAAACGCAGGGCAACGACGTTTCGGCGTTCATCCCGACCAACGTGATCTCGATCACCGACGGCCAGATCTTCCTTGAAACCGACCTGTTCTACCAGGGCATCCGTCCGGCCGTTAACGTCGGTCTGTCGGTTTCGCGCGTTGGCTCGGCCGCTCAGATCAAGGCGATGAAGCAGGTTGCCGGCTCGATCAAGGGCGAACTCGCCCAGTATCGCGAAATGGCCGCCTTCGCGCAGTTCGGCTCTGACCTCGATGCCGCTACGCAGCGCCTCCTGAACCGCGGTGCCCGCCTGACCGAACTCCTGAAGCAGCCGCAGTTCTCGCCGCTGAAGACGGAAGAGCAGGTCGCTGTGATCTTCGCTGGCGTCAACGGCTACCTCGACAAGCTTCCGGTCAACCAGGTCGGCAAGTTCGAGCAGGGCCTGCTTTCCTACATGCGTTCGGAAGGCAAGGACATCCTGGAAACCATCCGCAAGGACAAGGCGATCTCCGACGACGTCAAGGGCAAGCTGAAGGCTGCAATCGACAGCTTCGCCAAGTCTTTCGCCTGAGCGGATTTCATTTAGGACGGATAACGGATGCCTTCACTTAAGGATCTGAAGAACCGGATCGCCTCCGTCAAGGCGACGCAGAAGATCACCAAGGCGATGAAAATGGTCGCCGCGGCGAAGCTTCGGCGTGCGCAGGAGGCGGCCGAGGCCGCCCGGCCTTATTCGCAGCGCATGGCTGCCGTTCTCGCCAACATCGCCCAGGCGGTTGGCGCGGACGACGGCGCGCCGCGGCTGATGACGGGAACCGGCAAGGATGACACGCATCTTCTGGTCGTCTGCACGGCTGAACGCGGTCTTTGCGGCGGCTTCAACTCGCAGATCGCCCGTCATGCCCGCGACCACGTTCGCAAGCTGCTCGCAGCCGGCAAGACGGTCAAGATCATCTGCGTCGGCAAGAAGGGCTTCGATATTCTGCGTCGCGAATTCGCGTCGCTGATCATCGATCGTGTCGACCTGCGTGAAGTCAAGAAGATCGGCTTTGAAAACGCTGACCAGATTGGCCACAAGATCATCGCGCTCTTCGAAAAGGGCGAGTTCGATGTCTGCACGCTGTTCTACTCCGAGTTCAAGTCCGTTATCGCCCAGATTCCGACGGCACAGCAGTTGATCCCCGCCTCGGCCGGCCCGGTCGCAGCGGAAGCATCGGATGCTTCGGCCGTCTACGAATATGAGCCGGACGCGGGCGCGATCCTGAGCGACCTCATTCCGCGCAACATTTCGGTGCAGATCTTCCGGGCCCTGCTCGAGAACGTCGCCGGCGAAATGGGTGCGAAGATGAGCGCGATGGATAACGCGACGCGCAATGCTGGTGAGATGATCAACAAGCTGACGCTGAACTACAACCGTCAGCGCCAGGCTCAGATCACCAAGGAACTCATTGAAATCATCTCGGGCGCGGAAGCGCTCTAAGGTTACGAGAAGAGGGTAAGGATTATGGCTAAGGCAGCTACCCCGAAAGAAACCGTAGCGGAAAAGAAGCCCGCTGCACCGAGGAAGGCAGCTTCCGCCAAGACCGCAGCAGTTGCCGCAACCGGCGCTGTCGGTCGCGTAACGCAGGTCATCGGCGCCGTCGTCGACGTCGCGTTTGACGAAGGCCAGCTTCCGCAGATCCTGAACGCACTGGAAACCGACAACAACGGTAACCGCCTCGTTCTCGAAGTTGCACAGCACCTCGGCGAAAACTCCGTTCGCACGATCGCCATGGACTCGACCGAAGGTCTGGTTCGCGGCCAGTCGGTCACCGACACCGGTGCACCGATCACGGTTCCGGTCGGCGACGAAACGCTCGGCCGTATCATGAACGTCATCGGCGAGCCGGTCGACGAAGCGGGTCCGCTCGTCACCTCCGGCAAGCGCGCCATCCACCAGGAAGCGCCGTCCTACGTCGAACAGTCGACGGAAGCGCAGATCCTCGTCACCGGCATCAAGGTCGTCGACCTTCTCGCTCCTTACGCAAAGGGCGGCAAGATCGGCCTCTTCGGCGGTGCAGGCGTCGGCAAGACCGTTCTCATCATGGAACTGATCAACAACGTCGCCAAGGCGCACGGTGGTTACTCGGTATTCGCCGGCGTGGGTGAACGTACCCGCGAAGGCAACGACCTTTACCACGAAATGATCGAGTCCGGCGTTAACAAGCACGGCGGCGGCGCAGGCTCCAAGGCTGCGCTGGTTTACGGCCAGATGAACGAACCGCCGGGCGCACGCGCTCGCGTTGCTCTCACCGGTCTGACGATCGCTGAAGACTTCCGCGACAAGGGCCAGGACGTTCTGTTCTTCGTCGACAACATCTTCCGCTTCACCCAGGCAGGTTCCGAAGTATCGGCTCTGCTCGGCCGTATTCCTTCGGCCGTGGGCTACCAGCCGACGCTGGCGACCGACATGGGTCAGATGCAGGAACGCATCACCACCACGACCAAGGGCTCGATCACCTCGGTTCAGGCCATCTACGTTCCGGCTGACGACTTGACCGACCCGGCACCGGCAACTTCGTTCGCCCACCTGGACGCAACGACCGTTCTGTCGCGCTCGATCGCTGAAAAGGGCATCTACCCGGCCGTTGACCCGCTCGACTCCACGTCGCGCATGCTCGACCCGATGATCGTTGGCGAAGAGCACTACGAAGTGTCGCGTAAGGTTCAGACGACCCTGCAGCGCTACAAGGCTCTCCAGGACATCATCGCCATCCTGGGCATGGACGAACTGTCTGAAGAAGACAAGCTGGCCGTTGCCCGCGCTCGTAAGATCGAACGCTTCCTGTCGCAGCCGTTCTTCGTAGCCGAAGTCTTCACCGGTTCGCCGGGCAAGCTCGTCGCTCTCGAAGACACGATCAAGGGCTTCAAGGGCCTGGTCAACGGCGAGTACGACCATCTGCCGGAAGCTGCCTTCTACATGGTCGGCTCGATCGAAGAAGCGATCGAAAAGGCCAAGAAGCTGGCTGCAGAAGCCGCTTGATAGCACTGTTAAGCCTCGGCGCGACCGCGCGCCGAGGCTTTCATCCTGCCTTCCGCGAAAGGCAGGGAAGACATGCACAGCCGCCTTCGGGTGGCGCGCCCACGAAGAAGTGAATGGTCATGGCCGATTTCAACTTTGAGCTTGTTTCCCCCGAGCGCCTGCTCGTTTCCGAAAAGGCGACCGAAGTCGTCATCCCGGCGACCGAGGGCGAGATGACCGTGATGGCCAATCACGCTCCGACGATGACGACGGTCAAGCCCGGCGTGGTCACGGTGAAGACGGCCGACGGCAAGATCGAGCGCTTTGCAGTGTTCGGCGGGTTTGCCGATATCCTGCCGACCGGCTGCACGCTGCTTGCCGCGTCCGCCGTTCATGTCGACGAACTGGACCGCTCGATCCTCGAAAACCGCATCGATTCGGTTCGTGCCGAGCTGGATGGCGCCGGCGACGAGAAGAAGACCCGCCTGGAGCAGTTCATTGCCGAACTGACTAAGCTTGGCGAAGTCGTGATCCCTGCCTGAAAGGGACACCCGGAAGGGTGACGCGAATGAGAAAGCCCCGCCTTCGAGCGGGGTTTTTTGTTGGCGGCAAGATTCTTGCGGCACTTGGGATCAGGATCCTGCAACGGGATACGAGCGGGATGCCGCGTCCGCTTTTCGTCATACTGCCTAACCTTCACTGCGGCGAACAGCTTGCCCGGAACGGCGCTTTAGCTATTCTTCACGAGAAGCCCTTTAGTGTTCTCCGAAGAATCAACTCAAAGACAAGAGGCGCCGGCATGACGTCGAAGATTGTTCCGGTGATCATGGCAGGCGGACGGGGTACACGCCTCTGGCCGCTTTCCCGCGCCGCCGCGCCGAAGCAATTCCTGCAGATCCTTTCAGATCGTTCGTTGTTTCAGCAAACGCTGGAGCGCGTTCGCGATGCCAGCCAGTTCGAGCCGGCCATCATCGTCACAAACAGCGACTTTCGCTTCATCGTCGCCGAGCAGGCCCGGGCGATCGACGTTCACCTCGGTGACATCCTGCTGGAGCCGGTTGCGCGCAATACTGCTCCTGCGCTTGCTGCCGCGGCCTTCCAGATTCTCGCCCGCTTCGGCAAGAACGCCGTCATGCAGGTGCTTGCTTCGGATCACGAGATCGATGCCGGCGATGTCTACAGCGATTGTATCCTCAGGGCGCATCAGGCTGCCCGTCACGGAGAACTGGTGACCTTCGGCATCACGCCGACCGAACCCGCCACCGGCTATGGCTACATCGAGCGTGGCGAGGAATTGACGGCGGGCACGAACCGCGTGGCCCGTTTCGTCGAGAAGCCCGACCGCGCCAAGGCCGAAACGATGCTTGAAACCGGACGCTATCTCTGGAACTCCGGCATGTTCATGCTGCCGGTAAAACCTTTCCTCGACGAGATGAAGCGTCACGCGCCACAGGTCTGGGAAGCCACGAGGCTCGCACTCGACAGGGCGCAGAAGGATCTCGACTTCACGCGGCTGGATGCAGCGAGCTTTGCCGCTGCACCCGACATCTCGGTGGATTATGCGGTCTTTGAAAAGACCGAGCGGGCAGCCGTGGTGCCGTCGTCCTTCCTCTGGTCGGATCTTGGCAGCTGGGACGCTGTCTGGAAGACGGGAGAGAAGGACGCCGACGGCAACGTCGTCACCGACAAGGCGACGGTGTCGAACACGCGCAACTCACTCGTCCTGTCGCGCGACATCCACCTGGCGGTTCAGGGGCTCGATGATGTTGCCGTCATTGCAGGTGAGGATGCCGTCTATGTCGGCCGGCTGGCCGATAGCCAGAGCGTCGGTGCTATCGTCAAGACGCTGGCGAAATCGCCGCAGACGACGGCCCTGACGGAGATCCACCCGACGTCCTATCGCCCCTGGGGGGCGGTTGCCGCCATTTCGGACGGAGAGCGCTTCGCGGTCAAACGGCTGCGCGTGAACCCCGGCAAGAAGATTTCGCTGCAGAAGCATCATCATCGGGCAGAGCATTGGATCGTGGTACGCGGCACAGCGGAGATCACGATGTCCGGGGAAACCCGAATGCTGCACGAGAACGAGTCGGTCTACATTCCGCCGGGAATCGTTCACCGGCTTCATAACCCCGGCAAGATCCCGCTGGAACTGATCGAAGTGCGGACCGGCTCCTATCTCGGCGAAGACGATATCATCCGCATAGAGGACGAATTCGGACGGAGCTAAGGCTATGCTGACAGCCAAGCACCTGACGGAAAGAAAAAAGCCCGGGCCAAGACCCGGGCTTTGCTTAGGTGAGAACGGGATGTCTGTCCCGCTCCAAATTCCGGCACGTTTCAGCTGACGGATCAGCCGGCGACGCGCGCGGTTTCGCCCTTCTGAGCGTAGTAATGGCCGAAGCGGTTTGCGAGGAAGGTGTCGAGGCCGATGTCTTCCTGGCGGACGAAGCCCTTCGAGGCGATCTTGCCGTCGGCGAGCAGGTCAAGCACGGCGCAGATGCTGCCTGCCGTGGTGATCTGGATACCGCTCTGCATGCGGCCGGCAACGACGCCGCTATAGACCTTGTTGGCGTAGGTTTCCTGGATCAGGCGACCGTCGCGGAAGCCCGAAACCGTCACGAAGATGACGACGACGTCCTGGGTGGTGGTCGGCAGGGCGTTCTCGAAGATGTCCTTGAGGACTTCGCGGCGATGACGCAGGCCGAGGTCGTTGAGCAGCGCCTTCATGATGGCGGCGTGGCCCGGATAACGGATGGTCTTGTAGTTGAGCGTCCGAACCTTGCCCTTCAGCGATTCGCAGAGAGTGCCGAGGCCGCCGGAAGTGTTGAAGGCTTCGTAGGTGACGCCGTCGAGCGAGAATTCTTCGCGCTCTTCCATGGCCGGCACTTCGATGAGGTTGCTTTCAACGATCGCTTCGCAGGGCTCGATGTATTCGTTGATGACGCCGTCGGTGCTCCAGGTCAGGTTATAGTTCAGAGCGTTCGACGGGTACTGCGGCAGGGCGCCGACGCGCATGCGCACGCTTTCCAGCGTCTCAAAGCGGCTGGCGAGATCGTTGGCGACGATCGAGATGAAGCCCGGTGCGAGGCCGCACTGCGGAATGAAGGCGGTGTTTGCCTTGGCGGCGATCGCCTTGACCTGGCGGGTGGATTCTACGTCTTCGGTGAGGTCGAGATAGTGGATGCCGGCTTCTGCAGCAGCTTCGGCGATTGCGACCGTCAGGTGGAACGGAGCGGCGCTGAGCACGGCGAATTTGCCGGAGAGAAGGGCGACGAGCGCCTTCTTGTCACCGATGTCGACGGTTGCCGTCGTGATCGCGGCATGCTTCTCGATCTGCTCCAGCTGCTCGGCGCTGCGGTCGGCGACGCAGACGCTGTAGTCGCCGGTGTGGGCGAGCATGCGAGCGATGGTGGAGCCGATTTTGCCTGCTCCGATGACGACGATATTCTTCATTCTTTCCCCCGGGGTATGAGAACTGTATCTGTCGCTATTGTCCACTTGGGGACTGTTGATTTGAAGCGCCAAAATGAATAAATCGACTAGTGATATTCGGCAGATTGCCTAAACGGACGGACGATATGCAAATCGCCGACAAGGATCGGGAGCTCCTGGCCATCCTCAGCGAAAACGCCCGGATGCCGACCGCAACGATTGCCCGGCGGCTTGGCCTGTCGCGCACGACCGTGCAGGCGCGAATAGAACGGCTGGAGCGGGAGGGGATCATCGCCGGCTATGGCGTGCGGCTGTCGGAGAGCTACGAGAAGGGGCTGGTCAAGGCGCATGTGCTGATCACCATCGCGCCGCGGGCGCTCTCTCGCGTGACCCCGGAGCTGAGCGCCATCCGCGAAATTCAGACGTTGCATTCGGTCAGCGGGAGCTTCGATCTCATCGCCGTGGTCGCGGCGACATCGATCAGCGAACTCGATCTGCTGATCGACCGCATCGGCGAGATCGACGGCGTCGACCGGACGCTGTCGTCCATCATCCTTTCGACTCGGATCGATCGGTAGGCGTCCGCCTCACTTTGTCGGCGCACGACGAGATCGTCATGGCACCGTGGCGGGTTCCTTCCCATCCGGCACTTTTGCCGGCACGTTCCAGTCCGTCGGGCCCTTGATAAAGCTGCGCAGTTCGGCATCGCCATAGGCGAGCCATTTGCTCCGGTCGAAATAGAGTTCGGCAATGCTTTTCGGTCGCGCCCGCGGCGGCTGATTGGCAAGAAAGTTGAAGCGCGTCGTCGCTTCGTCGGATTCGCGCTTGAACTGGATGCGACTGCCGAAGCGCTTGAGGTCAAATTCCTTCAGTGCCTGGATCTGCAGAGTGACGCTTGCAGCATCGGCCCAGCGCACGTGGTCGAGGAACACGGACGCCGCCCGCGCTGCGGCCGTGGTTACGGCCTGGCGGTCCTCCGGTCGTTCGATGTTGAGCTTGACGCGGAACGAAGAGATTTCCTCCTCGCCGCTGCCCTTGACGAAGATGAAGATCGATGAGGGCTTGCCCTCGCCCGGGCGCGGGAAGGAGACAAGCGACGAACATTCCCATTGGGCACGCTCACCGGCACCCGCTTTCCATTCGAGCTCACGGAAGCCGGCGTCACGCAACTCGTCGCAGAGCGCCTTTGGGTCGCTGCGGATGACGCGCAGGAACTGCTGCTCCGGCGTCCGCAGATCCTGGAAGGTCCAGACGGGCAGTGCGATGCGCGGTTGTTCACGCTTCGCGGGCTTGTCGCCTATCGGTTCGGGGGGCTTGCTCTTGTCAAGGAGGGTCGTCGGCAGGCCCAGCGCCAGGAGCACTTTCCTGAGGTTGCGCTGTTCGTTGGCGAGCAGGGCCGTCGCGAGAATGGCGGTAACGATCAGGATGAGGGCGATGAGAAAGAACCGAAGTCCCGTTCGCCCAGCACGTTTTGGAGCCGGTATCTTGCCACGGGTCGCGCTCATGCTGCCCCGCCTGCCCGACGGGGCGCGACGAGGCGCGGGACCTCCAGCAAAAGGTGATCGGTCGGCCGGGCTTCCATGGTCTCGGTTATCAACGGGTCTGGACCCTCTTCATCCCCGAAATCCGCTGCGGCGGCAATATGCAACCGCCGATATCGGCGAGTGGCTGTTGCATCCCGGCACAACGCGCCGCTGAAGGAGAGTTTCGGTGAACCAGGAAGTTGAAATCCAGGAGCAATCACATAGTTTCGGGGCCAACACAGCAGATGGGACATACCATGGCAGAAAATCCGGCCGAACTCGTGATCGATGCGTCGCTGGTACGGCGGCTGATCGCGACACAGCTTCCGCAGTGGTCAGATCTTGAGGTGCGCCCGATCGAGCCCGGCGGCTGGGACAACAGGACGTTCATGCTCGGCGAAGAGATGACCGTGCGCCTGCCGAGCGCCGAACACTACGTGCTGCAGGTGGAGAAGGAGCACCGCTGGCTGCCGCGGTTGGCGCCGCAATTGCCGTTGCCCATACCGGTGCCTCTGGCCAGGGGTGTGCCGGGCGAAGGGTTTCCGCGGCCCTGGTCGGTCTATCGCTGGCTTCGGGGCGAGACATTGACGGTGGAGCGGGTTGCAGATCTTCGCGAGGGGGCAAAGGATCTCACGCGGTTTCTGCGTGCGTTGCGGCAGGCGGATGCCGCCGGCGGACCCTTGCCCGGCGACCACAATTTCCACCGCGGCGGTCCGCCGGCCTTCTATCATGAGCAGACGCGCCAGGCGCTCACGCTGCTCGACGGGCAGGTCGATACGGCGGCGGCAGGCGAGGTGTGGGACGCAGCACTCGCCCAACCGTTTGAGGGCGCGCCAGTCTGGTTTCACGGTGACATCGCCTGGGGCAATCTTCTGGTCGAGAATGGCCGTTTAAGTGCCGTCATCGATTTTGGCACTTCTGGCGTCGGCGACCCCGCCTGCGACCTCGCGATCGCCTGGACGTTCTTCCATGGCGAAAGCCGTGAAGTCTTCCGCGATGGCATGGCGCTCGATCGCGGCGCCTGGGCCCGCGGCCGTGGCTGGACGCTCTGGAAGGCGCTGATCGTGCTGGCCGGCATGACCGGGGCGGCCGACAATGAGAAGGCGAAGCAAGCTGCGGTGATCGAAGACGTGCTCGCCGATCATCGCCGTTTCGGCTAGCCTGCGTCCGCATGGGCCGGCAAGCGTCGACTTGACCCGACTGCAAATTGCCTCTAGGTCAGGCGCACGCGGGACGACCCGCGTCGGTGCTGCGCATGGGGACGGCCCCAGTATCTCGATCGAGATACTTGGAGTCTATCGCATCATGCAGTCCCAAAGCGCGGGACACGTCCGCGCGAGCTTTCCTTTCCCGAAAAAGCCTGATCAATCCATTGCAAGCGCGCGCTTCGTGGAACGATCTCGGCCGCCGATCGCTTATCCCACACATTGACGCGTCGGCGGTCACCGTCGCGTGCCGCCGAAGTTTCGTCACCAACGCACGAGGTTGATGATGGCTGGACCCATCGAACAATTTGAGATCAATTCGCTCCTTCCGATCGCCGAGGTCGGCGGCCACCAGATCAGCTTTACCAACTCGGCCGCCTATATGGTGCTGACGATTGCGGTCGCCAGTCTCTTCCTGATCCTGTCGACGCGGAGACGGGGCCTTGTGCCGAACCGGGCGCAGTCGGCGGCCGAGATCCTCTATGAATTTGCGGCAAAGACGCTGCGCGACAATGCAGGCGAGAAGGGCATGCGCTTCTTTCCGCTGGTCTTTTCGCTGTTCATGTTCATCCTTACCGCCAACCTGATCGGCATGTTCCCCTATGCCTTCACGGTGACGAGCCACATCGCCGTGACCTTCGCCCTGGCGATGCTCGTGTTCCTGACGGTTACGCTCTATGGCATCTACCGGCACGGCCTCGGCTTTCTGCGGCTGTTCATGCCGTCGGGCGTGCCGCTGATCCTGGCGCCGATCATCATCCCGATCGAGGTGGTCTCCTACCTCTCGCGTCCCGTAAGCCACTCGGTGCGTCTGTTTGCGGTCATGCTGGCCGGCCACATCACGCTCAAGGTATTCGCCGGCTTCGTGGTGGGCCTTAGTGGCTTCGGGGCGCTGGGGATCCTGGCGGCGATCATGCCGTTGCTGATGACGGTGGCGCTGACGGGGCTGGAACTGCTGATGGCACTGATCCAGGCTTACATCTTCACCATGCTGACCTGCATGTATCTCAACGACGCGCTCCATCCGAGCCACTGAGAACAGGTCAAGAGGCTCCCCGCGAGGGGAGCCTCTTTTTTCATTCGGCCGCCACGCGCCGGGCTTCGTTGCGATAGGTCCGCCAGGACGACCAGGCGAAGGCGATGAGGAACATCGCGGTCATCAAGAGCACGATGGTCGGCGCCGGTGCGCTGTCGATGAAGAAGGAGAGATAGACGCCACAGAAGGAGGCCGTCATGGCGATCAGCACGGCCACGATGAGCATTGCGCCCATGGTGCGGGTGATCAGGAACGCGATGGCGCCAGGCGCGATCAGCATGGCGATGGCAAGGATCAGCCCCACTGCCTTGAGCGCGCCGACGATCGTCAACGACAGGATTGCCAGCAGGCCATAGTGCAGCCAGTTGACCGGCAGGCCGACGGCCTTGGCCTGGGCGGGATCGAAGGCGTGCAGCAGGAAATCGCGCCATTTGACGGCGAGAATGCCGGTGGCGACCAACGCGATCACGCCGGTCTCGACGATGTCGGGCCAGCCGATGCCGAGCATGTCGCCGAAGAGGATATGGTCGAGGTGCACGTCGCTCTGGATCTTGGTGTAGAGCACGAGGCCGAAACCGAACATGCCGGAGAAGACCACGCCCATGACCGTGTCCTGCTTGATGCGGCTGTTCTCCTTGAGATAGCCCGTCAGGAGCGCACAGGACATGCCGGCGGCAAAGGCGCCGACGGCCAGCGGCAGGCCGACGATGTAGGAGATGACGACGCCGGGGAAGACGGCGTGCGAGATCGCGTCGCCCATCAGCGACCAGCCCTTCAGCACCAGGAAGCACGAGAGCATCGCGGTCGGGATCGCCACCAGCACCGAGATCAAAAGCGCGTTGCGCATGAACTCGAATTCGAAGACGGCAAGCATCATGTCGAGCGAGATCATCGGCTAATCTCCGCCGGTTCGGCGCCGCGCCGGCGGGCGGCGAGAAGCCCGTGTTTCGGGGCGAAGACGAAGGCCGTCAGGAAGATCAGCGTCTGCAGCACGATGATGATGCCGCCGGTAGCGCCATCGAGGAAATAGCTGAAATAGGCGCCGAAGAAGCTCGTCAGCGCGCCGATGGTAACGCTGATCAGGATCAGCCGCGGGAAGCGGTCCGTCAGCAGATAGGCGGTGGCGCCCGGTGTCACCACCATGGCGATGACGAGGAAGGCGCCGACGGTCTGCAGCGCTGCGACCGTACAGGCCGAAAGCAGCGTGAAGAACAGCACCTTGAGGAAGGTGGTGGGAATGCCGATCGAGCGCGCATGGCTCTCGTCGAAGAAGGTCACCATCAGGTCCTTCCACTTGGCCGTCAGGATGACCAGCGAGACGATGCCGATGATGGCAAGCTGCAGCGTGTCGGCGGGTGTGATCGCCAGGATATTGCCGAGCACGATGGTCTGGATGTTCACCGACGTCGGCGACAGCGAGACCATGAAGAGCCCGAGGCCGAAGAAGGAGGTGAAGATCAGACCGATGATTGTATCTTCCTTGAGCCTGGTGCGCTGGTTGAGAAACAGCATGGCGCCGGCGGCAAGAGCGCCGGAGAAGAAGGCGCCGAGCGAAAACGGCAGGCCGAGCATATAGGCGCCGGCGACACCTGGGACGATCGAGTGCGAGAGTGCGTCACCGATCAGCGACCAGCCCTTCAGCATCAGGTAGGAGGAGAGGAAGGCACAGACGGCGCCGACCAGTGCGCTCACCCACATGGCATTGAGCATATAGCCATAGGTGAAGGGTTCGGTGAGCGTGGCGATCATTTGCCCTTCGTCTCCGAAGTCGTTTCGGGCTTCGCCGGCTGCGCCACCATGCGGTCCTTGTCGCCATACATGACCAGCGGACGCTCGTCGTCGGTGATGACGGCGAGCTGCCGCGGGTCGGCGTCATCGTGCAGGTTTTCGCCGCCGAGCACGAAGTGCCGGAGCACGCCGCCGAAGGCGAGCTCCAGGTTTTCGCGGGTAAAGGTGGTTTCGGTCGGGCCGTAGGCGAGGACCGTGTTTTTCAGGAGCACGGTGCGGTCGCAGAACTCCGGAACGCTGCCGAGATTATGGGTCGAGACCAGCATGACCCGGCCTTCGTCGCGAAGCCCGATCAACAGGCGAATGATCGCGTCCTCGGTCTTGACGTCGACGCCGGTGAAGGGCTCGTCGAGCAGGATGACCTTGCCGTCCTGGGCAAGGGCGCGTGCGAGGAAGACGCGCTTTTTCTGGCCGCCCGAGAGCTCGCCGATCTGGCGCTTGCGGTAGTCGCTCATGCCGACGCGGACGAGGGCTGCTTCGACCGCTTCGTGATCTGCTCTTTTGGGGATGCGCAGCATGTTCATGTGGCCGTAGCGGCCCATCATGACAACGTCCTCGACCAGGACGGGGAAGTTCCAGTCGACCTCTTCGGCCTGCGGCACATAGGCGACGAGGTTTTTCTTGAGGGCTTCCGGTACCGAGAGGCCGAGGATCGAAATTTCGCCGCGCGACAGGCGGGCAAA
This sequence comes from Ensifer adhaerens, assembly GCF_020035535.1. NCBI lineage: Bacteria > Pseudomonadati > Pseudomonadota > Alphaproteobacteria > Hyphomicrobiales > Rhizobiaceae > Ensifer > Ensifer adhaerens. The sequence continues at coordinate 3,500,725 of NZ_CP083349.1, read as the reverse complement.
GCCCATGATCGCCTTGAAGAGCGTCGACTTGCCGCTGCCGTTGACGCCGACGAGCGCCGTAATGGTGCCCGTCGGAATTTCGAAGGTCGCGTCGCGCAGGGCGCGCAGCCCGTTGCGATAGGTGACGGTTGCTCCGGTCACACGGATGCCGGTGCCTTGCTCGCCGGATGCCGCTGTCTGGCCGGGGCGGGCTTTGACCTGGAGGTTCATTGCGAAAGGCCCTTGGCGATGGTTTCGGATGTCACTCGCAGCAGATCGATATAGGTCGGAACCGGTCCGTCCGCTTCGCTCAGGGAATCAACGTAGAGCACGCCGCCGTATTTTGCACCGGTCTCGCGCGCTACCTGCTCAGCCGGGTCCGGCGAGATCGTGCTTTCGGAGAAGACCACCGGGATGTGGTTGGCCCGCACGGCGTCGATCACCTTGCGCACCTGCTGCGGGGTACCCTGCTGGTCGGCATTGATCGGCCAGAGGTAGAGTTCCTTCATGCCGAAATCGCGGATCAGGTAGCTGAAGGCGCCTTCGCTCGAGACCAGCCAGCGCTTGTCCTCGGGGATCTTGGCGATCTCGGCGCGGATCGGCGCGATGGCGGCCTCGATCTTCTGTTTGTAGGCCTCCGCATTGGCCTTGTAGGCCTCGGCATTGGCGGGATCGTACTTCACGAAGGCATCGCGAATGTTGTCGACATAAATCAACGCGGCCGATGGCGACATCCAGGCATGCGGATTGGGCTTGCCGCTGTAGGGGCCTTCGGCGATGCCCATCGGCTCGATGCCTGTCGAGACGACAACACCCGGCACATCATCGAAGTTCTGGAAGAATTTCTCGAACCAGCGCTCCAGGTTCAGGCCGTTCCACAGGATCAGCTTTGCATCGTGCGCCTTCAGGATATCGCGCGGGGTCGGCTGGTAGTTGTGGATCTCGGCGCCCGGCTTGGTGATCGATTCGACGATTGCGGCGTCACCCGCGACGTTCTTGGCCATGTCGGCAATGACCGTGAAGGTCGTCACTGCCTTGAACTTCTCCTGCGCCCAGCCGGCGCCGGGAACGAGCGCGATGGTTGCCAGGGCAGCTGCCGCTGCCAGCATCGCGCGCTTCGTCTGATCGATCATTCGCTACTCCCAGATGTTGACATCAACAGGAGTAGGGGAATGATTTGCATAAGTCAATGCAAATGAGAAGCATTCGCAACTGGCTATTTTCAAAGGCTGTGCCCTTGGCTAGTGTACGACCATGAAACAGAACAAGAATCGTGTCGAAGAACTGGAAGGCGTTTTGAGGGATGGCGGCGTGCGCGTGACGCGCCAGCGTGCCGCAATCCTGAAGATCCTCGCCACCGCCGAAGACCATCCGGATGCAAACGAATTGCATCGCCGGGCGAAGGAAATCGACGCCACCGTCTCGCTATCGACGGTCTACCGGACGTTGTCAGCGCTTGAGCAACAGGGCGTGGTGCAGCGCCACGCCTTTGAGAGCGCGACCGCTCGTTTCGAGACCGCGGACGCGCCGCATCATGACCACCTGATCGATATCGACACCGGTGCTGTGATCGAGTTCCGCTCCGACAAGATCGAGCAGCTGCAGGCGGAGATTGCTGCAGAACTCGGCTATGATCTGGTGCGCCACCGTCTTGAGCTCTATTGCCGCAAGCGCAAGGACTGAGCCGGGTCCGTCAGGACCGTTCTGCGATGGCAACGGTCCTTGTTTCACTCATGAGGGAAGCGTGTCAGCCGCGGTCCGCAATGGCGGACGGGCGATGGCGCGCCGGCATGGTCATGGCGGCAACGCCGACGATGACGCAGGCGAGGCCGACCCAGGCGGTGTCGGATAGTTTCTCGCCGAGGAAGACTGTGCCGATGGCAACCCCGATCGGCACGCGCAGATAGGCCTGGGCCGTGGCGCCGACCGAGCCCAATGTCTGGATCAGCCTGAAATAGATGGCAAAGGCGAGGGCCGTCGAAAAGACAGCGAGGCCGAGGAGTGCCAGCAGCGACTCCACCGATGGAGCAAGCGTCCAGGGCTGGTCGACAATAAGGCTCGTCGGGATCAGCAGCACAGCGCCCGATAACAGCGAGCCGGCAGCGGGCATCATCGGGTCGAGCCCCTTGAAACTGCGACCGAAGATAGCCGCCCCCGCGTAGCAGACAGTGGCCGACACCACGGCCAGCTGCGGCAGCAATTGCTCGCCGAGGCCGCCAAAAGCCTCCATGCCGATGATCAGACTGATGCCGGTCATGCCGGCGACGACGCCGACGAGTTTGCGCACCGTCACCTGTTCATGGCGGGTGACCAGCGCCGTCATCAGGAAGGCGAAGATCGGGGTCGTGGCATTGAGGATGGAGGCAATGCCGGCGTCGATCGTCTGTTCGGCCCAGGCGATCAGAGTGAAGGGCACGACGCTGTTGAGGCAAGCCTGGAACAGGAAGCGTCGCCAGGTTGCAGCGTCGCGCGGCAGCTTGAGGCCGCGCCAGCGCAGAACGGCAAGAAGAAGCATGCCGGCAATCAGCGTGCGCGCGGCGATCAGCGTGACCGGCGGAATGGTGCCGATGCCGATCTTGATGAAGGTATAGGAGGCGCCCCAGAGTGTGGCGAGCGCGAGCAGCAGGGAGAGCTCGAGGGTGAGGTTGTTGGGCTTGGCCATGGATCGAAACCTTCGTGTCGTCGTCGTTGCCATCCTTTTAGGACGATGGTGACGGCGAATGCTTCGGCGGCGGTCGAAGTGTCGAGCTTCCTCGAGGTGGCTGAAACGGCAAAGCCCGGCTCTCCCTTCGGAGGGCCGGGGCTTCGGTCTTCTGGTCAGGTCAATGGCTGTCGGCGAGCTTCGCGGCGTCGACGCAGGCAGAGTTTTCGATGCGCAGTCCGTTGAAGAAGGCGTTGAGCACCACCGCGGAGATCGAGGCAAGCACGATGCCGGACTCGATGATCGGGTGGATCGCATGTGGCAGCCACATCAGGTAGTTCGGCGCGATCAGCGGGATCAGGCCGAAGCCGACGGAGACGGCGACGACGAAGAGGTTGTTGCGCGAGGACTTGAAGTCGACGGTCGACAGGATGCGAACGCCGGTGGCCGCGACCATGCCGAACATCACGAGGCCGGCACCGCCGAGCACGAAGGTGGGGACCGCCTCGACCAGCGCTCCCATCTTCGGGATCAGACCGAGCACAATCATGATCACGCCGCCCATCACGCAGACATAGCGACTCTTCACGCCGGTGACGCCGACGAGGCCGACATTCTGCGAGAAGCTCGTATAGGGGAAAGTGTTGAACAGGCCGCCGATCATGGTGCCAAGGCCATCGACCCTGAGACCCGCCGTCAATTGCTGTTGCGACACCTCGCGGTTGGTCATTTCGCCCAGCGCCAGGAACATGCCTGTTGATTCGATCATGACCACGATCATGACGAGCGACATGGTGGCGATCAGCACCGGATCGAAGATCGGCATGCCGAAGCGCAGCGGCGTGACCACGGCGAACCAGCCGGCATCGGCCACCCGGTCGAAATGCATCATGCCGAGTGCTGCGGCGGCGACACAGCCGACGACGACGCCGGTCAGCACCGCGATGTTGCTGATCAGCCCGCGCCCGAAGCGCGCGATCACGAGAATGGAGACAAGCACGAAGGCAGCCAGCGCGATATGGCTCGGCTCCGCATAGAGAGGGTTCGGCACCGTGGCGCCCAGCACCAGGCCATCCGGCACCGTTGGACCACCGGTCGCCGCCACTTTCTTCAATTCGGCCAGCCATTCCGCGTGGGTCGGATCGACAAGCTTTGGCGCCGTCGGGCCGAAGGGGTTGCCGAAAATCCAGTTCACACCCACCCGCATCAGCGAAACGCCGATGACGAGGATGATGGTGCCGGTGACGATCGGCGGAAAGAATTTGAGCAACCTGCCCATCAGCGGCGCGAGCAGCAGCGCGACGAGACCGGCGCCGATGATCGCGCCGAAAATCATGCGTGCCCCTTCCTGCCCGGGTGTCATCGCCGCCATCGAGACCATTGGGCCGACGGATGCGAAGGTGACGCCCATCATGACAGGAAGGCGGATGCCGATGCTGCGGCCGATGCCGAGCGACTGGATGATGGTGACGAGACCGCAGACGAAAAGGTCTGCGGAAATCAGGAAGGCGACGTCCTGGGGGCTGAGCTGCAGCGCGCGGCCGACGATCAGCGGTACCGCGACGGCGCCGCCGTACATGACAAGCACATGCTGGATCCCAAGGGTGGCAAGTCTGCCTACCGGCAGCTTCTCGTCCACCGGGTGTATGCTGGAAACGTCGCTCATGGTTCCTCCTCCCATTACATCGACCAGTCCGGCTCCCCCGTCCTCCAACAGGGGAACTGCCATCTTCGGTTGTCGAGACAGAATGTCGCAAGTATCGCCGGAGCGAAAACACTTTCCGGATTCCGGGGGAAATTGTCGAGGGACAACTCAAGCGGGAAAGGTGTCCTAGATCGGCCATGGAGCGGTTATCGCGGCCAAGCATACGGGCACTGTCCGCAAACCCGCTGTCGGGGTCTGAATGATGTTAGCGACCATGCAACGTTGCCGCAATGCGAAACAGCGATGGTCCAATGCGCCGGAGCGAAATCCGGTGCCGTTCGCTTGGGATCCTGTTCGATGATTTCTTGGAGATTGATCTTCTGTTACCTGCCCGGTCTGTTGCTCATGCTGGCGGTCGTTCTCTGTCCGGCTATCGTCAACGCCAGCAGCGCCAGCTTCCCGGGGCAATGGCAGCAGGTTGCCTCAGGCACCGACGGCTGCGCGACCTGCTGGGTCGAAATCAGCCGAAACGGTCCGGTCCTCAAGGTGACGGGTAAGGACGGATGGTTCGCGGTGATGCATCTCGGGCGTGCCGGAGGCGGCTTTAGCGCCGAAGGGATCGGCCGCTGGAGCGACGGCGGCGACAGCCACTACCGCGGTCAGCCTTTCGATATCCGCATCGCGCTTGTCGACAGACACCTTTACATGGACATGACCGTGAAGATGGAAGACGGTTCGACACGCGCTGTCAGGGCGATCTTCGACAAGCGCCGGACGGCGAAAACGTCGCGTTTGCCGGTGATCCATTCCTAGCATGTCATGCATTCGGAGGCGCGCTTCGATTTCGGAGCACCTTTCCGCTGCTTTTGATCGCGTTTGAAAACGGTACGTGCTGGGCCACATCGACGGGTTGGTGTTGTACCTATTGAGCCGATGGCCGAACCGGAGCGAAGAGGTTTGCGGCCATGAAGTTGACGAAGACGCGCAACTTCGGCGACAGGTGCCGGCTCGACGGCCAAAGAATGCGATAGCTGCCGCACTGGATCAGATGCCCTTCAAGCACCGCCACGAGCGTGCCGGCAGCAAGCTGCTCTCTCACCGTGAAATCCGGAAGGCAGGCAATGCCAAGACCCTGCTCGGCCATATGGATCAAGGGCTCCAACGCATTGGACACGGCCGTCTTCGGCAGATCGATGTCGAGCGGAGAACCGTCATGCGCGAGCGGCCATGGCTCGAGCTTGCCGGTTGAGGGAAACCGATGGTGCAGGCAGAGGTGATGTGAGAGTTCATGCGACGTCCGAGGTATGCGATGGGTCTCAAAGTAGGCGGGAGAGCCCACCAGAACGGGGTGGTAGGTCCCGATCAGGCGGGTCATCAGTCTGGAATCGCCGATCTCGCCGGTTCGCACCACGGCATCAAATCCTTCGTCGATGACGTCGACCAGGCGATCGGAGAAGTCGAGGTCGATCTCGACGTCGGGATAGGCGCGCATGAAGGCCGTCAATGTCGGCATCAGCAGCATGCCGGCCATTGGCAGGCTGACGCGCAGCTTTCCTCGCGGCGCTTCCTGGGTCTGCATCAGTTCTGTTTCGGCGGCTTCCACCTCGCAGAAAATACGCCGGCATCGCTCAAGGAAAAGCGAGCCCTCCGGCGTGAGCGTGACGCTGCGCGTGCTGCGATGAAAAAGCCTGACGTTCAATCGGTCCTCGAGGCGGGCAATTGCCTTGCCGACGGCCGAAGGCGAGACGCCGAGTTGCGCGGCAGCCTCGGTGAAACTACGCGCGTCGGCAGCACGCACGAAGGCATTGAGGGCTCCAAGACTGTCCAATTCAGGTTCCTTACGGGTGCTGGCATTATGGATATTTTTGTCCGGTATCATCGGAGTTGTAGCGCATTTTTCTCGGATTGGGAGCCGGGCATAGTCCTTCGCGCCGCCAACCCGCGTTCGCTACGCGGAGGATCTGCGGTGACGAAGGAGAAAACATGCAGCAGCCACCTATTGCCGGTTTCAGCGCCGGTCCTCAGCCCACCGTGTTCATCGTCAATGTCATCCACGCGCATCCGGGCAAACAGGATGAGGCCTTTCGGCTGATCCAGGATGTCGTGCACTACGTGGCCGCGCGGAAGGAAGGCTTCCTCTGGAGCAATCTTTCCAAGAGCACGGATGGCAAGACGGTCGTCAATGTCGAAGCGATCGCCGACGAAGGGAATGTCGGGGAGTTCTTTTCCGACCCGGTCTTCCTGGCGAAATTTCGCGCTCTCGATGCGGTCTCGTCCAGCGAGTTCCACACCTACCGCGTGGATGATCTCGTGCTTCCCCGGCGTGCCGGCGGCAGCGACGATTCGAAATAGCGCGGCGCTGCCTTAGCCGCCGATGAAACATCAGCCCGGCGGCGCCTCCGCTATCTAGGGAAACGCACCGCCGGCCTTTCGAAAGAGAGATCCCATGCCATCGACCGACTGCTTGACGCGATCCCGATCGGACGCGATGCGGGCACAAACTGCTGCGATCAGCGCGCGGCTTCCACTCTCCGGGCTGCTCGCGCTGGCAACCGCCGGGCTCATCACGATCCTGACCGAGGCATTGCCGGCTGGCCTGCTCCCGCACATCGCTGCCGACCTGCGTATCTCGCAGGCAATGGCCGGACAGATGGTGACCATCTATGCCGTTGGTTCGCTGGTCGCTGCCATTCCTCTCGTAGAACTGACCAAGACATGGCGACGGCGACCCTTGCTGATCGCGGCCATTTCGGGATTTGCGATCGTAAATACCGTGACGGCCCTTTCGCCGAGTTATGCGGTCACGATGGCTGCCCGCTTCTTCGCCGGCGTTTTTGCCGGTCTGTTGTGGGCGCTGGCTGCAGGTTATGCGAGCCGTATGGTGCAGCCGCATCAGCAGGGTCGGGCGATAGCCATCGCCATGCTCGGCGCACCCGTGGCTCTCTCGATCGGCATCCCCGGCGGAGCGTTCCTTGGGGATTTGACCGGCTGGCGATGGGCTTTCGCATTCCTGAGCATCATCACCGTGCTGGTCATTGGCTGGGCGTTGCGAGCCCTGCCCGACTTCCAGGGAGAACGAGCAGAAACGGCAAACAGGCTGTCGTCCGTGTGGCGATTGCCGGGCGTTCGGCCGGCACTCTTCGTTACCTTCGCCGTCGTCTTCGCCCACAACATCCTCTACACCTACATCGTGCCCTTTCTGGAGCCTGCGGGGCTGAGTGGACGGGCAGACAAGGTCCTACTTGTTTTCGGTGTCGCATCGCTGGTCGTCATCCCGGTCATCGGTGCGATCGTCGATCGTCATTTGCGGGTGGCGACCCTCGCGAGTATCGCGCTTTTCGCAGCGGCTTCCCTTCTGTTTCTCATTTTCGGGGACCGGTCGGTTGCGATCTACCTCGGTGTCGTCGTCTGGGGATTGGCTTTCGGCGGCGCGCCGACGCTGTTTCAGACCGCCTCGGCAAAGGTTGCAGGGGCGCATGCGGACACCGCCCAAGCGATGATCGTCACGGCCTGGAATGCCGCAATGGCCGGAGGCGGACTGTTTGGCGGCCTGCTTCTCGCCGGCGTCGGCGCGACGATCTTCCCAGCCGCGTTGCTTGCGTGCCTTCTGCCGGCATTGATCGTGGCTTGGGCCGGCCGCCACGGATTTCTTGCACGCCTCCGATAGGCCCTTGCAACGAAAAACCGGGGCCGTTGCCGACCCCGGTGCCGCATCTCCCGAGGAGATGAGGGCCGCCCGTTTTGCAGGCGGCCGTTGGTTTCTTACTTCTGCCAGCTCTTGACCAGATCGTCGTAGTTGACGGTCTGCGGCTTTTCCTTCTCGTTCTCGATCTTCAGCTGCGGAGCGAGGTTGCCCTTGGATACGGCGTCCTTGTTCCAGAATTCGAGATCGTGCTCTTCGGCCAGCTTCGGACCGATGTCGCCCTGAACGCCCGAGCGTTCGAGACGGGAGAGAACCTTCTCCTGCTCGGCGCAGAGCGAGTCCATGGCTTCCTGCGCGGTCTTGGCGCCCGAGGATGCATCGCCGATCGCCTGCCACCACAGCTGAGCCAGCTTCGGATAGTCCGGAACGTTCGTGCCGGTCGGCGACCACTGCAGGCGGGCCGGCGAACGGTAGAACTCGATCAGACCGCCGAGCTTCGGAGCGCGGTCCGTGAAGCTCTTGTGGTCCAGCGTCGACTGGCGGATGAAGGTGAGACCGACATGGCTCTTCTTCACGTCGACGGTCTTCGAGGTCACGAACTGCGCATAGAGCCAGGCGGCCTTGGCGCGGTCGTCAGGCGTGGACTTCAGAAGCGTCCAGGAACCGGCGTCCTGGTAACCGAGCTTCATGCCGTCCTTCCAGTAGACGCCGTGCGGGCTCGGAGCGAAGCGCCACTTCGGCGTGCCGTCCTCGTTGACAACCGGCAGGCCCGGCTTGACGAAGTCGGCCGTAAACGCCGTGTAGGTGAACATCTGCTGGGCGACTTCGCCCTGCGACGGAACCGGGCCAGATTCCGAGAAGGTCATGCCCTGGGCAGCAGCCGGTGCATAGGCCTTCATCCAGTCGAGGTACTTCTGGATGGAGTAGACGGCGGCCGGGCCGTTGGTGTCGCCACCGCGGGCAACGCAGGAGCCGACCGGGCGCGAGTTCTCGTCGACCTTGATGCCCCACTCGTCGACCGGCTTGCCGTTCGGGATGCCCTTGTCGCCGTTGCCGGCCATCGACAGCCAGGCGTCGGTGAAGCGCCAGCCGAGCGACGGGTCCTTCTTGCCGTAGTCCATGTGTCCATAGACCTTCTTGCCGTCGACTTCGCGACCGGTGAAGAACTCGGCAATGTCCTCATAGGCCGACCAGTTGACCGGAACGCCGAGGTCGTAGCCATACTTCGCCTTGAAGTCTGCCTTGTTCTTCTCGTCGTTGAACCAGTCGTAGCGGAACCAGTAGAGGTTCGCGAACTGCTGGTCGGGCAGTTGGTAGAGCTTGCCATCTGGCGCGGTCGTAAAGGACTTGCCGATGAAGTCGTCGACGTCGAGGTTCGGATTGGTGACGTCCTTGCCTTCGTTCGCCATCCAGTCCGTCAGGTTGCGGGCCTGCTGGTAGCGCCAATGGGTACCGATCAGGTCGCTGTCGTTGATGTAGGCGTCATAGACGTTTTCGCCCGACTGCATCTGTGTCTGCAGCTTTTCGACGACGTCGCCTTCGCCGATCAGGTCGTGCGTGATCTTGATGCCGGTGATGTCGGAGAAGGCCTTGGCCAGGGTCTTCGATTCGTATTCGTGCGTCGTGAGCGTTTCGGAAACGACCTTGATTTCCATGCCGGCGAAAGGCTTCGCCGCATCGACGAACCACTGCATTTCGGCTTCCTGGCCGGCGCGGTCGAGCGAGGACATGTCGCCGATCTCGCTGTCGAGGAACTTCTTCGCCTCATCCATGCCGGCGAATGCCGAACCGGTAAAGGCCAGCAGCATAGCCGCCGTCGTAGTCAAAAGATGCCGTCGCATAATTCCCTCCCTTTAGGTTTGCGAGTGCGGTTCTTTAGCTTTCGAAGGGCCGCTTTCAGGCGGCCCTTCAAATCGGTTCGCCTCAGACGTAGCGGAAGACGCCGACGGCATAGACCAGGGAGAGCGCGAGCGCCCACCACAGGTTCTGCCCGCCGACGAAGCCGAGCCATGCGAGGTGAATGAAGGCGCTGCCGAGCAGCGACACGAAGAGCCGATCGCCCCGTGTCGTCTCGAAGCGCAGGATGCCGACGCGCGGATTGCCGCCCGGCGAGGCATATTCCCAGACCGCCATCATCGACAGCAGTGCGAAGATGGTCAGGAAGAACATGGCCGATGGAAACGACCAGGCCATCCAGCCGCCGGCGACCAGCGGCGCGAACCAGTCGCGCGCGCCGTCCTTGATTGGCAGCATGCTCATGAGCAGCCCGGCGGCCGCACCATAGACGATGAGGACGGCGGCAAACGGCAGTTGCCAGCGGGCCTTGCGAACGGGTTGAGTGGTCATCATACCCTCCCCAGGGCAAAGCCCTTGGCGATGTAGTTGCGGACGAAATAGATCACGAGCGCGCCCGGAATGATCGTGAGCACGCCGGCGGCCGCCAGCACGCCCCAGTCGAGACCGGAGGCCGAGACCGTGCGGGTCATGGTGGCGGCGATCGGCTTGGCGTCCGTGGTCGTCAGCGTGCGCGCAAGCAGCAGTTCGACCCAGGAGAACATGAAGCAGAAGAAGGCGGCGACACCGATGCCCGAAGCGATCAGCGGCATGAAGATCTTCACGAAGAACCGCGGGAACGAGTAACCGTCGATATAGGCGGTCTCGTCGATTTCCTTCGGCACGCCGGACATGAAGCCTTCCAGGATCCAGACGGCGAGCGGCACGTTGAACAGGCAGTGCGCAAGGGCAACCGCGATGTGCGTGTCGATCAGGCCGAAGGCCGAATAGAGCTGGAAGAAGGGCAGCGCGAAGACGGCCGGCGGCGCCATGCGATTGGTCAAGAGCCAGAAGAACAGGTGCTTGTCGCCGAGGAAGCGGTAGCGCGAGAAGGCATAGGCTGCCGGCAGCGCCGCCGTCACCGAGATCACCGTGTTCATGACGACGTAGATGATCGAGTTGATGTAGCCGTTGTACCAGGAGGGATCGGTGAAGATCACCTGGTAGTTCCGGAGCGTCGGGTTGACCGGCCAGAGCGAGAAGGTGCTCAGGATCTCGCTCGTTTCCTTGAAGCTCATGTTGACGAGCCAGTAGATCGGCAGGAGCAGGAAGACGATGTAGATCGTCGGCACCAGCCAGGAGAGGCGTTCGGTAAGCGGTTTTGTCTGCATTTTGTTTCTCCTCCCGCCTTTGTCAGCCCTGCGCGTCGCTCGTGGTCATCACGGTGTAGAAGATCCACGAGAGCAGCAGGATGATGAGGAAGTAGATGATCGATAGCGCTGCCGCCGGACCGAGGTCGAACTGGCCGATGGCCGTCTTGACGAGGTCGATCGACAGGAAGGTGGTCGAGTTGCCGGGGCCGCCGCCTGTGACGACGAAGGGCTCGGTGTAGATCATGAATGAGTCCATGAACCGCAGCAGGAAGGCGATCAAAAGCACGCGCTTCATCTTCGGCAGCTGGATGTAGCGGAACACCGACCAGCGCGAGGCGCCGTCGATCTTGGCCGCCTGGTAATAGGCGTCCGGGATCGAGACGAGGCCGGCATAGCAGAGCAGAACGACGAGGCTCGTCCAGTGCCAGACGTCCATGACGATCAGTGTCACCCAGGCGGCGACCGGGTTCTGTACGTAGTTGTAGTTGATGCCGATCGCCTCGAGCGTGCGGCCGAGCAGGCCGATGTCGACACGGCCGAAGACCTGCCAGATGGTGCCGACGACGTTCCACGGGATCAGGAGCGGCAGCGCCATCAGGACGAGGCAGACCGGCACGCCGAGACCCTTCTTCGGCATGTTGAGCGCGATGACGATGCCGAGCGGAATTTCAATGGCGAGGATGATCGCCGAGAAGATCAGGTTGCGGGTGAGCGCGTCCCAGAAGCGGTCCGACGTCAGCACCTGGACATACCAGTCGGTGCCGGCCCAGAAGAACTGGTTGTTGCCGAAGGTGTCCTGGATCGAATAGTTGACGACGGTCATCAGCGGGATGACGGCCGAGAAGGCGACCAGCACGAGGACCGGCAGCACCATGAACCAGGCCTTGTTGTTCCAGGTTTTCTCCATGGTCAGGCCTCCTCGCCGACGCGCCAGGAATCGGCGTAGATGTTGATGGCTTTCGGATCGAAGGTGACGCGCGGCTCGGCAGGGATTTCGCCGTCTTCATCGACGATGATCGAGATCGGCTGATCGGCGAAACGGGCGCGCACGATCTTGTGGCGACCGATATCCTCGACCTTGGTGATCGCGACCGGCATGCCTTCGCGGCTGAGCGAAACAAATTCCGGGCGGATGCCGAGCTCGGTCTTGGCGCCGGCCCTGACCTTGGGCTGGAAGGTGAGACCCACCTGCTCGCCGCCAACCGTCGCGGTGCTGCCGTCGAGCTTGACCGGCAGCACGTTCATGCCCGGCGAGCCGATGAAGTAGCCGACGAAGGTATGCCGCGGGCGCTCGAAGAGTTCCGCCGGTGTGCCGATCTGCACGATCTGGCCGTCATACATGACGACGACCTTGTCGGCGAAGGTGAGCGCCTCGGTCTGGTCGTGGGTGACGTAGACCATGGTGAAGCCGAACTGCTTGTGCAGCCGCTTGATCTGCGAGCGCAGCACCCATTTCATTTCGGGATCGATTACGGTCAGCGGCTCGTCGAACAGGATGGCGCTGACGTCGTTGCGCACGAGGCCGCGGCCGAGCGAGATCTTCTGCTTCTGGTCGGCGGTAAGGCCGCGGGCGGTCTTCTTCGCCCAGCCGCCAAGGCCGATCATCTCGATCGTCTCCTTGACCCGGCGATCGACCTCGGCTTCCGGCACATGCCGGTTGCGCAAGGGGAAGGCCAGATTGTCGTAGACCGTCATCGTGTCGTAAATGACCGGGAACTGGAACACCTGGGCGATGTTGCGTTCCTGCGTGGAGAGATGCGTCACGTCCTTGCCGTCGAAGAGGATGCGTCCTTCCGACGGGTTGATCAGGCCCGAGATGATGTTGAGCAGCGTGGTCTTGCCGCAGCCGGACGGACCGAGCAGCGCGTAGGCGCCGCCGTCGTTCCATTCGTGATGCACTTCCTTCAGCGCGTAGTCGTTTTCCGACTTCGGCTTGGCGCCATAGGCGTGGCGGATATGTTCAAGGTCGATGCGTGCCATGTTTTCCTCCCAGCGCCTCCTTTAGGCCGTGCCGCCGATGGCGCGACCATCCGGCCCGAAAGCCATGAGATGGCGGGTATCGACGAAGACCTCGAGGGTCGCGTCTGGTTCGATGTCGTGAATGCCCGGCGCCAGCATGACCCAGCGCGCATTGGCAAAGCCGACGTGAATGAAGCTTTCCGAGCCGGCGATTTCGGAGATCGCCGTCTTGACGGTGAGCGCATCGCCGCCGCCCTGGGGGCGGTCGAAGGAGATGTGATGCGGCTGGAAGGCGACGGTGCAACGACCGTCGGCGATGCCAGCCAGATGCGCCGGAACGGCGAGCACGGACTTGCTGTCGAGCGTGAAGGCGGAGCCTGATTTGACCAGTTCGATGCAGTTCAGCGGCGGGTCGGCGAAGGTGCGGGCGGTGATGAGGTCGACCGGGCGGCGATAGACGTCGATCGTCTTGCCGAACTGGGTGATGCGGCCCTGGCTGAGGGCCGCCGTATTGCCGCCGAGCAGCAATGCCTCCGAAGGTTCGGTCGTCGCATAGACGAAGATGGCGCCGGACGCGGCGAAGATCTTCGGCAGCTCCTCGCGCAGTTCCTCGCGCAGCTTATAGTCGAGGTTGGCGAGCGGTTCGTCGAGCAGCACGAGATCGGCGTTCTTGACGATGGCGCGGGCGAGTGCCGTGCGCTGCTGCTGGCCACCCGAGAGATTGAGCGGTGTGCGATCGAGATAAGGTGTCAGCTTCAGGAGATCGGCAGCCTTGCGCACTTCGCGGTCGATGGTAGCAGCATCCGCGCCGCTGATGCGCATCGGCGAGGCGATGTTCTCATAGACCGTCATCGCCGGATAGTTGATGAACTGCTGGTAGACCATGGCGACCGAACGCTTTTGTACCGGCAAGCCGGTGACGTCGGCACCATCGAAAGTCAGCGAACCGGAAGCGGGCTTGTCGAGACCGGCCATCAGCCGCATCAGCGACGTCTTGCCGGAAAGGGTCGGGCCGAGCAGCACGTTCAGCGACCCCCTCTCCAGCACCAGGTCGGTCGGGTAGATATGCGTCTCCCCGCCCACGACCTTGGATATCTTCTTCATTTCAAGCATTGAATTCTCCACCCAGCCTGTCGGCAGTCCAGAGCGTTTCCACGCCGTGCGGAAACGCTCCATGTCGTCGTATTTCACATCTCCGGACGCAGAAACCGCTGCGCGATTTCGCTGGAAATGCTTCTGAATGCGAGCGTCCTCAGGCGGCTGCGTTAGCCGCGCCCCGCATGTATTCCTCCAGCGCTGCCGCCTCGCCGGGCGTCAGCTTCAGTCCCAACTTGGTCCGGCGCCACAGCACGTCCTCGGCGTGCCGTGCCCATTCCTGCGTCATCAACCACTGGACCTCGACCTCGTAGAGATCGGCGCCGAAGCGGTGGCCGAGGCCGGCCTCGTTCGAAGCCGAACCCAGAAGCGCCGCGGCGCGTGTGCCGTAAAGGCGCACGAGGCGGCGGGCATGTGCGGGGGCAAGGAAAGAGTATTGTTTCCGCAGCCTTGCGACCTCATCGGCATAGCCTTGAGCCGGAAAATCACCGCCCGGAAGCTTCGATCCCGCCGTCCATTTCGCCCCTTTGACGCCGATCGTTTCACCGATCTTTTCCAGCGCGGATTCGCCGAGGCGGCGGTAGGTCGTGAGCTTGCCGCCGAAGACATTGAGCAGGGGGGCTGTGTCCTTGTCGCCCTCGACGCGCAGCACGTAGTCGCGGGTTGCTTCCTGTGCCTTGCTGGCGCCGTCGTCATAGAGCGGGCGCACGGCCGAATAGGTCCAGACGATGTCGTCTTTCCTTACCGGCTCCAGAAAATACTCGCTCGCCGCGCTGCAGAGATAGTCGATCTCGGCGTCGCTAATGCGGACGTCCGAGGGATTGCCCGCGTAATCGCGATCGGTGGTGCCGATCAGCGTGAAATCTTCTTCGTAAGGGATGGCGAACATGATGCGGCCATCCGGGTTCTGGAAGAAATAAGCGCGCGGATCGTCGAACTTCTTCTTCACCACGATGTGGCTGCCCTGCACGAGGCGGACATTGTGGACATCGTTCTTGCCGAGCGCGCCGGAAAGCACCGCATCGACCCAGGGACCGGCGGCATTGATGAGCATGCGGGCCTTCAGGGTCTTGCGTTCGCCCGTCGCCTGGTTTTCGGTTTCGATCGTCCAGAGCGCGCCGTCGCGGCGCGCGGAGACGACACGGGTGCGCGCCATGATGACGGCGCCGCGGTCTGCTGCGTCGCGGGCGTTCAAGACCACGAGGCGGGCATCGTTGACCCAGCCGTCGGAGTATTCGAATGCCTTGTTGAACAGGCGCTTCAGCGGCTTTCCGGCTGGGTCGCGGTTCATGTCCAGCGTCGCCGTCGCCGGCAGCAGCTTTCGGCCGCCGATATGATCGTAAAGGAAGAGGCCGAGGCGGATGAGCCAGGCCGGTCGCAGGCCACCCTTGTGATAAGGCAGCACGAAGCGCATCGGCCAGATGACATGCGGCGCCATCGCCCAGAGCACTTCGCGCTCCATCAGCGCTTCGCGCACCAGCCGGAACTCGTAATGTTCGAGATAGCGCAGGCCGCCGTGAATGAGCTTGGTGGAGCCGGAAGAGGTGCCGGAAGCGAAATCGTTCATTTCGGCCAATGCGACCGAATATCCGCGGCCGACCGCGTCGCGCGCGATGCCGCATCCGTTGATGCCGCCGCCGATGACGAAGACGTCGTAGATTGCCTGCTCTGACACTGCTGTTTCCCCTCCACGTTTCGCGATGCACAAATTGATGCGTCAGCGAAAGTGAAATCAGTTAAAACGAAAACATATCGAATGTCAAACGAATGCGCCCCGAATCTTTAGGGGTGCCTAATCCTCCCGATTCAGGCGTCGGTTTCGATCAGCCGAACGTCCTGTTCAGCACAGATTTTTCTCACGTTTTCGAGTGTGCAACGATCGGTGATGAAGGTCTGAACCTGCGAGATATGACCGATACGCACCGGTGCGGTTCTTTCGAACTTGGTCGAATCGGAAACGAGGATGACATGGCGCGCATTGGCGATGATCGCCTGCGCGACTTTCACTTCGCGGAAATCGAAATCGAGCAGCGCGCCGTCATGGTCGATCGCCGAGGCGCCGATGACGGCGAAGTCGACCTTGAACTGCTTGATGAAGTCGACGGCGGCCTCGCCGACGATGCCGCCGTCCGAGCCGCGCACGACGCCACCGGTGATCACCACCTCGATCGAGGGGAAAACACGTAAGCGGTTGGCGACATTGATGTTGTTGGTGATGACCATCAATTCCTTGTGGTCGAGAAGGGCCTCGCCGACGGCTTCCGTCGTAGTGCCGATATTGATGAAGAGCGAGGCATTGTCGGGGATGAGCTCGGCGGC
This sequence comes from Ensifer adhaerens, assembly GCF_020035535.1. Taxonomy (NCBI): domain Bacteria; kingdom Pseudomonadati; phylum Pseudomonadota; class Alphaproteobacteria; order Hyphomicrobiales; family Rhizobiaceae; genus Ensifer; species Ensifer adhaerens. The sequence goes on along the minus strand of NZ_CP083349.1, from coordinate 3,484,298 downwards.
AGCCTTGCCGATTGCCTGTTTCTCCGGCGCCGCGATCTGGCGGCGGGCATCGTATTTGACGTTTTCCTTGCCACTCGGGAAGATCGCACCGCCGTGAATGCGGTTCAGAACCTTGGCGTCGCAGAGATCGTTCAGGTCCTTTCGGATCGTTTGCGGGGTCACGGAAAAGCGCTGCGCCAGCTCTTCCACGAGCACACGACCTTCGCTTTTTGCCAATTCCAGAATCTCCGCCTGCCGACCTGTCAGATACATTCCATCCTCCTCATTTTCGTTTTCTTTCATAATATGCGAAAACGAAAGCTGCGCAATTTCCTAAATCGGCGTTTATCGTGAAACCGGTTTCGTCATGGTTTAAAATGCCGGAGCGCGTTGCATTCGTTTCGGCGATGGGCGACGCTGCCCGAGGAATGAAGAGGGGAAAGACATGTTTCATCCGGCCTTGTTCAAAGGCATGACCGTCGTCGTCACCGGGGCCGGGCGCGGCATCGGGCTGGAGGTGGCGCGGCAGTTTCTGGATTGCGGCGCGCACGTGCTGGTTCATGCCGGCCGGTCGATCGGTGAATTGCCCGATTTTCTCGAATCGGCGGCAACGGAAGGCCGGGCGCACGTCGCCACTGCAGACTTCCTGGCACCCGGTGGTGTCGAGGGGCTGGCCGACGTGGTGCGCAGCCGGTTCGGCAGCGTCGATATCCTCATCAACAATGCCGGCACGATGGTCGGTCGCTTTCCCGCGGCGGAGCTCACTGACGAGCAGTATCAGACTGTCGTTCAGCTCAACCAGACGGCGGTCGTAGAGATGACGCGGGCCATGCTGCCGCTCCTGCGCAAGGGCACGCATCCGGCCGTCGTCAACACGGTGTCGATCTCGGCACTGACCGGGGGCAGCGCCGGCTCTTCGATCTATTCGGCGACCAAGGCTTTCGTTTCCACCTATTCCAAGGCGCTGGCCCGCGAACTCGCGCCCGAGGGGATCCGGGTCAATTGCGTCTCGCCCGGCACGATTACCACCGATTTCCACGAACGCTATTCGTCGCCGGAGAAACTGGAGGCGACCCGCAAGACCATCCCGCTCGGGCGGCTTGGAACGGCGGAGGATTGTGCGCCTGCTTATCTCTTCCTCGCCTCGCATGCGCTGTCGGGCTACATCACGGGGCAGGTGCTCGAGGTCAATGGTGGCCAGTTGATCGTTTGAGCGGTAGATGAAGTCGGCTGCGGCGTCCGCTGGCTTCGTCCACTCCATTCGGGGCTCGCATCCTGAAGGGGCTACCACGCGAAGCGCCACGTCCCCTCGCCCCGCAAGCGGGGAGAGGGTCAGGGTGAGGGGCAGAGCCACAATAACTGAAAGCCGGATATGATCGATAAGCTGGAAATGTTCCTCGTCCTTGCGCGCGAACGGCACTTCGGTCGCGCGGCGGAGGAATGCGGGGTGACGCAGCCGACGCTGTCTGCGGCCATTCGCCAGCTGGAGGATCAGCTCGGTGTCATGCTGGTCAGCCGTGGTTCGCGCTTCCAGGGGCTGACGCCGGAGGGTCAGCGGGTGCTCGAATGGGCTCGGCGCATTGTCGGCGACACCCGCACCATGCGGGAGGAGATGCGGGCGGCGCGCAAGGGTCTTTCCGGTCACATCCGCCTGGCGGCCGTGCCGACGACGCTCGCCATGGTGCCGATGCTGACGGCGCCGTTCCAGGAAAAGCACCCGGACGTTACCTTTTCCGTGCTGTCGACGACATCGGTGCAGATCCTGGCGCTGCTCGAAAACCTCGAGATCGATGCCGGCTTGACCTATCTGGAGAACGAGCCGCTCGGCCGGGTGACCAGCGTTCCGCTTCAGGTCGAGCGCTACCACCTCGTCACCGCCGCCGGTACGCCGCTTTCGGAGCGGGAAAGCGTGACGTGGAAAGAGGTTAGCGACGTTCGGCTTTGTCTATTGACGGCCGACATGCAGAACCGTCGCATCATAAACCAGCATTTTTCCGAAGCGGGCGCCGTGGCCAAGCCGACGCTCGAATCGAACTCGATGATCGTGCTTTTTTCGCACGTGCGCACCGGCCGATGGGCCAGCATCATGCCGTTCAACGTCGCGAAATCATTTGGTTTTCACGAGGATATCCGGATGATCCCGATCGTCGATCCGGATGCCCGCCACACGGTCGGCCTGGTTGCGACACATCGCGAACCGTTTACGCCACTCGTCTCCGCTTTGCTGCACGAGGCGCGTATCCTGGGCGAGCGAAACCAGGCTTGATAGATTTTTTCTATCGATCGACGGAACAGCCTTATTGACCCATGGGGCCATAAGCGCGAAGCTTTTTGATCATGGCCGGAGACCGCCGAGGAACGGCCTTCGCCAGAAGTGAAATGTCGGCTGGGCCGCTCGCCCGTTTCGGGTGTCGCCGCCTCGCCCACGAGCCGGGAGGGCTCCCGTTGAATATCCATCAGCCGCGCGCCGATATCGCGGATACCACGCTCGCCATCGTCGAGGCGCTGAAGGGGCTCGAAGGGCCGCTGCTGCCGATCCTGCACGAGATCCAGGAAGAATTCGGCCATGTGCCGCAGGAATGTCTTCCGGTGATAGCGCGCGAGCTCAACCTGTCGCGCGCCGAAGTCTACGGGGTCATGACCTTCTACCATGACTTCCGCGAGCATCCGGCCGGGCGCCACGTGCTGAAGCTCTGTCGGGCCGAAGCCTGTCAGTCGATGGGTGGCGATCAGCTTGCCGAGCGGGCGAAGCGGTTGCTCGGCATCGATTTTCACCAGACGACCCCGGATGGCGCCGTGACGCTGGAGCCGGTCTACTGTCTCGGGCTCTGTTCCTGCGCACCCTCCGCCATGCTCGACGGAGAGGTGCATGCCCGGGTCGATGCCGCTGAACTCGAAGCGCTCGTTCAGGAGGCCCGGCGATGACGGCCAAGATCTACATCCCGCGCGATGCCGCGGCGATAGCGCTCGGTGCGGAGAAGGTTGCCAAGGCCATGGCCGAGGCGATCGGCGCACGCGGCCTCGATGCCACGATCGTGCGCAACGGTTCGCGCGGCATGCACTGGCTGGAACCCCTGGTCGAGGTGGAAACGGCGGGTGGCCGTGTTGCCTATGGCCCGGTCAAGGCCCGCGACGTGATCTCGCTGCTGGATGCCGGCCTGCTTGACGGCGGCGATCACGCGCTCTGTCTCGGGAAGACCGAGGACATCCCCTTCCTCAAGCAGCAGACGAGACTGACCTTTGCCCGCTGCGGCATCATCGATCCCCTGTCGCTCGACGACTACCAGGCCCATGGTGGGCTCGCCGGTCTGCGCAATGCCATTGCCATGGCGCCGCAGGACATTGTCGCGCAGGTGACCGAAAGCGGCCTTCGCGGTCGTGGCGGCGCGGGCTTTCCGACCGGCATCAAGTGGAAGACCGTTCTCGATGCTGCGGGCGACCGGAAGTACATCGTCTGCAACGCGGATGAAGGCGATAGCGGCACCTTTGCCGACCGGATGATCATGGAGGGTGATCCCTTCGTGCTGATCGAGGGCATGGCGATCGCCGGCATCGCGACGGGCGCCAGCAAGGGTTTCATCTACACCCGCTCCGAATACCCGCATGCGATCGCGGCGATGGCCGAGGCGATCGAGATCGCCCGCAAGGCCGGCGTGCTCGGCACCTCGGTGCTCGGCTCCGGCCGTGCCTTCGACATGGAGGTGCGCACCGGCGCCGGCGCCTATGTCTGCGGCGAGGAGACGGCGCTTCTGAACAGCCTCGAAGGCAAGCGCGGCATCGTGCGGGCCAAGCCGCCGCTTCCGGCGCACAAGGGCCTCTTCGACTGCCCGACCGTGATCAACAACGTGATCTCGCTCGCCTCCGTCCCCATCATCATGGACAAGGGCGCTGCCTACTACCGCGACTTCGGCATGGGCCGTTCGCGCGGCACGATCCCGATCCAGATCGCCGGCAACGTCAAGCATGCCGGCCTCTTTGAGACCGCCTTCGGCCTGGCGCTCGGCGAGATCGTCGATCACATCGGCGGCGGCACGGCAAGCGGCCGGCCGGTGAAGGCCGTGCAGGTCGGCGGCCCGCTCGGCGCCTATTTCCCGCGGGCGCTGTTCGACACGCCGTTCGACTACGAAGCCTTTGCCGCGCGTGACGGCCTCATCGGCCATGCCGGCATCGTCGTCTTCGACGATACCGTCGACATGCTGCACCAGGCACGTTTCGCCATGGAGTTTTGCGCGGTCGAAAGCTGCGGCAAGTGCACGCCCTGCCGCATAGGGTCGACGCGCGGTGTCGAGGTCGCCGACAAGATCGCCGCCGGCATCGAGCCGGAGAAGAACCGCGAACTGCTCGCCGATCTCTGCAACACGATGAAGTTCGGTTCGCTCTGTGCGCTGGGCGGCTTTACGCCCTATCCCGTCATGAGCGCCATGACCCATTTCCCGGATGATTTTCAGCCGGCACCGCGCGTTGAAGCGGCGGAGTGAGGAGGAAGACCATGTCTCTCATTCATGAAATCGACTACGGCACTCCTGCTTCGAAGTCCGAAAAGCTGGTGACGCTCAAGATCGACGGGCGCGAGGTTACTGTGCCCGAGGGTACCTCGATCATGCGGGCGGCGATGGATGCCGGCATCGAAGTGCCGAAGCTCTGTGCGTCGGACATGATGGATGCGTTCGGCTCCTGCCGGCTCTGTCTCGTCGAGATCAAGGGACGCGCCGGCATGCCGGCATCCTGCACGACGCCGGTCGCAGCCGGCATCGAAGTCTCCACCCAGACGCCGCGTCTGAAGGATGTGCGGCGCGGGGTGATGGAGCTCTATATCTCCGACCACCCGCTCGACTGTCTGACCTGTGCGGCCAATGGCGATTGCGAGTTGCAGGACATGGCCGGCGCCGTGGGGCTGCGCGACGTGCGCTACGGCTATGAGGGCGAGAACCACGTGACGGCGCGCAACAATGGCGAGATCAACGCCAAGTGGATGCCGAAGGACGAGTCCAATCCCTACTTCACCTATGATCCCGCCAAATGCATCGTCTGCTCGCGCTGTGTGCGCGCCTGCGAGGAAGTGCAGGGTACGTTCGCGCTGACGATCGGCGGCCGTGGTTTCGACAGCCGCGTTTCGGCCGGCATGGCGGAAGACTTCCTGTCTTCGGAATGCGTCTCCTGCGGCGCCTGCGTGCAGGCCTGTCCAACCGCGACGCTCACCGAGAAGTCGGTGATCGAGATCGGCCAGCCCGAGCATTCGGTCGTGACGACCTGCGCCTATTGCGGCGTCGGCTGCTCGTTCAAGGCGGAAATGCGCGGCGAAGAACTGGTGCGCATGGTGCCGTGGAAGGATGGTCAGGCGAACCGCGGCCATTCCTGCGTCAAGGGCCGCTTCGCCTATGGCTATTCCAACCACAAGGACCGCATCCTCAACCCGATGATCCGCGAGAAGATCTCCGATCCCTGGCGCGAGGTCACCTGGGAGGAGGCCTATGCGCATGTGGCTTCCGAGTTCCGGCGGATCCAGTATCAGTACGGCCGCGATTCGGTCGGTGGCATCACCTCGTCGCGCTGCACCAATGAAGAGACCTACCTGGTGCAGAAGCTGGTGCGCGCCGGCTTCGGCAACAACAATGTCGACACCTGTGCCCGCGTGTGCCACTCGCCGACCGGATACGGTCTCGGCCAGGCCTTCGGCACGTCGGCCGGCACGCAGAATTTCGATTCGGTCGAATTCACCGATGTCGCGGTCATCATCGGCGCCAACCCGACCGACGGTCATCCGGTCTTCGGCTCGCGGCTGAAGAAGCGGCTGCGTGAAGGCGCCAAGCTGATCGTCATCGATCCGCGCCGCACCGACATCGTCCGCTCGCCGCATGTGGAAGCCGCCTATCACCTGCCGCTGAAACCCGGCACCAATGTCGCGATCCTGACGGCGATCGCCCATGTGATCGTCACTGAAGGCCTCTCGGACGAAAAGTTCATCCGCGAGCGTTGCGACTGGTCGGAATATGAAGACTGGGCAGCCTTCGTTGCGGAGCCGCAGCACAGCCCGGAAGCGACGGAAGCCTATACCGGCGTACCGGCCGATCTCGTGCGTGGCGCGGCCAGGCTCTATGCCACCGGCGGCAACGGCGCGATCTATTACGGCCTCGGCGTTACCGAGCACAGCCAGGGCTCGACCACGGTCATGGCGATCGCCAACCTCGCCATGGTCACCGGCAACATCGGCCGGCCCGGCGTCGGCGTGAACCCGCTGCGCGGCCAGAACAACGTGCAGGGCTCCTGCGACATGGGTTCGTTCCCGCACGAGCTGCCGGGCTACCGCCACATCTCCGACGACGCGACCCGCGAGACTTTCGAGAAGCTCTGGGGCGTCGAGATCTCCAACGAGCCCGGCCTGCGCATCCCCAACATGCTCGATGCCGCGGTCGACGGCACCTTCAAGGCCCTTTACATCCAGGGCGAGGACATCCTGCAGTCCGACCCGGACACCAAGCATGTCGCCGCCGGCCTCGCCGCGATGGAATGCGTCGTCGTGCACGACCTCTTCCTCAACGAGACGGCCAACTATGCGCATGTCTTCCTGCCGGGCTCGACGTTCCTCGAAAAGGACGGCACCTTCACCAATGCGGAGCGCCGCATCAACCGGGTGCGCAAGGTGATGACGCCGAAGAACGGCTATGCCGACTGGGAAGTCACGCAGAAGCTCGCCCAGGCGATGGGGCTCAACTGGAACTACCGCCACCCCTCCGAGATCATGGACGAGATCGCCGCGACCACACCGAGCTTCGCGCTCGTTTCCTACGACTATCTCGAGAAGATGGGTTCCGTGCAGTGGCCCTGCAACGAGGCGCATCCCGAGGGATCGCCGATCATGCATGTCGATGGCTTCGTGCGCGGCAAGGGCAAGTTCATCCGCACCGAATATGTTGCGACGGACGAACGCACCGGCCCGCGCTTCCCGTTGCTGCTGACGACAGGCCGTATCCTCAGCCAGTACAATGTCGGCGCCCAGACGCGGCGCACAGACAACGTCGTCTGGCATGCGGAAGACCGCCTGGAAATCCATCCGCACGATGCCGAACAGCGCGGCATCCGTGACGGCGACTGGATCAGGCTGACCAGCCGTGCGGGAGAAACGACCCTTCGCTCGCTGATCACCGATCGCGTCGCGCCCGGCGTCGTCTACACGACCTTCCACCATCCGACGACGCAGGCGAACGTCATCACCACCGACTTCTCCGACTGGGCGACGAACTGCCCGGAATACAAGGTGACCGCGGTGCAGGTGATGCCGTCGAACGGGCCGTCCGACTGGCAACAGGATTACGACGAGCAAGCCCGCCAGTCGCGCCGGATTTCCGGCAAGCTGGAGGCGGCGGAGTGACGGCTCGCACCGCGATCGATCATGGCGACGTTTAAAACATCCAAGACCGTACCCGAGGCCGCCCGCCGCAACGGCGCGCTTCGGGACGGCGCGCGTGCCGTGCCCGAGGAGACGCCGATTGCCTTCAGCTATGGTGGTTCGACCCATGCGGTGATGATGGCGACACCCGGTGATCTCGAGGATTTCGCCGTCGGCTTCAGCCTGACCGAGGGCATCATTACCGATCCCGGTCAGATCGAAACGGTCGAGGTCGTCGCCGAGACGGTCGCCGGCAATCTCGGCATCGACTTGCAGATCGTGCTTCAGGACGAAGAGAACGACATGCTGCGCAAGCGCCGCCGCCACATGGCGGGGCCGGTCGGCTGCGGCCTTTGCGGTATCGAATCGATCGAGCAGGCGGTGCGGCCGACGCCGGATGTTTCCCGCTCGAAGCTGACGCTGTCGCAAGAGGATGTGGTTTCGGCCGTGTCGCTGCTCAACGGCCAGCAGCCGCTGCATTTCGAGACGCGCGCCGTGCACGGTGCCGCTTTCTACGTCCCGGGCCGCGGGCTCATCGCAGTCCGTGAGGATGTCGGTCGCCACAATGCCCTCGACAAGCTGGTGGGTGCTGCCGCGCGCGCCGGCTTCAAGGGGAGCGAGGGCGCCGTCGTCGTCACCAGCCGGGTGTCCGTCGAGATGGTGCAGAAGACGGCCGTCGTCGGCAGCCCCGTCATCATCGCCATTTCGGCACCGACGGCGCTTGCCATCCGCACGGCCGAAGCCGCGGGCATGACGCTGATTGCGCTCGTGCGCGGCGATGAATTCGAGATTTTCACCCATGCCGAACGTATCAAGTCCGGAGCTGTAGCCGATGTCGCATGACAACACCAACGCCAAGCTGATCTACATGGCGAACCAGATCGCCACTTTCTTCAAAAGCCAGCCGCAGAGCGAGGCGGCCCAGGGCGTCGCAACCCATATCAACAAATACTGGGAGCCGCGCATGCGGCGCAAATTGTTCGAGCACATCGACAAGGGCGGCGAGGGGCTGACGCCGCTGGTGCTGGAAGCGGCGCCGAAGATCAAACGTCCGGAAGCCGCTTAACCTACCTTCGCCACCGCGGCAGGCTCTACGCGCTCAGCCGATAGAGCGCTTTCCAAACGAGCACTTCTCCTGAAAAGATTTAAGGGAAGGCGACGACCGGTCGCCGCCTTCCCCATTCCCGAGCGCGGGGTGCAGGGATGTGCGCTCAGAAATTCTGCCAGCCATCCGCGGCCGGTGCCGCGGCAAGGCTTGTTCTTTGTCCGCCGCGCATGGCGCGGGCGGTTGAATGCAGCCGGGTTGGCTGCGCGCGATCGTCGAAGTGGCGATTCGCGTCGATGATCTGGGCTTCATGGCCGTAGCGGAACTGCCTCAGCAGTTCGTGCAAGGCTTCGGCTTCACGGGCCATGGCGTGGCTTGCGGCCGTGCTTTCTTCGACCATCGCGGCGTTCTGCTGGGTCGCCTGGTCCATCGAGTTGACCGCCTGGTTGATTTCCTTGAGGCCGGTCGATTGTTCGCGGGCGGCCTCGACGATCGCCGAGACGTTGGCGTTGATTTCCTGGACCTGGGTCAGGATCTCTTCGAGGGCTGTGCCGGTCTGGCCGACGAGCGACACGCCGTTCTTGACGTGTTCGGTCGAGGCGCCGATCAGTGCCTTGATGTCCTTGGCCGCGCTGGCCGATCGTTGCGCCAGTTCGCGCACCTCCTGGGCGACGACCGCAAAACCCTTGCCGGCTTCTCCGGCCCGCGCCGCCTCGACGCCTGCATTGAGCGCCAGGAGGTTGGTCTGGAAGGCAATGTCGTCGATGACGCCGATGATGTTGGAAATTTCGCGGGACGATTGTTCGATCTGACCCATTGCGCCAATGGCGCTCTTGACCACGTTGCCGGAGCGCTCGGCGCCGGCCTTGGTCTTGGCGACCAGCCCGCCCGCCTCTTCAGCACGGCGGCTGGAGTCGGCGACCGTCGTGGTAATCTCGTCGAGCGCTGCGGCGGTCTCCTCCACGGAGGCAGCCTGCTGCTCCGTGCGTTTCGACAGGTCGTCGGCGGCGGCGCGGATCTCGCGGGCACCGGAAGCGATCGCGCTGGCGTTGTCGCCGACGGTGCGCATTGCCTCGCGCAGCTTGGCGGTCGCATCGTTGAAGTCGGTCCGTACCGTTTCCATGCTGGGCACGAAGGGCGTGTCGAGGCTGCGGGTTAGATCGCCTTCGGCGAGGGCTCTCAAGCCGGCGCCGAGGCTGTTGATCGCGCTCATGCGCTCGCTGACATCGGTCGCGAACTTGACCACTTTGTAGACCTTGCCGCTGAAGTCGCGGATCGGGTTGTATGCGGCCTGGATCCAGATTTCCTTGCCACCCTTGCCGTAGCGCACGAATTCGTTGGAGAAGAACTCGCCGGCGGCGAGACGTTTCCAGAAGTCGGCATATTCGGCGGTGCGGGCATAGTTCGGCTCGCAGAACATGCTGTGATGCTTGCCCTGGATTTCCTGGAGGTTGTAGCCGAGGGCGGCGCAGAAGTTTTCGTTGGCGGTCAGGATCTCGCCCGAGGGCGTAAACTCGATCACCGCCTGCGAGCGGGAGATCGCGTCGAGCTTGCCGGCGTCCTCGGTCGCCCGCGCCTTGGCCGCGGTGATGTCGGTTGCAAGCTTCACGACCTTATAGGGTTTGCCGTTGCGGAAAACCGGGTTGTAGGTCGCCTGGATCCAGATTTCGCGGCCGCCCTTGGCGATGCGCTTGTAGGCATTGGCGTCGAATTCGCCGCGGCCGAGCCGGGCCCAGAAGTCGCGATACTCTTGCGTCTGGGCATAGTCGGCGGTGCAGAACATGCGATGGTGCTGGCCGACGATTTCCTGGAGGGTGTAGCCGAGTGCCTGGCAGAAGTTCTCGTTGGCGGTCAGGATCTTGCCGGTCAGGTCGAACTGGATGATGGCTTGCGATTTTGAAAGTGCGGCGACGATCTGGCTCGCATCCGCGATTTTTCCGAGAGTGAACATGATAACCCTCTGATCTGGTTCGTGGTTCAGACCGGTGTTCGTGCGTGCTGTCGACAGGGCTTGCGGGGCCAAAGCGGCGCAACTCTCTGGACAAGGACAAAGGCCGGCTTGCCGAAAATGTCTGGTCCGTTCTACGGCCGGCCCTTCCGGGTCAGCGGCTTCGTGCTTCGTTGGGAGAGTTCGAACTGCCGGCTTCATGCCCAAGGCGCCGTGTTTATGCAATCTAGGTTAGTAACAGGACTATTAAGCGGATGTTAAAATAGCAACTGTCAAATTTCAGTTGCAAAAACTCACATGTCACATCCTAGTTGAATTAGTGGATTCTTTATTTCTAATTCTCAATGGTTGCCGAGTCGGCAATGAAAAAAGCAAAGGCCACCCTGCCGTGTGCAGGATGGCCTTGAGATAGCTTGTGGCAGGCCGATACGGGGTCAGGCGGCCAGTTCTTCGACCTCACGTTCCTTGAACATGCGTGCCAGATTGAGGAAGCAGATCATGCCGTTCTCGTTGGCGATGATGCCTTCGGCGAAGCTCTTGTCGAAGGATGCGGTCACTTCCGGCACAGGCTGCACCTGGCTGCCCTGAACGGTGAGGATGTCGGAGACCCGATCGACGACGAGGCCGATCACCATGTTGTGCACTTCGGCAACGACGATGGCGCTGCGCTCGTTGGCGGTGGTCGATTTCATGCCGAGCTTGTGGGCGAGGTCGATGATCGGGATCACCGTGCCACGCAGGTTCATGACACCGATTACTTCCGGCGGCGAATGCGGAATTGGGGTCGACGGCGCCCAACCGCGGATTTCGCGGATCGTCGTGGTCTTGACGCAGAATTCCTGATCGTGGAGGCGGAACGCAATGATCTCCAGCGTCTCGCCGTCGAAACCAGCCGTCCTGAGTGTGCTTGTCATCGAAGGTCCTTCCAGCTTTCCGGTCGACGCCCGTGGGCGCGACATCGCCAAACTCGAGATGTCTCCGCATGGCTGCCGGCGCGTGAGAGCGCGGCGATGTTCCGTCGGGGAGAAATCCTTACAGTCCGCCGATCACATCCGGCGGGGCGCAGCTGCATCATGCGCGGAGGAACCGCTTTGCGCTTTGGGAAGGGACTATAGGCCGGGATTCGTTAAGACTTGCTTTTGCAAGTGCTTAGTGCAGTTCCAGGAAAAGTGTGAAGCGGTTTTCCGTCCGGAATTGCTCGCTTCAAGGACGATCTGCCCCGAAAACGATCGGGGCAGATCGGAGCCGATATCAGGCGGAGGCGAGGACGGCCGCGAACTGCTCGACCGCCCAATCCACCTGATCGGCGGTGATGACGAGCGGCGGGGCGATGCGGATGGTGTCGCCGTGGGTGTCCTTGGCAAGGATGCCACGTTCCTTCAGCGCTTCGCAATATCTGCGGGCGCCGCCGGCTTCCGGGACGAGTTCTACTGCCAGCATCAGGCCGCGACCGCGCACGTCCTTGATGATGTTGGAGCGGATGTCGGTGAGGCCCTTTTGAAAGCGCTCGCCCATCTGTGCCGAGTTTTCGATCATGCCTTCTTCGGTCAGCGCCTTCAACGCTGCGCGGGCGATGGCGCAGGCGAGTGGGTTTCCGCCGAAGGTGGAGCCGTGCTGGCCCGGCTTCAGCACGCCGAGTACTTCGGAATTCGAAAGCACGGCCGAGACCGGGTAGAAGCCGCCGGACAGCGCCTTGCCGATCAGCGTCACGTCGGCCTCGATGCCTTCGTGCTCCTCGGCAAGCAGCTTGCCGGTGCGGCCGAGGCCGGTCTGGATTTCGTCGAGGATCAGCGTGATGCCGTGCCTGGTGCAGAGTTCGCGTACCGTCGTGAAGTAGCCGACCGGCGGGACGATGACACCGGCTTCGCCCTGGATCGGCTCGACCAGGAAAGCGACGGTGTTTTCGTTGATCGCAGCCCGGAAGGCCTCGATGTCCCCGAAGGGCACGACCTTGAAGCCCGGTGCGAACGGGCCGAAGCCGGTGCGGGCGTCCGGATCGGTCGAGAAGCCGACGATGCCCATGGTGCGGCCGTGGAAGTTGTTGGAGCAGACGATGATCTCGGCGCGGTTCTCGGCCACACCCTTGACCTCGTAGCCCCACTTGCGCACGGCCTTGACCGCGGTCTCGACGGCTTCGGCGCCGGAGTTCATCGGCAGCACCTTGTGCGAGCCGGTCAGCGCTGCGATTTCTTCGTAGAAATGCGCGAGTTGGTCGTTGCGGAAGGCGCGGGAGGTGAGCGTCAGCTTCTGCGCTTGCTCCATCATCGCCTGCAGGATCTTCGGATGGCAGTGGCCCTGGTTGACAGCAGAATAGGCCGAGAGGCAGTCGAGGTAGCGATTGCCCTCCATGTCCCAGACGTAGACGCCTTCGCCGCGCGAGAGCACCACGTCGAGTGGCTTGTAGTTATGCGCGCCGAGCCGGTATTCGGTTTCAATCAGGGCTGCCGTCGTATTCATGCATCGTCCTCCGTTTATTGTCTCAGGCGCTGCGGGTCGGCCGGTCGAGCACGCGGCGACCGAAGAGGCTCGCCGTCAGTTCGACCAGGATGCGCGCGCTCTTGCCGCGGTCATCAAGGAAAGGGTTGAGCTCGACGACGTCGAGCGAGGAAACGAGCCCGCTTTCCCAAAGCATTTCCATGATCAGGTGCGCTTCGCGGAAGGTGGCGCCGCCGGGAACGGTGGTGCCGACGCCGGGCGCGAGTTCCGGGTCCATGAAGTCGACATCGAGGCTGACATGCAGCAGGCCGTTGGCGGCGCGAACCTCTTCGAGGATCTGGCGCATTATGTGGGCCATGCCGAGCTCGTCGACGGCGCGCATATCAAAGACGCGTACGCCATGCTCGGTGATCTCTTCGCGTTCGCGGTCGTCGACCGAACGTATACCGACCTGGAAGACGTTCTTCGGGTCGACCAGCGGGCGGTCTGCAGGGAGAATCGGTGCGAATTCCGCTTCGCCACAGAAATAGGCGACCGGCATGCCGTGCATGTTGCCGGAGGGGGAGGTCGACGGAGAATTGAAGTCTGCATGGGCATCAAGCCACAGCACGAACAGCGGCCGGCCGACTTCAGCGGCATAGCGGGCCATGCCGGGGACGCTGCCCATGGAGAGCGCGTGGTCGCCGCCGAGGATGATCGGGAAATGGCCCTTGCGAACCGTGTCGTGCACGGAATCGTGCAGCGCACGCGCAAAGGCGGCGACGATCTGCAGGTTGTTGGCGCCCGGGTGGTTGGCGAGATCACGGGCCGGCAGAGGCTTGACGTCGCCCTCGTCATGAACCGTGTGGCCGAGTTCGCGCAGCACCGTGTCGATGCCGGCGATGCGTAGCGCCGCAGGCCCCATGGCCGCGCCGCGTCGTCCAGAACCTTCCTCGATGGGTGCGCCGATCAGCGTGATGGTCGTCATATCCGCCCGATTCCTTCTCAAGATAATTCCGTGTGTTCCCGGTTGGGATTGCGCGGATTATGGCCAAAATGCATGTCGGCAAAAAGATGGAAAACTGCCGATTAGTGAGGTAAAATCGGCAACTTGATAAGCATCATGTTGCAAAGTGTCAGGTATGGATGATCTCGATCAGGCGCTCATCAGCGCCTTGCGCCAGAATGCGCGCATTCCCGTTTCCACGCTATCGGAATTGACGGGCGTATCGCGGGCGACCGTCGCTGCCCGCATCGACAGGCTCGTCGCCAATGGCACGATCGCCGCCTTCACCATCCGCACCGGTGCCGAGATTCCTACCTCCGGCGTCCGTGCCGTCGTCATGATCGAGGTGCATGGCAAGATGGCGGACCGTGTCGCAGAGCAGTTGCGCGGCTTGCCGCAGGTCAGGGCGCTGCACAGCACCAATGGCCGCTGGGACTTCATCGCCGAATTGCAGGACCGGGATCTCGTCTCCTTCGACGAGACACTGCGGCGCATCCGCCTGATCGATGGCATCACCGTGACGGAAACGAATATCCTGTTGAAAACCAGCAAGATGACCGGCGCATCCTGAGTATTTCTGGTGCTTCGAACCGACGCAAAAACGCTGTTTCGAGTCGAATTGTTCTTGATTTGTTCTCATGTTCCGCTATGATGTGCGCCTCACCCAAGATGGAGGATGTCATGGTTGCCAATGGCGGCAGGCTTGCCGATCGGCAGATCTGTGTGAAGCTGTTTGTCAGGCATGGCGACGAGGATCGCGCCATCGCCTTTTATCGCGAGGCGCTCGGCGCCGAGCTTTTGCAGCGGCACGAATGGCCGAGCGGGATTCTGACGAGTGCGGACTTGAGGATTGGGGAATCGGTTTTCCGGATTGCCGGGGCCAACCCGCGCCGCGATGCGGAGCCCAAGCTCGGCGGGCCGCGCTCGCCGCATGCGCTCGGCACGACGGCGGTCATCCTGGAATTGCACGTGCGCGATGTCGATCGCGTCATCGGCCGGGCGATCGGTGCCGGTGCGAGCCTGCGGAATGCGGCCGAGACCTTGTCGACGGGCGATCGCGTCGGCGCCTTCATCGATCCCTTCGGCCATATCTGGGCGCTCTTTAACGCGATCGAGGATGCCGACATCGTCGATCTGAGCATCGAGGCCCGCAACGCCGCCTGAGGGCGTTGCGGGCCTTTCGCTGAATGGACGTGTGCTCGTCGAGTGGTGATCAGAAGAACTCGTCGAGCAGGCAGTAGAAGTCGCGCTTCTCCGCGTCGTCCTTGTCGATGCCGTAGCGCGCCAGAAACGGCTGGATCCACTCTTCGCCGATATTGTAGGCGATGCTGCGGCAGGCAAGCGCTATGTCCTGATAGGGATCGGCGACGCCGAGCCTGCTGCAATCGATGAAACCCGAAAAACGGCCATGCTTCTCGATGATGTTCGGCAGGCAGGCGTCGCCGTGGGTGACGACAAGCTCGCCAATCTTGGGCATTCGGGCCTGAAGTTCGGCAAAGAGATCTGCCGCCGTGCGGCCGAGTCGCGCTTCGTCGAAATCGCTTTCATCGATCACACCGGCCTGGGTGCGTGCTTTCGCGATGGCGATGCGCTTTTCGATCCGGTGATCGAAGGGGCAGTCCGCTATATCCAACGCATGCAGGTGTTTCAGGCCGTCTGCGAGGATGACGATCTGATCCTTTGGCGACAGCGTCGTGGACGCAAGGTCCGTGCCTTCGACGGCCCGCAGCAGCAGCCAGTTCGTTTCTTCATCGAAGGTGCGGGCGACCACTCGTGGACAGGGCACGCCTCTAGACGCCAGCCAATCAAGCCGCTCCGCCTCGTCGACGAATTCGCCGAACGGGCCGGCCGCCTCGACCTTCAGCACCAGCATCGGGCGATCCGGTGCCTTCAAGAGAAAGATGCTCGAGGCCGACTGGCCGAGCAGGTCGCGGTTCCATCGGTAGCCGGCGACAAGCGGTAGGAATTGTTTGGGCAATTCGGGATGCGGAAAATGAGAGGACAAGGAAACCACCTGAAAAAGACTGAAACAAATAGTGGCGCGCGTGCGGCCTGATGCCGATGTAGGTTTCAGAAAGCGGCAATTCCACGCAGCGGCATACAGGTTTTGCCTCGTCCTTTGCGCCTCGCCGTCCTTCTTGGTCAAATCTCCGCCAAAACTTCGCAAATACCGCTTGAGCCGGACCCAAGGTCATATCTTACAAGACGTTTCAAGGAGGCCTCATGGGCGCGAACCAGAATGAACTCTTGTCGGCCGCCGAATGCGCCGGGTGCCTCGGTCTCACGATCCGAGCCCTTCGCGTTTATGAGGACCGAGGCCTGATAACGCCCCGGCGGACGGAGAAGAACTGGCGGCTCTACGGCGCCTCCGATATTGAACGGCTCACCGAGATCCTGGCGTTGAAGCGGCTCGGACTCAGCCTCACCCGGATTACTGAATTGCTCGCGGGCACCGCGCCCGATCTCGGGCAAACGCTTGTCGTCCAGCAATCGGCGCTCTCGGATCTGCGCGACCGTGTCGAACACGGCCTGTCGTTGATCGGTGCTGCTCTTGCAAAGATTGCCGAGGGCGACGCCATCTCGATCAACGAGCTCATTGCACTCGCCAAGGAGACAGGGCTGACCGATCTGTCGCCCGATGCCGCCGCATTGCGCCGTTACGAGCAAACCCGCCGCGAGGTTCCCTTCGTTCGGTGAATGGTACGCCTCATCGTAGAGAAGTTGTCGCCAGGACGATAAAGCCCGCGGATCGCAATCGATCCGCGGGCTTTGTTCAATCCGTTGCATGGGGCGGAGGAAGTGCCTTTCCGGATCGACCGCCGCTCAATATTCCTTTTCGAAGAAGATGCCGCCCGCCGCTGAGCCGTCGCCGGCGGCCGAGCCCTTGAGCTTCACGCCCTTGCCGACGTCGAGGTTGATGACCGCCTTGCTGGAGGCGGAATCGGAACCCTGCTGCAGCTCGATATAGGTCCGGTCGTTCAGATACTTGCCGGCGCGCACCGAAGCGCCACCGTTCTCGTCGGTGGTGACGTCGAGGTCGTCGACGCCGAGTTTGTTGCGCAGGCCGTCGAGCAGCGATGTCGAACCGCCACCGGCAAGCTGGCTGACGGCGGAGGCGAGCTGGGCGATCTGGAAGGCCGAGAGATTGGACAGCGACCGGTTGAAGATCAGCTGCGCCAGGATCTCGTCCTGCGGCAGTGCCGGGGAGGACGAGAAGGTGATCTGCGGATTGTTGGCGAGGCCCGCGACCGAGACGGTGATGGTCGTCGCGCCGACGCTGGAGGTCGCCTTGAGGTCGAGCGTCGGGATCAGGTCGCCGCCGAAGCCGATGTTGCCGTCGGTAAAGGTGAGGCGTTTGCCGAGGATTTCGAGGCGCCCGCGCCGCATCTCGAAGCCGCCGGAAACGGACGGCTGCACGGCCGTACCTCGGATCGTCAGGTCGCCGCCGAGTTCTGCGTCAATGCCGCGGCCGCGCACGAAGACCTGCTGAGCGTTGACGGCAAGGTCGAAGGCAATGACGCCACTGGCATTGGCGCCGGCAGCCGGCACGTCTTCCTTGCGCAGGTCCTTGACCATCTTCTGCACCTTGGGCGGCGCATTCTTGTGCTTGATGTCGATCGCCGAGAGCGAGGTCGGCAACTTCTCGGGAATGGTGATCGAGGCCTTGCGGATCGTGACCTTGCCGCCGAGCGTCGGGGTCGCGACCAGCGGGCCGGTCAGCGTCAGTTCGCCGGCGAGATTGGCGTTGAACAGCGTGCCGTCGACGTAAGTTGCATTGTTCAGGCGGATCGTCAGATTGGCCGGGAAGCCGGAGCCGGGGACCGTGCCGACGGTGCCAGTCGCCTCGATTGAACCGCCCGTCGCGAGATTGGCCGAGAGCTTCGAGATCGTCGCCTGCTTGCCGTCGAGTGCGACATTGGCCGTGAGGTCGTTGAGTGCCAGGTTACGGCGCACGTCGACGAGCCGGCCGCCTGAGGTGGTAAGGGTGCCGGCGATCTGAGGCGCCTTGGCGGAGCCGGATACGGTCAGGTCGATGCCCGCCCGGCCTGTCAGCGTGAAGCCTTTTTCCGCCATCAGGTTGGCGATGAGGGCAAAGGGCAGGTTGCCGTTGAATTTCATTGCGATCGGCATGTTGCCGCCGATATCGACATTGCCGCCGCCCTTGAAAGAAAGGCCACCGGCGCCTGACAAGGTCGTGTCGAGCGTCACCTTGTTGTTGGCAAACTTGCCGTCGGCCGCGATATCGAAGGCGCTGACCCCGGCAGTGCGGGCTGCGGCGAGCGAGGCACCAGACCATCGGAGGTCGTAGGCGACGATCGGCGCCAACGCTGCGCCACTCACGTTGACCGTGCCGGCGATCGTGCCCTCGGCGCCGAGATCAGGCGCAAAGGCATTGACCAGCGCTGCGGGCAGGGCATTGAGCTTTGCGGCGATGTCGAGCTTTTCGCCGGCGCTGCCGTTGACGGTGATGGTGCCGTTCGAGGCCTGGATCGTCAGCGCATTGAGGCGGACGGTGCCGTTTTCGATGGCGATCACCGTCGGCTGCGCGAGCTTGAGCGCGACGCCCTTCGGCGTCGCGCCGAAGGATGCGAGCCGGATTTCCGTGCGCCCCTTCGCGCTCGTAAGATCGCCCTTGGCGGTGAGCGGTCCGCCATCATATTTGCCGTCGATCGAAAACCCGGTGCGTCCCGCCTGCTGCTGGAAGTCGACGGCGAGCCCGGCGACACGGTTGGCCCCCTGCGCAACCGTCTCAGCGCGCACGCTGCCCTTGATGGCAAGGGCCGCGACATCGGAGATCGTGATATCGGCGGTCGGCTTGGCAATCGTCAATTCATCGCGCTTGATGCCGCTGCCGCCGGCCTTGACGACGACGGAGGTGATGCCGTTGGCGGTCTTGATTGCGGCCGAGCCGTTGAGATCACCCGAAGCCTTCTGCCCGGCCATGGCGGCGAGCAGGCCGAGATCGGGCAGGTTGAAATCGATCGTGCCGTCCGGCTTGAAATCGGGGGTGAAGCTGATCGTCCCGGTCAGCTTGTTCTCCCCGATCCTGGCTTCGAGCACAGGGATCGCGGTGCGGCCGTCCTTGGAAACGACGTCCGCCTTCACGTCGATCACCTGGCCGTCGAGCGCACCGGTTGCAGTCAGGCTCGCTTGCGGGCTTGATGGGTTGGCTTTGGCATCAGCATTGATCGTAAGGTCGCTGAGCGTACGTCCGGCAAGCGTCGCGCCGCTCGAGGTCAGTTCGGCCTTGATGCCGAGTTCGGCAAGCGGGCCGGTCACCGCTGCCGTGAACTCAGCTTCGCCCTTGGCATCCGCCAGCAGCCTGCCCAGATTGGGCAGCTTTCCTTTGAGATCGGTGGTGAGCTGGCCCTGAGCCAGGGCGACAGTGCCGGCAGCCTCGATCGTGCTCGATTTGAGTTCGAGCCCCTCGACGGTCACGCTGCCGTCGTTTGCCGTCTTCACCTCGCCGGCGAGCGCAATGGTGCCATCGAACTTCGCCGCTGCGGCCGGCGGCAGAGCCCCCGGCACGGCAAAGAGCTTGAACGCGGCGGCAACCGTGTTCTCTTCGCGTGAGAAAGTGCCATTGATCGAACCGCCGATGCCCGGGCTTTCGATCGTCACCGGGTCGAAGCTGATGCTTTCCTTGGTCACCGCGAGGCTGGCATCCACCTTCATCGGCGCCTGCACCAGCCGGGCGAGATTGGCGTCGTTGAAGCCAGCTTCGCCCACTTCGAGCGCGGTTTTCACCGCACCGGACTGGGCCTGGAGATTGAAGCCGTCGCTGCGCGCCGAAAGCTTGAGCGAACCGAGCGCGACGTCCGGAAGCGCGACCGAGGCGACGTCGGCGGCGAGATCGAGGATTGCGGCCTGCGCGCCGCCGATCAGCGACAGGTTGACGGCGTTGATCTTCGCCTGTGCCTCGCCCTTCTGCAGCGGCCAGCGGAAGTCGATCGCGCCGTTGGTGCCGGCAAGTCTGGCCTGAAGATTGTTGTCGCCCTTGCTGTCGAAGGTGCCAAAGGCGCCAAAGGTAAGCGCACCGGTCGCGATCTGCCCCTTGTCGACGCGCACCATGCCCTGGCCGTTGAACGCGGCTGCGACGTCGATGCTGGTCTCGCCCTCGAACATCGGCCGCAATGCCGGCGGCATCAGCGAGCCGAAGCCGCCACCGCCCGTGACGGTCAGCCGGTGCATGCCGTCCGGCGTCTGAAGGTGGCGACCGTCGAGCTTGAGGATCTCGCTGCCGTCGAGTGCTGCCGTTGCGGTGCCGGCCCAATCGGAAAGCGGTCCCTGGCCGGTCAGCTTGATGTTGACTGCGGGCTCGTTGGGCAGGCGAAGAAGTTTTGCCAGGACGCCGTTGTTGGGCTCGTCTACGGTCGCTTCGAGCTTCAGCTCGTTGCCCGCCGGATTGAAGACGATATCGGCGACGGCGCGCGCTTCCGGCCGATCGCGCTGGGCCGCGGTCAGGCTGAGGGCGATGCTCTCGTTGGTCGCATTGATCTTGCCGCCGGCGGTCAGGAACTGGTCTTCGCCGGCGATTGCCTTGCCAATGACGATCTCCTTCAGATCGATCGCGTCGATCTTGACGTCGACGGGAAGCGCGAAAGTCGAACGCACTTCCTTGGTCTCGGTCGAGGGGATCGGCAGCCGTTCGACACGCACTGAGCCGGCGGAGATGGCTGCGGCGTCGAAGCGGAAGGAGAGGAGGGCTGCCGGCGACCAGTTGAGCTTGAGGTCGCGGACCTCTGCATAGACACCCTGGCCGTCGAAGAGCGTGATGCTTCCCGCTGCAAACTCACCCGTCAGGAGCGCGCTCGGGTCGGCGATGCGCACGATCTGGTCAGGTGTTGCCGCATATTTCTCGATTGCCCAGGCGACGAGGCGTGCGCCGGGAGTCGTGAAGCCCACGAAGGCGACGAGAAGGAGGGCAACGACCGCAATCACGCCAAGCACACGAAGGCCATAGCGCAGCGTCGCGCGAAGGAAGCGGACGACCTGATTCATGCTCTACCCATAGCGCAAGTTGCGCTGCAGCGGAATCGCCGCAGGGCGAAACTATCAATGGATGAGGGCAATTTGCCGAATCCTGAGGGGAATCTGTTCGAATCACCAAAATCAGGAATCAGAAGGATTGGCCGATACCGGCGTAAATTCCGTACTTGGTGCCACCGGGGTACTTGTTGAGCGGCACGGCGAAGTCGAGACGGATAGGACCGAAGGGTGTCGCATAGCGCAGCCCGATGCCGGCGCCGGCGCGAATGTCGGAGAAGTCGGGCGTCGTATTCGCCGAGACCGTGCCGGCATCGATAAACGGCACCACGCCGATGGTGTCGGTGACCGCGATGCGGGCTTCGAGCGAGGCGTTGACATAGGAACGCCCGCCGGTCTCCCTGTTTTCGGAATTGCGCGGGCCGATTTCCTGGTAGGAATAGCCGCGCACCGAGCCGCCGCCGCCGAGATAGAAGCGGCGGTTTGCCGGGATATCCTCAAGCCCACTGCCGCCGACGAGCATGCCGGCGCCGATCTTGCCGGCGAGAACGAAACGCTTCTCGTCGCCGAGCGCATGGTAGCCCGATGCCGACGCTTCGAAGGACGAGAAGAAGGTCTGGCCCTTGATCTCGTAGCTCGGCTTGGCGTTGATCATCGCCCGGTAGCCTTCGGTCGCGTTCAGTTTGTCGTTGCGGGTATCGCGCACATACTCGAGCGGGATGGCGGCCGTCAGGTAGGAGTTCGAGCCAAAGGCGTCGTCGATATTGGCCCAGCTCAGCTCGCCGCCACCGGAGACGGTGTCGGTGTCCGAGAGTTCGAAGGTTGCACCGGCCGCGCCCGTGAGGATCTTGGCGCGGTAGGCATCCGGGTCCTGGATGTTGGCCTTGAGGCTGGCAGTAAAGGTCGAGGCGGGGCCAAAGGCGCCGGGCTTGGCAAAGAGGATGCCGACCGAATAGTCGAGCTTGTCCAGCTCCTTCGTCTCGCCGATGCGATCGACCGAGCCTTCGATCCGCAGCGATTCCGCCCGGCCGAAGAGGTTGCGATGTCCCCAGTAGCCCGAAAGCCCGAGACCGTCGGTGGTCGAAACCTGGGCGCCGAAACCGAAATATTTGTGTTTGCCCTCGGAGACCTCGATCTTCATCGGGAGCGATCCATCCGGCGACAGTGTACTGGCTTCCTTGATCGTCACGCTCGAGAACACGCCGAGTTGGCGCAGGCGCTCGGATGCCTTGCGGATATCCTCGGGCGAATAGGGACGACCTTCGTTGAGGCGTGAATAGTCGCGCACGAAAGCGGGGTCGACGGTCTTGGTGCCCGACACGCTGACATCGCCGACGGGCGCAACCGGCCCGCCGCTTGCGCCGATGACGACGTCGACGGTGGAATTGGCGTGGTTGGCGACGGCGCTGCGTTCGGTGAGCTTGGCCATCGGCCGGCCCTGCTCGCGCAGGTCGTTCACGACCTTTTCGCCGGCCTTGATGATCAGGGTCGAGTCTGCGCGTCCGCCGGCCGGCAGGCCATAGTCAGCAGGGTTGAACCCTGCGGCATCGCCCTCGAACTTGACGGATCCGACCGTGAATGCCGGACCGGGCGTGACGGTGACGGTCACCGGGATCGCCTTCCCGTCGGGGAAGGACGGATCCGGCGGCAGGCTGTCGATGTCCTGGCCGTTGACGCGGATCGCCACGGTGCCGCCGTAGCGGGCCTTTTCGTAGAGCGCAGCGAGCAGCCGGTCGCGATCGTCGCGCGCGCGGATGGCAAGACCGAGATCGCCGGAGACGGGCTTTTCCTGCCCCTGGACAAGCTGAGAGCTGTTTTCGAGCGCTTCCTTCAGTTCGTCGTCTTCAGTGCCGGCGTCGAAGGTGAGCGTATAGTTGACCGGGTCGATGACCGGCGCTTCCTCTTCGTCGCTCTCGAAGAACTTCATGCCAAAGAGCTTGAAGGCATGGGCGCTTTTGACGGAAATCGGGCCGAGCGCAAACGAGAAGGCGACTGCAAGCGCAGTTGCGGCCTTCCAGTACGCAATACTCGACCGTGGTGGGGACATTCGCTTCCGCATCCCGTCTTCAGGCGACCCAATACAAACTGCCTTCATATGCGGCGGGGGTCACTATTGCATGCCTAAGGTTTTCCATCTGTTAACGATGACGGCCGGCTGCATCCACCCCCGATGCCGATTTTCGGTGCCGATTTCATGGAAAAAGCTCCGAAATGTTGTCTGCGCAGCACAACCATAGGCTCTGGACGGATGGCGGCCAGCCAAGCGCGCCGGCCTCTTGCCGGGCGTTTGGCTGGCTTT
The DNA here is from genome assembly GCF_020035535.1 of Ensifer adhaerens. Classification (NCBI taxonomy): domain Bacteria; kingdom Pseudomonadati; phylum Pseudomonadota; class Alphaproteobacteria; order Hyphomicrobiales; family Rhizobiaceae; genus Ensifer; species Ensifer adhaerens. The sequence continues at coordinate 3,461,232 of NZ_CP083349.1, read as the reverse complement.
GTCTGCGGCTGCTCGGGCTTAGGCGGCTTCCGGCAGCGCCCGCAACTGCGGCACGCGGGAGGCGATGATGACGAGAAACTGGACCAGGAAACCTGCGGCGGCAACGGCCAGACATGCCTCGACGCCGAAGCGCGTGGCGACGAGCGCCCCGAGCGCTGCGCCGATCGGCCGCGCGCCGAACGTGGCTGTGGTGATGAAGGCGGATACACGCCCGAGCATCGCATTCGGCGTGACGGCCTGGCGCAAGGTGAGGGTGGCGATCGACCAGAGAACCGGGCCGGCGCCGAATAAAAAGAAGCTCAACCCGGCAAGGGCGCCTGAGGGTACCCAGATCGTCGAGAGCATCACGGCGGCGCCCGCCAACCCGCCGAGCGGACCAAGCGCAATCATCACCCCGAACGGGATGCGGCGCGAAATGGCAGGTGCGGCGAAGGCACCGATCATCATCCCGGCGCCATAGATGCCAAGCGTGATGCCAACGCCGGCCGCCGTCAGGCCGAGGGTGTGAATGGCATAGACGACATAGACCGCCTGCAGCACGAACCAGGCCGTATTGAAGACGATCGCCGTGACGAGAATGGGCCTGAGCAGCGTGTGGCCGGCAAGGAAACGTGCACCTTCGACCAGATCCTGAAGAAGCTTGCGCTTTGGATTGCTCGGCTGGTGGTGATCACGAAGGCCGGCAAGCAGGACGACGGAGAGAAGGGAAAGCGAGGTGGCGGCGACATAGGCGAGCGACGCGCCCGTCCATGCAACGATTGCGCCGCCGATCGCCGGTCCGCCGGAATAGGCAAGGCTGCGGGCGAGCTCCAGCCAGCGATTGGTATCGGCCAGTTGGTTGCGGGGTACGATCGCCGGGATGAGAGCGGGGGCCGCGACATTGTAGCAGACGGTACCGATGGCGCCGATGAAACCCATCACGGCCAGAAGCGGCAGGGTCAACAGGCCGCTGAGCATCAGCAGCAGCGTGGCGGCCAGCGACAGCGCGCGCAGCATTTCCGAGGTGACCATCAGCCGGCGTCGGGAGGCGCGATCAGCGACCAGGCCGGCCGGGATGGAGAGCAGGAGGAACGGAAGCGTCTGCGCCATCTGCAGCCATCCGGTCTCCGCCGGGCCGGCGGCAAGCAGAATCACGGCCGCAAGCGGGGCGGCGGCCAGCGCCATCTGCTCCGAGAACTGCGCGAACAGGTTGGACCAGCCGATCCGCTTGAAGGCTGACGGCAATGGAGTGCTTGGTATTTTCGACATGGAATGACCTCGATGATGACATCTCGAGGACAGCAGACGGATTTGCGTGGACGATAACCACCCGGTTTGCGCACGCCGGATCATTTCTTGGGCCATGCCCGGATTTGCCGGACACCCGAAACGAAAAACCCCCTCAGGCTATCCGCCATGAGGGGGTGAACGGATCCTCCGGCGGGCTTGCGCCACGCCGGAGGACGATCGTCTTTGCCACGCCTTTAGCGCGGGCAGGAGTCGATGTAGCGGCGGCCGTAGCGGTCGCGGTAGTAGCACTGACCCGGCTGTTCCGTGACGTGGCCGATGACCGCGCCGGAAACGCCGCCGATGGCCGCACCGACCGCTGCGCCACGGACGTCGCCGGTGACCGCGCCGCCGATGATCGCGCCGGAAACGGCACCGATGCCGGCGCCCTTTTCCGTCTGGGTGCAGCTTGCGACCGACAGGGCGACCAGCACAAGTGCGATGGCTTTCTTCATGTTGTCCTCTCCGATCTCTACGGATCTCAGCCTGTTGCTGTGTCCGTACTTGGATGATGGCGGAGCCGGGATCATCCCGCTCCACCTGAACTTGCAGTTCGGAAAATACGCGGTCCCCATTGAAAGTCTACGGGGCCTGCGGCTTCTTCCGGCGCGCAAGATAATGATATCGTTCCTGAACGGGACATGAAGGCGCAGTTCCCGCAGATACAACCGGTGTAGAAAAATTTTGTCGTCCGATGAGCCGTAGCGGTTGCGGCATTCCAAAAAAAGACAAATGATACAAACAAGCCTGCGAATTCCAGGAGGAGTGGATCCGTAGGCGAAGGGCATCGATATCAGTTGGCGCGTATCCTAGTCGCGTGAACCATCTCACCCGACTTTTTGGCCGCGCTCGTGTTGGCATTGACCGACCCCGGAGGAGCGAAATGGCGAAAGTGACAATGACGGTCAACGGCCGTCAGGTGAGCGGGCATTGCGATGACCGCACACTACTGGTGCAATTCATACGTGAAAATCTTGGACTGACGGGCACCCATGTGGGCTGCGACACCTCGCAGTGCGGCGCCTGCGTCATCCATATGGACGGAAAATCGGTCAAAAGCTGTTCCATCCTCGCCGCGCAGGCGGCAGGGTCCACGATCACCACCATCGAAGGGTTGGCGGCGGACGGCGAGCTGCATCCGGTGCAGGCAGCGTTCAAGGCCAATCACGGCCTGCAATGCGGCTTCTGCACGCCCGGCATGGTGATGACCGCCGTCGACATGATCCGCCGGCATCAGGGCCAATTGGACGAGGCGACGGTGCGCGCCGAACTCGAAGGCAACATCTGTCGCTGCACCGGCTACCACAATATCGTCAAGGCAATCCTTGCCGCTGCCGCCGAGATGAGCGGCGCCCGGGTGGCCGCGGAGTAGCGGCCCGATGAGGGCGAACAAGGCGTCGCCCTGCATGTCATCGAAGGACTGTCGCTGGAAATCTCGGGAGGAGATCGGCAATGGGAGTTGAAGGCATTGGCGCGCGCGTGGCGCGCAAGGAGGACAAGCGGTTCCTGACCGGCAAGGGCCGCTATACGGACGACATGTCCGTGCCGGGCATGAAATATGCAGTCTTCGTACGCAGCCCGCATGCGCATGCGAAGATCCTGAAGGTGGATGCGTCTGCGGCCAAGGGCATGCCCGGCGTGATCGACGTGCTCGACGGCAAGCAGATCCTCGCCGATGGCATCGGCAACCTGATCTGCGGCTGGATGATCCATTCCAAGGATGGCTCGCCGATGAAGATGGGCGCCTGGCGCCCGCTCGCGCATGAAACCGTTCGTTATGTCGGCGATGCCGTTGCAATCGTCGTTGCCGATAGTGTTGCCGAGGCGCGTGACGCGGCCGAGGCCGTCGTCGTCGATTACCTGGAGCTTCCCGTCGTGACCGATGCGTCCAGGGCGCTGGAGGCAGGGCAGCCGCAGCTTCACCCGGAGGCACCGAACAATCTGATCTTCGACTGGCAGATCGGTGACGAAACGGATACCGACAAGGCGATCGCCGCTGCGGCGCACGTCACCGAGATCACGATCCACAACAACCGGCTCTCGCCCAACCCGATGGAGCCGCGCGCGGCGCTCGGGATCTATGACGCCGGCGACGACCACTACACCTGCTACACGACCAGCCAGAACCCGCATGTGGCGCGGCTGGTGATGAGCGCCTTCTATAATGTCGCTCCGGAGAACAAGCTTCGGGTCATCGCACCCGATGTCGGTGGCGGCTTCGGGTCGAAGATCTACATTTATCCGGAAGAGATCGTCTGTCTGTGGGCCTCGAAACGCACCGGCGTGCCGGTCAAATGGACGTCGGATCGCACCGAGGCATTCCTGACCGATGCGCATGGCCGCGACCACGTGTCGAAGGTGAAGATGGCATTCGATGCGAACAATCGTATCATCGGGCTCAAGGTCGATACGGTCGCCAATCTCGGCGCCTATATGTCGCTCTTCTCCTCGGCGGTGCCGACCTATCTCTATGCGACGCTGCTCTCCGGCCAGTACGACATCCCGGCGATCCATGCGAACGTTCGCACCGTCTACACCAACACGGCGCCGGTCGATGCCTATCGCGGTGCCGGGCGGCCGGAAGCGACATACCTGCTCGAACGCACGATGGAGACGGCGGCGCGCGAACTCGGCGTCTCGCCTGCGGAATTGCGTCGGGTCAATTTCATCCGCTCCTTCCCGCACCAGACGCCTGTCATCATGAACTATGACGCCGGCGACTACGACGCCTCGCTCGAAGCGGCGATGAAGGCGGCCGACTGGAACGGCTTTGCCGCGCGCAAGGCGGAAGCCGCCGGCCGCGGCATGAAGCGCGGCATCGGCATGAGCTGCTACATCGAGGCCTGCGGCATTGCGCCGTCGGCAGCGGTGGGTTCGCTCGGCGCCGGCGTCGGGCTTTGGGAATCGGCCGAGGTGCGGGTCAACGCCGTCGGTACGATCGAGGTCCTGACCGGCTCGCACAGCCATGGCCAGGGCCACGAGACGACCTTTGCCCAGCTCGTCGCAGATCGCTTTGGTGTGCCGCTCGACAGCGTCAACATCGTGCATGGCGATACCGACAAGGTTCAGATGGGCATGGGTACCTATGGTTCCCGTTCCGGCGCCGTCGGCATGTCGGCCGTCGTCAAGGCGCTCGACAAGGTCGAGGCCAAGGCGAAGAAAATTGCTGCGCATCTGATGGAAGCGGACGAGAGCGACATCGTCATCGAAAACGGAGAACTGAAAGTCGCCGGTACCGACAAGGCGGTGCCCTGGTTCCAGATGGCGCTTGCCGCCTATACCGCCCATAATCTGCCGGCAGGCATGGAGCCGGGGCTGAAGGAGGGCGCCTTCTACGACCCGGCCAACTTCACCTTCCCGGCCGGTTGCTACATCTGCGAGGTGGAGGTCGATCCGGAAACGGGCCGGACCAAGATCATCCAGTTCGTCGCCGCCGACGACTTCGGCAACATCATCAACCCGATGATCGTCGAGGGACAGGTGCATGGCGGGCTGGCGCAGGGCATCGGCCAGGCGTTGCTCGAAGGCGTGCACTATGATGCCTCGGGTCAGCTTCTGACGGCAAGCTACATGGACTACGCCATGCCGCGCGCAGACGATCTGCCGTCGTTCCAGGTCTCGACCTCGAACACGCCCTGCCCGAACAATCCGCTGGGGATCAAGGGCTGCGGCGAGGCCGGCGCGATCGGCTCGCCACCGGCGCTCATCAACGCCATCACCGATGCCATCGGCAACAACGAGCTCACCATGCCGGCAACACCGCACAAGGTGTGGGCGGCGGTCAACGCGGCCAACTGAGGAGGACACTCATGTACGAGACCCAATATCACCGGGCGTCCTCGGTTCAGGATGCTGTCAGTCGAATGGAAGCGGCCGGCGAAGGCAAATATGTCTCCGGCGGTATGACGCTGATCCCGACGATGAAGCAGCGGCTGGCCGCGCCAAGCGATCTGATCGACCTTCGCCATATCGCCGAGATGCAGGGCATCACGGTCTCCGGCCGCTCGGTGCGGATCGGCGCGGCCACGACCCATTATGACGTGGCCTCGTCGGTTGCGCTCAGAACCGTTTGTCCGGCGATCTGCAACCTTGCCAGCCATATCGGCGACCCGCACGTACGGCATATGGGTACGATCGGCGGCTCCATCGCCAACAACGACCCGGCGGCCGACTATCCGGCAGCGATGCTGGCGCTTGGCGCAACGATCGTGACCAACAGGCGCGAGATCGCGGCGGACGATTTTTTCGCCGGCCTCTTCGAAACGGCGCTGGAAGACAGTGAAATCGTCGTCGCGATCAGCTTCGACGCTCCGGCGAGGGCCGCCTACCAGAAGTTCGCCAATCCGGCATCGCGCTATGCGATGACCGGCGTCTTCGTAGCGAGGCGGGATAATGGCGAGGTTCGTGTGGCTGTGACCGGTGCCGGTGCAAACGGTGTCTTTCGCCAGTCGGACATGGAAGCGGCACTTTCGGCCAACTGGTCGCCGGATGCGCTCGCCAATATCAGCGTCGATGCTTCGGACCTGCTCTCCGACATTCACGCTGATGCGGCCTATCGCGCCAACCTGGTGAAGGTCATGGCCAAGCGCGCCGTGGCGGCGGCTTGAACGGCGTCGACATCGCCAATGCGAACAGCAAAAAAGGACGGTTTCGGCCGTCCTTTTTTCATCCTTGCTTGACTTCGATCAAGCTTGCAGGAATGAACATGCGCTAAGGCTTTCTTTGGAATGTTTCAAAACTAGGGCTGTCTGGTTTGAAATGGTTTCCGTGAAAGCAGCGAAGATGCTTCGGCCCGAAAATGCTAGATCATCCGTGATGCATTCATTGGACGCGCAGCGCTTCAGGGGCCTTTTGCCGCAGTTGGCAGATGCCTAGCATTCCGAGGTTGACCCCAGGTCGCTTTGAATCAAGAAAAGCGACCGGGCACTGGAGAAAATGATGGATTTCGAGAATTTCTTTAAGAACGAACTGGACGGACTGCATCAGGAAGGCCGCTACCGGGTTTTCGCGGACCTCGCCCGTCATCGCGGCAACTTTCCGAAGGCAGCGCGCCATACGGCTGCGGGCGTCCAGGAAGTCACCGTCTGGTGCTCGAACGACTATCTCGGCATGGGCCAGCATTCTGTCGTCACCGGGGCCATGAAGCGCGCCATCGACGAATGCGGCGCCGGCGCCGGCGGCACCCGCAACATCTCCGGTACCAACCACTACCACGTCCTGCTTGAGCGCGAGCTCGCGGACCTGCATGGCAAGGAATCGGCGCTGCTGTTTACCTCGGGCTACGTGTCCAACTGGGCCGCCCTTGGCACGCTCTGTTCCAAGATTCCTGGTGTCATCGTCTTCTCGGACGCCGGGAATCACGCTTCGATGATCGAGGGGATCCGTCACTCCAAGTGCGAGCGCGTCATCTTCAAGCACAATTCTGTCGCTGACCTCGAAGCAAAGCTCGCCGCCGCCGATCCGCGCGCGCCGAAGCTCATCGCCTTCGAGTCCGTCTATTCCATGGACGGCGACATCGCGCCGATCAAGGAATTCTGCGACCTCGCCGACAAGTACGGCGCCATGACCTATCTCGACGAAGTCCATGCCGTCGGCATGTACGGTCCGCGCGGCGGCGGCATTGCCGAGCGCGAAGGCCTGATGCATCGCCTGACGGTCATCGAGGGCACGCTCGGCAAGGCCTTCGGCGTCATGGGCGGCTACATCACCGGCTCCGCGGCGCTCTGCGACTTCATCCGCTCGTTTGCTTCCGGCTTCATCTTCACGACGGCGCTGCCGCCGACGCTTGCGGCCGGCGCGCTCGCCTCGATCCGTCACCTGAAGGAAAGCCAGGTCGAGCGCTTCGCGCACCAGGAGCGCGTGCGTCGCCTTCGTTCGCTGCTCGACCAGCGTGGCATTCCGCATATGCCGAACCCGAGCCATATCGTGCCGGTCATGGTCGGCGATGCTGCCAAGTGCAAGTGGATCTCCGACCTGTTGCTCGACAACTTCGGAGTCTACGTTCAGCCGATCAACTATCCGACGGTGCCGAAGAAGACCGAGCGTCTGCGCATCACCCCGACGCCGCTGCACTCGGACGCCGACATCGATCACCTCGTCGGCGCGCTGCATTCGCTGTGGTCGCGCTGTGCGCTGGCCCGCGCCGTGGCCTGAGGCCAATCAAGCCGGCGCCGGGTGCGCCGGTCGAAAAAAATGGACTACTGAAGAAGCCCGGCCGCCAGTTGCCGGGCTTTTTCGTCGGCGGCGAAGACGTCGTCCATCGATGCGGCGGCCGGCAGACCGGCGAGCCTGTCCATGACCTTTTCGACGATCTCTGCCATGGCGAGAAAGCCGGTGCGGCCGGCAATGAAGGCGTCGAGCGCCGTTTCCTTGGCGCCGTTGAGCACGGCGCCCTGAACGCCGCCTTCGACCATGGCACGCCGCGCCAGGCGGATGGCCGGGAAGCGCACTTCGTCCGGCGCTTCGAAATCGAGCCGCGACAGCTTGGCGAAATCGAGCCGTTCGATCGGCAGGTTGCAGCGGCTCGGATAGGAGAGCGCATAGCCGATGGCGGTGCGCATGTCCGGGCAGCCGAGCTGCGCCAGCACCGAGCCGTCGGTGTAGCCGACCATCGAGTGGATGACCGACTGCGGGTGCACGATCACTTCCACCTGTTCCGGCTTCAGCGCAAAGAGGTGCTTCGCCTCGATCATCTCCAGTGCCTTGTTGAACATCGAGGCGCTGTCGATCGAGATCTTCAGGCCCATCGACCAGTTCGGATGGGCACGCGCGACATCGGCGGTCACGTATCGCATCTCCTCGAGCGACTTGGTGCGGAAGGGGCCGCCCGACGCCGTCAGGATAATGCGCTCGACCGCGTGGCGCTGGTGCTCTTCCAGCACCTGGAAGATGGCGTTGTGTTCGCTGTCGACCGGCAGCAGCCGGCCGCCGCCCTTCTTCACCGCCTCGATGAACAGGTTGCCGGCGGAAACCAGGCACTCCTTGTTGGCAAGCGCGATGTCTGCGCCGCGGCGCGCGGCGGCGAGCGTCGGGGCAAGGCCGGCATTGCCGACAATGGCCGCCATCACCCAGTCTGCGTCACGTTCGGCCGCTTCAATCAGCCCGGTCTTGCCGGCGGCAACGGCAATGCCGGTGCCGGCAAGTGCTTCCTTCAGGTTTTCGTATTGGTTTTCGTTGGCGGTGACGGCGAGCTCTGCGCCAACCTTCACGGCCTGCTCGGCGAGCAGGGGAATGTTGCCGTTGCCGGTGACGGCGACGACGTCGAACCGCTCGCGGCCGCCGAGACGCTCGATGACGTCGAGCGTGTTGGTGCCGATCGAGCCGGTCGAGCCGAGAATCGTCAGTCGGCGCTTCGCACTGTCGCGGGATGCCATGCCAATACCCATGTTCTTCTTTTCGGACGGGGTGCCGGCGCAGCTTTCGCCGCGCACACGTGATCTTCGCGAGATCGATCCGAGTTTTTTTATGTTGTGCGCTAGGCTCTACAGGCGAATTTCGCCGGCAACAAGGGCGCGGCCTTCAATCCGTCGCGTCTACGGGCTAAGAATCGGGCATCCTTGAGTCGACGCTGGAAGGAATTCGCGATGCTGAAAGTCATTACCGCCGTTTCCTGCGCTTGCGTGACCATCGAGATGGCCTCGATGCAGCCCGTTGCGGCCGAAGACGTGCCACAGCAGCTGGTCGGCACCTGGCTTGCCGAGGATATCGGTGGCGGCGGCGTGATAGACAATCTGCAATCGACGCTCGAAATCCGCGAGGACGGCACGTATGGCGGCATGGCCGGCTGCAACCATTTCACCGGCACCTTCAGCCTTTCGGGCTCGAAGATCACCTTTGGTCCCGCTGCTGCAACGCGCAAGATGTGTGTGCCGGCGGCGATGACCCAGGAGCAGAAATTCCTGGAGGCGCTTCGCAGCGAACTCTCCTGGACCGTCGAGGGCTCCAAGCTCGTGCTCGACAAGCCGGAGGGCCGGACTGCGATCAAACTGGCGTTGATGGCGGCCGGTTCCGAAGGGGCCGACGTGACCTTCCGCGTCCCGGGCGCCGGTGCCGTCGATCGGCAATCGATGCGCTACGATTGCGGCGGCAAGCCGGTGGAAGCCGAGTACATCAATGCCGGGCCGGTCTCGCTGGTGACTTTCACCATCGACGGCACCTTCGTCGTGGCATCGAACGTGATCTCGGGCTCGGGCGCCAAATATGCCGGTGGTCAGTACATCTGGTGGACCAAGGGTGACGAGGCAACGCTGTTCGATGCGACGAAGGGCGAAGGTGATCAGGGGATCGCCTGCAAGCCTGCCTCCTGACGCCGATCCTTCGGCGGCGTGAACCGCATTCTCCCCGCGCGTATCGGGCCTGTCGGCCGTATAAGTTCACGCCCCGATTGGAACTTTTGCCCTCGCCTCCTAGTTACATTTCCGACGCCATCGCGGCGCTGTTGTGAAAATGGGAGTTGATCCATGGGGCTGCTTATCGGAATTCTGATTACGTTTCTTGTCATCGTGCTGGTGCTTTATCTCGTCCAGCGGCTGCCGCTCGACGCGCGTGCCAAACAGATCGTCCAGATCATCGTGATCATCATCGGCATCATCTCTCTGTTGAAATACCTGGCCGTCTTCTGACGTGCCGCCTTCCAGCCAAAGGCCGCCGGATCGCAAAGTCCGGCGGCCTTTGGCTATGCGCTGCATGCTGACAAAATCTGACAGCGGTAACGTCTAGGTTCCGGGCATCGAAAAGGAGACCCGACGATGCTGTCACCGAACCTCATCCTCTATGTGAACGATCCGGCAAGAAGTGCTGTGTTCTATACCGACCTCTTTGGGCGCGAACCCGTCGCATCCTTCCCGACCTATGTCGCCTTCGCGCTCGAAAACGGCTTGACCTTCAGCCTCTGGTCCACTGCGGCGAGGGACTTCGTCTCATCAGGCACAGGGCATCGTTCGGAGGTGGCTTTCATGGTGAGGAATGACGCGGAGGTCGAGCGTCTCTATGATGGCTGGCGGGGCCAAGGGATTACGATCGAGCAGGAGTTGAAAACAGCCGTTTTCGGCCGCACCTTCGTCGCGCTCGACCCGGATGGTCACCGTCTGCGCGTATGCAGGCCGGATGATTGAGTTGCCAGTTGAACCAAGTATTGCCGGTATTGGCAAAGAATGGTTCTATGTCGACATGGGGGCTAATCGTCGTTTGGTTTCGATCATCGTTGCCGTGACTCTATTGTTCGCGGTGATCGATGTTGTGTGGCTGCCGATTTCAACAATCAGCCTTGATCCGCGAAACTTTGGTCGCCTGGCAAAGGCGGCCTCGGCCGCATTAGCCGCCTACCTGATCGGCAGGCTTGTTCTTTACCGCCTGCGCGACGAAAGCTCTTGGGCGGCCCGTGCGATGCGCTGGGCCGCCGACAGCCTGATTGTGCTGGCCGCAGTCTCCATGATCTTTTTGCCGCTCGGATTCGTCAGTGCGATCTTCATGTATATCGCCTCGGCGACTCAGGTTCCCCTGGTCGATGGCAACTTGGCGGCACTCGACGCGGCACTCGGATTCGATTGGCGTTCGTTTCTGGAGACGACGAACGGCTCTCCGCCGGTCGCCTGGGCACTGGTGATTGCCTATCACAGTCTGGCGCCTCAGGTGATTGGGCTATTTCTGCTGTACAGTGCGGTTCGCCGAGCAGACAAAGCTTTGGAGTTCGTCGCGCTGCTTGCGGTGTCCTCGGTGTTTACCGGCCTGTTGATGGCGATGTTTCCAGCCGCCGGCGCCTATGCCTATTTCGATCCGGCGCCCGAAACCTTCGACGCTTTCACTGCGCAAGCCGGGATGTGGCACTACTCCGAACTGTTGAGGCTGAGGTCCGGGGAAAGCTTCAACCTTTTCGTTGCAAATGCGCAAGGCCTTGTGACCTTCCCTTCCTACCACACGGCCGTCGGAATCATGATCATCTATTCCCTGCGCAGCCTTCGCTGGGTCGCTGCCCCGATCGCGGTTTTGAATGCCGTGATGATCGTCGGTACGCTGCCGGAGGGCGGGCATCATTTGAGCGATGTGGTCGCCGGCGCAATTGTCGCCGTGGTTTCAATCCTTGTGGTTCGAGCGGTCATGGCAATGGGGCAGGAACGCTATCAGTCCGAGCAGGCCGCGACGGCGCGGTAGGCCCTGGCCGAAACAGGAAGGGCCAGAACAAAAAAGGCCGGGGCAAACCCGACCTTCCTCATCACCTTCCGTCGATGCCAGTTCATCCGTGGTCATCAAGAAGGTGTGACTGTTCAATAGCTTGTGTTCGTGACAGGCAAATGACGAACCGCTCTTGCTGATCGAGTGCGAAGCGGCTGGTGCCGCTTGCCGTTACCATTTCCCCAGGTGCGCGCCGCCATCGACGTTCAGTACCTCACCGGTTATGCGCGGCGCCCTGGTCAGGAACAGCACGGCATCGACGATCTCGTCGACACTGGAAATGCTGTGCATCGGCGAGAGCGTATTCAGGAAATCCTTCGGGTTGTCCTTGTGGAGCGGCGTGTCGACAACGCCCGGTGCCACGACGTTGACGCGGATTCCGTCCCTTGCGTATTCCATGGCGATATTCTTCGAGATTGCGTTGATGCCGCCCTTGGTCAGCATGGCGACCGAGGCGTTCATGCCTGCGATCGGGCGATCGGCGAGCGGCGTCGTGATGCTGACAATGCTGCCGCCTCGCTTCTGCGCAAGCATCTGCCCGACGACCAGTTGGGTCAGGTGCAGGAAGCCCTCGATGTTGGTGGCGCTCAGCAGTCGATAGTCCTCAGCCGTGTAGTCGACAAAAGGCTTGGTGAAGAAGATGCCGGCATTGTTGACGAGCGCGTCGATCGAACCGAAGCGGTCGATCGCGGTTTCGACGACCCGTTTGGCGGTGGCGGGATCGGCGATATCGCCGTCGACCCGCGCGAGTCTGTCCGACCCGGTGATTTCGCGCGATCCGCTGACATTGCGCGAGGTCGCGACGACGCTATAGCCCTGTGCCAGAAAAGCATTTGCCAGGCCCGCGCCGATGCCCTGGGATGCACCGGTGACGATGGCGACTTTGTTTGTCATCTGATCTCTCCGTGGTTGGACGGTTTCGGTGAGATCAATATGGCTGCCACCCGATTGCGCGATTAGATGGAAATATATGGAATTACTTTTCCAGTAGTGCAAAAATAATCGGCATGGTCGATCTGAACGACATCGCGGTCTTTGCGGCCGTTGCCCAATTCGAGAGTTTCAGCCGGGCGGCGCAGGCGCTCGGCATGCCGGTCTCCACCGTCAGCCGCAAGGTCACGGCTCTGGAGGAACGGCTCGGCGTCACCCTGATCCAGCGGACGACGCGCAAGCTCAGTCTCACGGCACAGGGGCGCGCCTATCATGCGGAGTGCAGCGAACCGCTGAACCAGCTTCGCGACGCGGAACGGGTGCTGAGCGAAGCGCAGAGAAAGCCCGAGGGATTGCTGCGGGTCACCGTTCCCATGACCCTGGGGCAGCCACCGTTCTTCGACTTCCTGTCTGCATTCCTGAAGAAGTACCCGGATATCGAGGTCGATCTGCTCGTCACCAATGTGTTCATGGACCTCGTCGCCGAAAATATCGACGTGGCGGTGCGATTTGGCGAATTGCGCGATTCGTCGCTTGTCGCGCAGCGCATCGGCAGAAGCACCCACTTCCTTGTGGCGGCTCCTGGTTATCTCGACCAACAGGGCGTGCCGTTGCAGCCCGAAGATCTACGCGGCCACCGCTGCGTGCTGGTCAATGCCCGCAGCAACGAAGCCGAATGGCACCTGGTCAAGGGTGCCGAATCGATCAGGCTTCCCGTGACCGGAGCGGTTTCTGTCCACGATATTCAATCGGCGAGCGCCATGACCGAACGCGGCCACGGCATCGGCCGGCTTCCGCCGATCTTCTGCGACAGCCTGCTGGCGAGCGGCAAGCTCGTGCGCGTGCTTCCGGGGTGGTCGGCACCGGATGTTTTCGTGCACGCGGTTTATCCGACCCGGCGGTTCCTGCCATCGCGCCTACAGGTGTTTCTGCAGGAGCTTAAGGCTTGGCGAGGGCCGGCATGGCAACCACTTCGGTGAGCGCGCGCTAGGCGATCTCTTCGTGCTTTTGCGCAAAGACGCTGAAACCGGCGCGGCGGTAGGTGTCTTGCGCCTTGGGGTGATCCCATTCGTCGGTGTGCAGCCAGACGCGGTTCGGTCTGCGGACCCACACGGCGCGTAGCGCGCTGCCGAGGAGGAACGGTCCAAGCTTTCTGCCATACGCCTCCGGTATAAGGCCGAAATGGGTGAGCTCGATATCCGGCGTATCGACACGGTCAAACTCGCAGAGCCCGATCGCGCGACCATTCAAGCGGAGAATATAAAAGCCCGCCGTGGGACTGCTGAGGAAGCCGCCGAGATCGGCTGCGGGCATGTGCAGCCGCTGATCCCAACGCAACGGTTCCCCGACGGCACGATAGAGCGACAGGAACGCGGCGGCATCCGGACGTTCGGACGCGACCGCTGCATGCTCGATCGGCGGCGGAAGCGCTTCGCCCGCGGGCTGCGTGCGCATTTCCATGTAGGTCACAAGCAGCAGGGCCATGCGTGCACCAGAGTAACGCGTTTGACTGTGATCTCACGTCTTTGGCAGGGCATAGGGTGCTGCGTAAGCGCGAGTGGGGAACGTTCTGGGGATTGCCGGGGAACGGGTACTTTCTAATTAATTGATTTTTATGGTGATCCCGCCGCGATTCGAACGCGGGACCCCCAGATTAGGAATCTGGTGCTCTATCCTGCTGAGCTACGGGACCACTTGGATAGCACCCATACAAAAGCGCGGCCTCTTCGCCAAGTGTTTTTGCGCATGGGCAGGCGGAAATGCAGGTGGCACCAAGCTTTGGCTGTCTTGACAGGCGGCGCGTTGGCGCCATCGCCTGGGCGTTTAAATCGATTACGAAACGGGCTGGTCTTTCAGGTCTTTCGAATGCTAAGCAAGGCGGGCGTCGGCTTGAGGAGGCGGGCGCTCCCCTTTGAGACCTTCATCAGAGACCTGATCCACATATGTTCATCGGAATAGATTGGGGCGGCACGAAAATGGAAGTCATCGCGCTTGGCCGCGATGGCGAAATGCGCGCCCGTCATCGCGTCTCGACCCCGACCAGCGGCTATGACGATTGCATTCGCGCCGTTCTCGATCTCGTTGCCGCGGCCGAACAGACGGCCGGCGAAAAGGGCTCGATCGGCATAGGCATTCCCGGTAGCCCCAATCCGCGCACCGGCATCGTGCGCAACTCCAACGCGGTGCTGATCAACGGCAAGCCGCTCGGGCGTGACCTCGAAACGGCGCTTGGCCGTCCGGTGCGGCTCGCCAACGACGCCAACTGCCTGGCGGTTTCAGAAGCGGTCGACGGCGCCGGCAAGGACGCCCATGTGGTGTTCGGCGTCATCGTCGGTACCGGCCATGGCGGCGGGCTGGCGATCGACAAGAAGGTCCATGCCGGCTACCAGGGCGTTGCTGCCGAGATCGGCCATTATCCGCTGCCCTGGATGACAAGGGACGAATATCCCGGACACAAGTGCTGGTGCGGCAAGCACGGCTGCCTCGACATGTATGCCTGCGGCACCGGCGTCGAGCTCGACTACCGGATCACCACGGGCGTCGAGCGCCGTGGCCGCGACATCATCGAAGCGAAGCGGGCTGGCGATCCGGTTGCGACGGGCGTCTACGAGCGTTTCGTCGACAGGCTGGCGCGGAGCCTGGCGCTCCTTACCAATATCGTCGACCCCGACGTCTACGTGCTTGGCGGCGGCATGTCGAATGTGGATGAGATCTATGACGACGTCCCGCCACGGGTGGTCAATTATCTCTTCGGCGATACGTTCGAAACGCCTGTTCGCAAGGCCCTGCATGGTGACAGCTCCGGCGTGCGCGGCGCAGCCTGGCTCTGGAAGGAATGACCCATGAATATCGACAAGGATCTGAGCCGCATCGCGCGGCAAGAACAGGAATTGCAGTTCGAGCGCTTTGATCTCGAAACGGCCTGGGAACTCGGCGCACTGCTGCGCAAGATGGCGGTCGAGCGCAAGCTCGGTGTCGTCATCGACATTACCCTCTTCTCGATGCAGGTGTTTTATGCCGCGCTTGAAGGGGCGACACCCGACAATCCGAACTGGGTGCGCCGCAAGCGCAACACGGTGTTCCGGCTGTTCAAGAGCAGCTATGCCACCGGCCGCGAGCTCGCGAAGGCGCAGACCAATCTGCAGGCGAAACTCGGGCTATCGGATGCCGACTACGCTGCCCATGGCGGCAGCTTCCCTATCGTCGTCAAGGGCACGGGCTGCGTCGGTGCAGTCACGGTTTCCGGCCTGCCGCAGCGCGAGGACCACAACATGGTCGTCGAGGCGCTGGCGACCTTGCTCGGCAAGGATCACGACACGTTGAAGCTCGAGGGCTGATTGTTGGCAGGCGATATCTTTTCTCAGTCTCAGCGCCTGTCTCAATGGCTGGCCGACAAAGCCCTGCCGCTCTGGCGCGGCAAGGGCGTCGATGCGGCCGGTGGTTTTGTCGAAACGATCGATATGGCCGGTGAGGCGACGCGCGCCAATCGGCGTGCGCGTGTACAGCCGCGGCAGGTCTATTGCTTTGCCGAAGCCGGCAGACGCGGCTGGTCCGGTGACTGGCGCGGTGCTGCCGAAGGCGGACTTGCCTATTTCGATCGCGTCTTCAAGCAGCCGAGCGGCTTCTACGGCGCGCTCGCCGATGCCGACGGCAATCTGCTCGACGGATCCTTCGATCTTTACAACCAGGCTTTCGCCCTGCTCGCCTTCGCCTATCTGGCCGAGGTCACGCCGGCGCGCAAGGCAGAGATGATCGAACGCAGCAACGATCTTCGGTCTCGGATCGAGGCGCATGTCAAGCATCCGGTCGCCGGTTTCGAGGAAGACAATCCCCCACGCCTGCCGCTCTGCTCCAATCCGCACATGCATCTCTTCGAGGCGTGCCTCGCCAGCGAGGCCGTAGAAGGTTTCGATCAGGTCGCCTGGGCCAATCTCGCCGACGAGATTGCGGATCTGGCGATGGACCATTTCATCGACGCCGAGATCGGGGTGCTGCGTGAATTCTTCGACCACGACTGGGCGCCGATGGCCGGCGAGAAGGGCCGCATCGTCGAGCCCGGGCATCTCTTCGAATGGGCGTGGCTGCTGCTTCGCTGGGCGGAGCGTCGCGGCAGCGCCGAGGCGATCGTGAAAGCGCGGCGGCTCTTCGAAATCGGCGAGGCCCATGGCATCTGCGCGGATCGAAACGTCGCGATCATGACGCTTCTCGACGATTTCTCGGTGGCGGATCCGATCGCGCGGCTCTGGCCGCAGACCGAGTGGCTGAAGGCGGCAGTCCGCTTTGCGGCGCTTACCAATGGCACCGAGCGTGAGCGCTATCTCGCTTCGGCCGCGCGGGCGGCTGCAGCACTCCAGACGTTCCTGGAGACGCCCGTTGCTGGCCTCTGGCGCGACAAGCAGAAGGCCGACGGCAGCTTCGTTGACGAACCGGCGCCGGCGAGCAGCTTTTACCACATCCTCTGCGCCATCTATGAAACAGAGGACTGCCTGGCGCGGCTCTAGGATTACCGTTCCGAATCAGGGGTGTGCTCGATGGCCCGTCGCAATTGCGGCGGGCCATTTTCTTTGATTTGTCGGGCAAATGTGATCATCTCATATGTTGACATAAAGATATCTTTATGTGATTGACTCACTTATTGTTTGTCGTTTTCAGAACGGGAGATTTCCCATGTCCGCCATCGGCGCCCTTTTCGGTGACGTTTCCTCCAAGCCGGATGGCTCCGAGATCAAAGAGGCGCTCGCCCGCGCGGCGCATGAGCGCATCCTGATCATGGATGGCGCGATGGGCACGGAAATCCAGCAGCTCGGCTTCATCGAGCAGCATTTCCGCGGCGACCGATTCGGCGGCTGCGCCTGTCACCAGCAGGGCAACAACGATCTTCTGACGCTGACGCAGCCGAAAGCGATCGAAGATATCCACTACGCCTATGCGATCGCCGGCGCCGACATCCTCGAGACCAACACCTTCTCCTCGACCCGGATCGCCCAGGCCGATTATGGCATGGAGGACATGGTCTATGAGCTCAACCGCGACGGCGCCCGGCTGGCGCGCCGCGCCGCCAAGCGCGCCGAGGCCGAGGACGGCCGTCGCCGCTTCGTCGCCGGTGCGCTCGGACCGACAAACCGTACGGCGTCGATTTCGCCCGACGTCAACAATCCCGGCTATCGCGCCGTCACCTTCGACGACCTCCGGATCGCCTATGCCGAGCAGATCCGCGGACTGATCGACGGCGGCGCCGACATCATTCTGATCGAGACGATCTTCGACACGCTGAACGCCAAGGCGGCGATCTTCGCGACCAAGGAAATCTTTACCGAAAAGGGCGTCGACCTGCCGGTCATGATCTCCGGCACGATCACCGACCTCTCGGGCCGCACGCTTTCCGGCCAGACACCGACGGCGTTCTGGCATTCCGTGCGCCATGCCGAGCCCTTCACCATCGGGCTCAACTGTGCGCTCGGCGCCAATGCCATGCGCGCTCACATCGATGAGCTCTCCGGTGTTGCCGATACCTTCGTCTGCGCCTATCCCAATGCCGGCCTGCCGAACGAGTTCGGCCAGTATGACGAGACGCCGGAGCAGATGGCGGCGCAGGTGGAAGCCTTCGCCCGCGACGGCCTCCTCAACATCGTCGGCGGCTGCTGCGGCTCGACGCCCGCCCATATCAGCGCCATTGCCAAGGCCGTTGCCAAGCATCCGCCGCGCGAAATCCCCAAGGTCGAGCCGCTGATGCGTCTTTCCGGCCTGGAGCCGTTCACGCTCACCTCCGACATCCCCTTCGTCAACGTCGGCGAGCGCACCAACGTCACCGGCTCGGCGAAGTTCCGCAAGCTGATCACCGCCGGCGACTATTCGGCCGCACTCGATGTCGCGCGCGATCAGGTCGCGAACGGCGCCCAGATCATCGACATCAACATGGACGAGGGCCTGATCGATTCGAAGCAGGCGATGGTAGAGTTCCTGAACCTCGTGGCCTCGGAGCCGGACATCGCCCGCGTTCCCGTGATGATCGATTCGTCGAAATGGGAGGTGATCGAGGCCGGCCTGAAATGCGTCCAGGGCAAGCCGCTGGTCAATTCCATTTCCATGAAGGAAGGCGAAGAAGCGTTCCTGCATCACGCGAGGCTCTGCCGTGCCTATGGCGCGGCCGTCGTCATAATGGCCTTCGACGAGGTCGGTCAGGCCGATACCAAGGCGCGCAAGGTCGAGATCTGCACGCGCGCCTACACGCTTTTGATCGAAAAGGCGGGTTTCCCGCCCGAGGACATTATCTTCGACCCGAACATCTTTGCGGTCGCGACCGGCATCGAGGAGCACAACAACTACGGCGTCGACTTCATCGAGGCGACGCGCGAGATCATCGCGACCCTGCCGCATGTGCATGTCTCGGGCGGTGTCTCCAACCTTTCATTCTCCTTCCGCGGCAACGAGCCGGTGCGCGAGGCGATGCATGCTGTGTTCCTCTACCACGCCATCCAGGCGGGCATGGACATGGGCATCGTTAATGCCGGCCAGCTGGCCGTCTATGATGCGATCGATCCGGATCTGCGCGAGGCTTGCGAGGACGTGGTGCTCAACCGCCGCACCGATTCGACCGAGCGCATGCTGGAGATTGCCGAGCGCTATCGCGGGCAGGGCGGTGCGCAGGGACGCGAAAAGGATCTCTCCTGGCGTGAGTGGTCGGTGGAGAAGCGTCTCGAACACGCGCTCGTCAATGGCATTACCGAGTACATCGAGGCCGATACCGAAGAAGCACGCCTGACCGCCGCACGGCCGCTGCACGTCATCGAAGGCCCGCTAATGGCCGGCATGAACGTCGTCGGCGATCTCTTCGGATCCGGCAAGATGTTCCTGCCGCAGGTGGTCAAGTCCGCACGTGTGATGAAGCAGGCGGTCGCCGTGTTGTTGCCGCACATGGAGGCGGAAAAGCTTGCCAACGGTGGCGAGGCGCGCGAAAGCGCCGGCAAGATCCTGATGGCGACGGTCAAGGGCGACGTGCACGATATCGGCAAGAACATCGTCGGCGTCGTGCTTGCCTGCAACAATTACGAGATCATCGATCTCGGCGTCATGGTGCCCTCGGCCAAAATCCTCGAAGTGGCGCGCGAGCAGAAGGTGGATATCATCGGCCTCTCCGGTCTCATCACCCCGTCCCTCGACGAGATGGTGCATGTGGCCTCGGAACTGGAACGCGAAGGTTTCGACGTGCCGCTTCTGATCGGCGGCGCGACGACCAGTCGCGTGCATACGGCGGTCAAGATCAACCCGCGCTACGACCGCGGCCAGACCGTCTATGTCACCGATGCCAGCCGTGCCGTCGGCGTCGTCTCCAGCCTCTTGTCGACGGAGGCGCGCGACAATTACATGGAGACGGTGCGGGCGGAATATCGCAAGGTTGCCGACGCGCATGCGCGCAACGAGGCGGAAAAGCGCCGGCTGCCGCTGTCGCAGGCGCGCGCCAACCAGCACAAGATCGACTGGTCCGGCTATAGGGCGAAGGCGCCGTCCTTCCTCGGCACGCGCGTATTCGACACCTGGGACCTGGCAGAACTCGCCCGCTATATCGACTGGACGCCATTCTTCCAGACCTGGGAGTTGAAGGGTGTCTATCCGAAGATCCTGGACGACGAGGCGCAAGGGGCTGCGGCCCGACAGCTGTTCGATGATGCGCAGGCGATGCTCAAGAAGATCATCGAGGAAAAGTGGTTTGCGCCGAAGGCCGTTGTCGGCTTCTGGCCGGCGGGCACGGTCGGCGATGACATCCGGCTTTTCACCGGCGAAGATCGGACTTCGCCGCTCGCGACCTTCTTCACGCTACGCCAGCAGCTCAGCAAGCGCGATGGTCGCCCCAACGTGGCGCTGTCCGATTTCGTCGCGCCGGCCGAGAGTGGCTCCAACGACTATGTCGGCGGTTTCGTCGTGACGGCCGGTATCGAGGAAGTGGCGATCGCCGAGCGTTTCGAACGCGCCAACGACGACTACTCCTCGATCATGGTCAAGGCGCTGGCCGACCGCTTCGCCGAAGCCTTCGCCGAGCGCATGCATGAACACGTGCGACGGGAGCTCTGGGGTTACGCGGCCGATGAGACCTTCACGCCTCAGCAGCTGATCGGCGAGCCCTATGCCGGCATCCGTCCGGCGCCGGGCTATCCGGCCCAACCCGACCATACCGAGAAGGCGACGCTCTTCCGGCTGCTCGATGCCGAAGCGGCAATCGGCGTCAGCCTGACGGAGAGCTATGCCATGTGGCCGGGCTCGTCGGTGTCTGGCCTCTATATCGGCCACCCCGAGGCCTACTACTTCGGCGTCGCCAAGGTCGAACGCGATCAGGTTGAGGACTACGCCGAACGCAAGCGCATGCCGGTGCGCGAGGTCGAGCGCTGGCTGTCGCCGATCCTCAACTACGTGCCGATGCCGGAAACCGAGGCGGCAGAGTAACGATAGGGAATGATGGCGGGTCGATTCCGGCCCGTCATTGCCGGCGCTGCGTGTCGCGTTCGGCCTCATCATCCAGTGCAGCAAGGAAGGCCGTGAGTGCGGCATTGAAGCGGTCCGGCCGCTGCAGCGGTGCGAAGTGGCTGACGCCATCAAGCAGGATGAATGCGGCGCCAGGAATGCTGCGGGCGAGATAATCCGCGTGCTCGCGTTTGATGAATTCGTCGTTTTCGCTCTGGACGATTGCGACCGGCACGCGGATCCTGCCGAGGTCTTCGGCCGTGTAATTCGGCTCGGTCTTTTGCATCGCGCTGACGGCATCGACGAAAGCGCCGAAAACATCGGGCGTTGCCGATAATGCTCTGTAGTCGGCGGAATGCCGTCCGAAGCAACGGTCGAGCATCCGACTCGGCTCGATCTCCCTCGTTCCGCTCGGGTCCATGTTGCAGGCGAAGAAGAACACGCCGCTTACGCGTTCCGGTGCCATCGAGGCAAGAACGAGCGCGATGCAGGCGCCATCGCTCCAGCCGGCAAAGGCTGCGTTTTGAATTTCCAGTCTGTCCATGACCGCGAGCACGTCCGACGCCATGAGTTCATAGGTGTAGGGCTTTGCATCGCGGGTGCTGCGGCCGTGTCCGCGGCTGTCGATCAGGATGACGCGGTGGCCCGTCTCAAGCAGTGCCGGGACCTGAAAGCCCCAGTTGCCGCTGTGACCGAGGCCGCCATGCAACAGGATGACCGGCGTGCCCGATCCGTAGGCAGCACACCAGATGCGCGCGCCGTTGTGCTCGACGTGCCCCTCGACGGTTGCTGCGGGCAGGGGCGTTGCGCCATGCTCGGCGAAAGCCGCGAGGTCGTCATCCCGGAACTCCATGCAGGCGACCTCCGCAGCCTGTTTCGTGATGCGGGAAGCCTAGTTCACAGGTTGCGGCTCGGGAAAATGCCAGGAGCCATCGAGGATCTCCTTGCGCGGCCGGTAGAGCCGCACCGTGTAGTTCCAGCCGTCGACCACGGGCAGGCAATTGGCGATCTTGCCGTCGCATCCGCCGAACTGGATCGAGACGCTGCCGTCGTCACCCTTCTTGGCGGTGATGTTGTTGATCGCATAGGCGTTGTAGGGGTTCTTCTCGTAGAAGCCTTGCGCGTCGTAGACGCTGACTGACCAGAAGGCATCGACCGGCACGTCCTTGACATCGAGCTTGTAGGTCGTCTTGCCGTCGTTCTTGGCCGGTGTGACGTTCAGATAGGTCGCGTCCTTGTCCGGATTGCCGCCCCATCCGGTCGCGGTACCGATCAGGTGGCGAACAGGATCGACCTCCTGTTTGGTGCCGAAGGCCTTCTTGAAGTCCGGTATCGTGGAACCGAGCACCAGCAGCGCCTCGCGTACGGTCTTCTGACTGGCCGGATCCCAGGCCGGGATCTCGAACCTACCCTCAGCCTTCTGGCTGACCTTGATTGCGTCCTGCAGCGCATGCACCGCGGCGATATCCTTCGGGTCGGCTGGATCGACGAGGGTACGGATGCCGACGACGACGTATCGGGTTCCTACTTTTTCCTTGGTCAGCGTCGTTTCACCGGCGCCGTAGACGACTTCGGGTACATAGTGATCCTCGCTGATGACCTGCATCGACATGAAGCGCTTTCCCGCGTCCGGCATGGCGATGGTAACCGGACCGGCATCGAGATCGAACACGGCGGACGAATAGAGCGTGTCGCGGTTGAGGCGAATGACGGTCTGATTGTCGATCGAAGCCGGTTCGCGGCGGTGCAGGAATTTGCCGAAGGCGCCGTCCTTGACCATGCTGGCGGCATACATATCGCTCTCGGCGCGAATGAAATTGTCGACACCGACGGTCACAGGGTCGGCGGCACTCGAATGTGCGGCGCCGGCGATTACCAATGCAACAGCCATGAAGAAAGAACGGGAATGCAACATCTTTGGGGTTCCTTTTGATCAATTGGCGCGCTGCATCGGCGGCGCTTTCCATTTGCCGTCCAATGCGTCCGGCTTCGGCCAATAGAGCCGCATGGCCGTGAAGAATGGGCCGCTCGGTGCCGGCAGCCAGTTGGCTTCCTTCTCGGCGCCCGGCGACTCGTGCTGGATGTAGAGCGTCACACCGCCGTCGGCGTCCTTGTTCAGATTCGCAACCATCGGCGAATTGATCAGGTAGCGGTTGAGCGGATTGGCGTAGAGCAGGCTCTGCGGCAGTTCGTAGAGCGTCAGCGACCAGAAGGCGTTGACCGGGGGCAGCATGCCCGGTTCGAAGCGCAGCGTGTACTTGTTTTCACCCGAGAGCGGCGTCTTGTCGTCGCTGGTGAAATAGGCGGGATAGATGGCCTCGTCCTTGGAGTTGCCGTAGATGCCGAGCACGGCGCCGGACATGCGGTCGAGATAGCGACCGTTCAGATACTCGCGCGTGCCGAAGCTGTCGGCGCTCGTTCGCTTCCCGGTATCGAGTTCGGTTTCCTTGAATTCCTTGAAGGCGGCCCAGGCGTCGGCGATGCCGCCTTCGATCGCCTGCTGCATGTCCGGAGAGAAGGTGTTGAAGTCGAAGGTCTTGCCGCCACCGACATTGATCTTGGCGAAGCGCTCCATCAGGCCGGTTTCGGATGGATTCGTCGGACAAAAACCGAGCACGAAATTGACGATCTTGAAGAAGTCGGGCGAGGTTTTTTCCTCTTCCGCGCTGAGCGGCTTGACGAAATCGACGGCCGCGGCCGGCGCCGGTGCCGGCTGGCCAAGGAAAGTCGACAGCGGCTCGACCTTGTAGCCGGCCTGGATCTTCCTGACGTTCTCGATGTCGGCAGGATTGAACATTTGCGTGCGGTAAAGCACGAAGGCGAATTCGGTTTCCGCGCGGATCACCGCCTTTACTCCGGGCGGCGTTTCGCCTTTCCAGCCCGGTCCTGCCAGCAGGAAGCTGCCGGCCTCGTTGCCGGTGGTGCGACTGCCGACATAGGCAAAGTTGAACGTGTACATGTCGATGAACTGGAGCGAGTAGTAACGCTCCTTCTCGATCGCCGGCACCGTCAATACCAGCGGCTCGGCACGCAGGTCTGCACCCAGGAAGGAGTAAGGAGTGTCGGAGTTCGGAGTCTGGATCGCCTTGTCCTCGGGCGTATAGACCCGCGCGGTGTTGTTGAGTGTGTTCCAGCCGCTCTTGAACTCCGGATTGCCGCGATCGACGAAATAGGAATGCTGGATGCGGTAATTGTCGACCAGCGGGAAGCCGTAGATATAGGCGTCCTTGGCGATGGCGCGGGCCTCGTCTGCGGAGACGCCGATATCGGCAGCGGTCGCGCTTTTCATCTGGAGTGCGGGCAGTGCCGTTGCGAGAGCGCCGAGCACCAGCAGAGACCGTCGTTTGAGCATGGCAGATTCCTTCGGATGATCGGCGACAATCGTGCCAGTTCGGCTGGGTACCGCAAGTACGTAACGGTTACGCCAGCGAAGCGTCTCGCCCTGCGCGCCGATGGCGCCGCTCGTCAAGCTGCGGTAACATTGTCATCGGAGTACATCGTACGTAGAGAGCTCGTCGATGGAGCGCCGCCTCGCTGCCGTCCTGATTGCGGATGTCGTCGGTTACAGCCGCTTGAGCCGGCTGGACGAGGAAGGGACGCGCCTTAGATTCCAGTCTGACCTTTCCAATATCCTGGAGCCGCTCTTTCACGAACATCACGGTCGCCTGGTGAAAACGATGGGCGACGGCCTGCTCGTCGAATTCCGCAGCGTCGTCGACGCGGCGCTATGCGCGATCGACATCCAGAAGCGCAAGGCAACGGTGGAGGACGAGAAGGGCCCGGACGGCGAAAGGCTGGATTTCCGCATCGGCATAAACCTGGGTGACATCATCGTCGAGGGCGACGACATTCACGGCGACGGGGTCAATATCGCCGATCGCGTGCAGGGGCTGGCGCAGCCGGGCGGCATTGCGATCTCCGGTACGGCCTATGACCAGATCAGCTCCAGGCTGAAGGTGGGCTTTGCATCGTTGGGGCAGCAGACGGTCAAGGGTATCGCCGAGCCGATCCGTGTCTACCGCGTGCTTCTCGCCCCAGAAGCCGCGGGCAAGACGATCGCCGAGAAGGGAGCGCCGACCGCTGCCCGGCTGAAGGGTGTGGGGATCGGCTTGCTCGCGCTGGTCCTGCTGGCCGTGGTCGCCTGGTGGCAGCCCTGGATGCTGATCTCGTCGATAGGCCCAGCGCAGCGCTTCGCCTATCCCCTGCCGGACCAGCCTTCCGTTGCGGTGCTGCCCTTCATCAATGTCAGTGGCGACAGCGACCACGATCATCTGGCCGAAGGGCTGACGGACGATCTCATCACCGAACTGTCCAAGGTCTCCGGCCTGTTCGTCATCGCCCGCCATTCGGTGTTTGCGCTGAAGGGCAACGCCACCAGGATCCAGGACGTGGCGGCCGAACTGGGCGTGCACTACGTGCTGGAGGGCACGTTGCAGCGTGCCGACCAGCGACTGCGGATCAACGTCAAGCTGATCGACGCGGTGAGCGGACTTTCGCTTTGGGCCGAGCGCTACGACCGGCAATATGCCGACCTCTTCTCCGTCCAGGACGATGTCATCGGCAAGATCATTGCCGCGCTCGAAGTCAAGCTCAGCGAGGGTGAGCGCGACCAGTTGGCGCGCATTCCAACCGACAATCTGGAAGCCTACGACAACTACATGCGTGCCGAGCAGCAGGGTCTCATCTGGCGCGACGTCGACACCTACCGCCAGACGCTCTCCTTCTATCAGCGGGCGATCGACCTCGACCCGGATTTCGCCGATGCCCACGCCGGCATTGCCCGCGTCGCGGTCGACGTCTGGCGCAACGACTACAACTATCTCTGGTCGGCGGCCGTGGCGCGCAAGATTGCTTATGATGCAGCGGGTCAGGCGCTGAAGCTCGACGCCAACAACGCCCGCGCCCATACGGTGCTGGCGCTGCTACAGCTGGTCGACGGGCGTGCGACGGAGGCGAAGGAATCTGCGCTCAGGGCGGTCTCCGCACAGCCCAACGATGCCGAGGCGCTGGCCAACCTGGCGCTGGTGCTTGCGCAGACCGGCGAACACGAGCAGGCGATCGAGGATATCGACCGGGCCTTGAGGCTCGACCCGTCACCATCCTCCAGCCTGCAGCTACTTGCCGGCATCGTCTACTACACGGCACGCCGTCTGGAGCGCGCCATCCCGCTTATCGAGACGGCTGGGAAATCGCTTCCGAAGGCAGAAGCCGTGCGAGAGTATCTCGCCTCGGCCTATGCGCAGCGCGGCGATCAACCGAGTGCGGCGGCGGAAGCGGCGGAACTCCTGAAGCTCTTTCCGGACACAAACCTCACTTATTACGGCTATCTCTACGACTACTGGCGCGAAGAGGATCTCTACCGCCATCTCTTCGGCCTGCGCGTGGCGGGCATCCCGGAATGGCCCTTCGGTTTCGTCGGTGCGCCCAGCGATCGGCTTGGGCCGGCTGAACTGCAGCAATTGACCGTCGACAAGACCTGGGTGGGCGTGCACAAGAACGGCACAAGCTTCGCGCAGTTCTTCGACAAGGCGGGCAATACCGCCTATCGCACCAGCAATACGAACATCACCGGCCGTGTCGAAGTGAAGGGCAATCAGCTTTGCGAAAAATACGACGGGTACTTCCTCGACCGTATGGTCTGTGGCTACGTCTATCGCAATACGGCCAAGGGTGAGCGCACCGCCGACTACATCAACGTGACACCGCAGGCGCTGAAGTTCTTCTCGGTCGAGAAATGAGGGCGGTCACCGGTCACTGATAAGTGGATCGATTTCAGGGCGAGGGTTTCGTCCAGTTGATCGACGCCTTTTCCGTAAGCAGCGTCTGCTCGACCTCGGACCAGTGCTTGCGCGAATCGACCACCTTGTTCGGGTTCTTGACGAGGCCGTCGGCCGCACCCGGATCGTAGCTCAGATACAGCTTGTCCTCGATGATGCGCCAGGCCTTCGGGTCGATGTTGGTCGTCACGGTGCCGAAGGAAACGCCATCTGCGCAATAGCCGCCATATTGCGGCGCATAGCGGGTCGGTTCCTTGATAAACTGATCGCGGTGTTCGGCACTGGCGAACTGCCAGGTGGCGCCGAGCCAGCGGTAGGTGAATTCGGGCGATCCTTCCACTGCCTTGCTCTCGGTGAAATAGGCGACAGGATCATAACCCTTGATCGCCACGTCGCCGAAATAGCCGGTGTTGACGGGCTCTTCCGCCCGTGCCGGGCCGGCGAATGCGAACAGCGCCGCTGTCGCCGCGATCGCGCCCGTTATCGGATATCCAGACATGTCGTGCCCTCCGTTTCCGGATGTTACTGCCGTTTGGTGCATTCGCCGTAGAGCCATTCACCGACGAGGTCGGCCTTCTGACAGGTGGCTCCGGCCTTCAGGAGAAGCTCGGCCGCTGGCCAGTGCGAGCGCCATCCTGCTTGCGTCAATGGCGTGTAGCCGTTGCGCTCCTTGGCTTCGATGTCGGCCTTGTTGGCGAGCAGGAAGGCGACCACCTCGGCATGGCCCTCTTCGGCTGCCGCATGCAGCGGTGACATCTTGTAGAAGTTGGAGACGTCGTTGACCGCAGCGCCCTTGGCGACGAGCAGTTTGACGGTTTCGAGATTGCCGCCATAGGCAGCCGCATGCAGGGCCGTCAGGCCGCCCTTGTTGCGAATCTCGATGTCGCCACCGCGGTCAATGAGAAGGGCGACGATCTCGGTGCGTCCTTTGAGAGCGGCGATCAACAGCGCCGGCTCACCGGCTGCATCGGGCTCGGCCATGTTGCTTCCCTGGTCGAGCAAGGTTTTGACGCGTCCAACGTCACCGTCCCGTGCCGCGTCGTGCAACGGACCCGCCATCGCCGCCGCGGTAAATGACGCCACCACGGCGAGCGCAGCAATGAGAGATTTCATCGCCCAACCTCCGCCCCAGCTTCGGTCTCGCCCAATTGGAAAGGCCGAAAATACCACAGAGCGAGGGGTGGAAACAGGCTTACGGCGGTACGGCCCCTACTCCTTTCGGGCGAGGGTTTGCGGCGATGGGACCCGTCAGGCGGCAACCTGCATCAGGTCGAGCATGCGATCGATGGCGCTCGGAATCGGCGCGATGATCGGCGTCGAAAACAGCGGCTGGAGCTGTTCGGCCGCTTGGCCGAGCGGGCCGCCGCCGATGATGACGGCTTCGGCGCCATCCTGTTCGACGCATTGGCGGACGGCGTCGGCGAGGGCCTTCAGCAGCCGCTCCGGGTGGGCGGAGAGCGCAAGCGGATCGCCCGAGGTGCAGCGGATGCCGGTGTACTGGTTCCAGACGCCGAGGTCGCGGGCGCGGTCGTCGATCGCCTGGATCAGTTCCGGCGTCGTGGTGGCGACGCCGAACTTGCGGCCACCCTGTGAGGCCTCGATCATCGAGGCCTCACAGATGCCGATCACGGGGATCGCGAGACGGTGCTTTAGGGCGGCAAGGCCGGGATCGCCGAAGGCGCTGACGACGATGCCGAGGCATCCGGTCTCATGCTTTTCGCCGATCTCGACGACCTCGGCAGCGGCTGCATACAGTTG
Source organism: Ensifer adhaerens (assembly GCF_020035535.1). NCBI lineage: Bacteria > Pseudomonadati > Pseudomonadota > Alphaproteobacteria > Hyphomicrobiales > Rhizobiaceae > Ensifer > Ensifer adhaerens. The sequence continues at coordinate 3,432,874 of NZ_CP083349.1, read as the reverse complement.
CTCGGGGGTCACGATCATCGGTGGGTTCCGCATGGCCGTGGCGACTGCCACGGCCATGCGTCCTGATGCAGCTTTGCGTGCGATGGCGACCATCATGTCGCTGGTGGCATGCGAGCTGTTCGGGTTGATCAGAAGGATATGTGAGCTCACGTTCTCAGTTCCGCGCCGACTTTGATTTCAGAGGTGTCAGCCTTTGCAAGGTCGGCACCTGCAGGCTGGGTCAGATCCTCCATCGACATGCCGTAGGTCTCGGGCCCGAGCTGGATGCAGAAGGCGAAGACCGCATACATGCTGGCGGCGAGACCGAAGACACCGACCATGCCGTAGACGTCGAAGAGCGCGCCGGCGATGGTGGGGATGAAGGAACCCGCGGCCGAACCGGTTGCCAGGATCAGCGCCACGCCGAAGGCGCGGATGCGGGTGGGGAAGAGTTCAGGCGCATAGATCCAGATCGACGTGTTGAGCAGCAGTACGAAGAACTGGAAGATCGCTCCGAACGTCAGGACGAGGTAGATGTTCGTGCCGAGATACGCGATCGAAACCGCGGCAAGGCAAGCGAAGACGGCACCGAGCGTCAGCACCTTCTTGCGCGGGAAGTAATAGCCGAACATCGAGGCGGCGATGGCGCCAAGCACGCTGCCGCTCTGGATGATCATGCTGTAGAGCAGGCTTCCCTGGAGCGTATAGCCCATGGAGACGAAGATGATCGGCATCAGGGTCAGCACCGAAAGCTGGGCGCCGTAGCTCATCAGGATGGCGATGGCGACCGGGATGGTGCGGCCGAGATAGGGTGCGCGGAAGAGTTCCTTCCAGTCGCTCTTGACCGGTTCCTCGTCCTTCAGGTGGTCTTTGGTCAGGTATTCCTGGACCTTGAGGTTGCGCGGCCGCAGCGAGCCGGAGGCAAGGATCGAAAGCACCTTGTTGGCCTCGTCGATCTTGCCTTGAGAGGCAAGGAAGCGGGGCGTTTCAGGCACGAAGCGGCGGTAGAAGACGACCAGCAGGGCCGGCAGGGCAAGTGCGGCGAAGAGCCAGCGCCAGCTGTTTTCACCCGGGAAGAGGGTGAAGATCATCAGGCCGAAGGCCGGCGCCAGGAAGTTGCCGAAGCCGCCGGCACCCACATTGACGAGGCCTGCCGCCGTGCCGCGGAATTTCGGCGAGCAGAACTCCGACAGCATGGTCACGGCCGTCGAGATTTCGCCGCCGACGCCGAAGCCGACGATGGCGCGGGCGAAGCAGAGGGTGGCGAAGTTCGGCGCCATGGCGCAGGCCGCCGAGCCGATGGTGAAGAGCAGGAGGTTGATGGTCAGCATCACGCGGCGGCCGTAGCGGTCGCCTAGGATGCCGGAGAGAAGCCGGCCGAGCGCGGCGCTGCCGAAGGTGATGGTGTTGAGGAAGCCGATGTCGGTTCCGGTCAGGCCCCAATGTTCCTTCAGGATCGGGCCGGCAACGCCGATGGTGTTCTGCTCGAAGCTGTCGAACAGGCAGCCGATGAGCACGAGGGCGAGGATTTGCTTGTGGGCGCCGGTGACGCCGATTTTGGTGAAGGCGGATTCCAACTGTCTGATGACCGGCGATGACCTGCCGGACGGCACCATATTTTCCGCTGCCATGGTTCGTTCCCCTTTATGACTTAACAACGTGAAAACTTAGTTTCATGAAATCTACATCACGAAACCGTGGTTTCATAGAAGATTCTATGATGCGCTGCGAAAGGACGAAGCCGTTCGGCCGCATGGTTCATGGAATGCAGATTTCGTGCCATTTCGTGAGAAACCAAGGTTTCTCATTTGGTATCAAAAGCTTCGCGGAAAGAGATCGCCAGCGACGCGAATGAAACTCAGGTTTCGCCTGCTTGAAAAATATTCTGGCGTTTCAGGCAAATGCCCAATCTGCGCTCACAATTCCTCGAGCGCATCGTTGATGGCTTCGATGCCGCGGAGGCGATTTCGGCCGGACGTTCCGGCGATTTCGATGCATCGGGTGGTGAGCAGATGACAGAGCGCCATCACCGAGACGTGGTTGAATAGGGGGCCCGGTGCCAGCGTCTGACAGCGGAAATGCCATTCCGCCTGGTTGAGGAAGGGCACGCCCTCGTCGGTGACGTAGAGCAGGCGCGCGCCCGACTTTTCGAGTTGCGCGAGAATGGGTTCCATCAGGGAGACGCGCCGGCGCAGGCCGAAGAGGATGACGACGTCGCTGCCGTTGATGCTGACGAGATGTTCGCCGAGCGTCTGGCCGCCGCCCGGGATGGCCGCGATGTTCTCGATCACCTGGGTCATCTGCCATTGCAGATAGGTGGCGAAGGGATGGCTAGCGCGGAAGCCGATGACCCAGACCTTGCGGGCGCCGAGAATGGCGGTTGCCGCTGCTGTCACCTGGGTTTCGGATATGGCGAGGAAGGTCGCCTCGATGTTGGCGACGCCTTGCGCCACGTGCGAGGTGAGCGACTGCTCGCCGCCGCTGTCGGTGGCGGTTGCGAGGAACAGCCGCGAGCCGGTCTGCTTGTCGGCGCGGGCATGCCGGCGCGCTTCCTCGTAGTTGTCGTAGCCGAGCCGCTGGATGAAACGGGAGACGGTCGCCTTCGACACATGCGCCAGCGCCGCCAGCTCCTGGGCCGAGTAGCTCGCGACCTCGCCGGGAAAATCGCAGAGGAAGTCCCCCAGCCGCCGTTCGGCCGGATGAAGTTCCGGCAACACCTGGCGCACACGCGTGAGGAAGGACCGTTCTTTGGGGCTCATGTCGATTCCATGAAACTGTCGTTTCACGGCAATCTCTGATTTTCGGGGGGATATTGCAAGCGAGGCAGGCGGGGGCCGCCTCGCTTTCAACTGCTACCGGGCGAGCGGGCCGCGCGCGTCAGTATTTCGACGGCACGTAGAGTTCCGGTGGCAGCACCTTGCGCTCGTAGTCCGGGTTGAAGACGCGTTCCGGCAGGGAGATTTCCTCGTGCGGCACGTCCTCGTAGGGGATCTGCGTCAGGAGATGATCGATGCAGTTGAGCCGGGCGCGCTTCTTGTCGTTGCCTTCGACGATATGCCAGGGCGCTTCCGGGATGTTGGTGCGAGCGAAGGTCTCTTCCTTGGCCTTGGTGTAGCCTTCCCAGCGTACCCGCGACTGCAGGTCCATCGGCGAAAGCTTCCACTGCTTCAACGGGTCGTGAATGCGCACGAGGAAGCGCATCTGCTGCTCTTCGTCGGTGATCGAGAACCAGTACTTGACCAGCCGGATGCCGGAGCGGACGAGCATGCGCTCGAATTCCGGAACGTCGTCGAAGAACTGCTCGACCTGGTCTTCGGTGGCAAAGCCCATGACGCGCTCGACGCCGGAGCGGTTGTACCAGGAGCGGTCGAACAGCACGATTTCGCCGCCGGCCGGCAAATGCGGCACGTAGCGTTGGAAATACCATTGGGTCTTTTCGCGGTCGGACGGTGCCGGCAGTGCGACGACGCGCACGACGCGCGGATTGAGCCTCTGGGTGATGCGCTTGATGACGCCGCCCTTGCCGGCGGAGTCGCGTCCCTCGAAGATCACCACCACCTTTTCCTTGTGGTAGACCACCCAGTCCTGAAGTTTGATCAGCTCCGACTGCAGCCGGAGCAGCGAGCGAAAGTAATCGATGCGCGGGATCGATGGCGGGTGGTTCTTGCGATAGATCTTGCGGATCTCTTCCGACAGCGCCGGTTCGGAGAGTTCGAGCTCATAGTCCTCGTCCAGCGTATCGGCCAGTTCCGCTTCCAGCCAGTCCTGCGTTTCGATCTCGTCGTTCGACCTGTTCATCTGAGCCTCCGGATTGCCCGTGTTCCACGACAACCTTGCATGATGCCATCGTTAGTCGGCTTATTTCACAAACGCATGAAAGGAATTTGACGCGGGTTCGTCTGTGCCCCGATCGGCCCTAATCCTTGAGGTACCAGCCCCAGGGTTCGTCGGCGTCGAAGCTGGTGATTTGCTTGGTTTCCAGATAGTTCGAAAGACCCCAGCGGCCGAGTTCGCGGCCGATGCCCGATTGCTTGTAGCCACCCCAGGGCGCCTCGGTGAAGGTCGGCTGCGAGCAGTTGATCCAGACGATGCCGGCGCGAAAGGCACGGGCGACGCGCTCGCAGCGCTCACGATCGGCCGACATGACGGCGGCCGCCAGGCCGAAGCGGCTGTCGTTGGCCATGCGGATCGCGTCGGCCTCTTCGCCAAACGGCTTGACGCAGACGACCGGACCAAAGATCTCCTCGCGCCAGACGTAACTGTCTTCGCGCATATCGGTCAGCACCGTCGGTTCGATGAAGTAGCCGCTGTTGAGGCCGGCCGGGCGGCCGCCGCCGGCAGCCACCGTGGCGCCGTCCTGGCGGGCGCGGTCGATCGCGCCCATGATCTTGTCGTACTGCCCCTTCGAGACGATCGGCCCGAGCAGCGTGCCGTCGTCGAGGCCGTTGCCGATGGTGATTTTTGCTGCCTCTTCGCAAAGACGCCTGACGACGGCTTCGTAGATTCCCTCTTCGACAAGCACGCGCGAAGTCGCCGAGCAGACCTGGCCCTGGTTCCAGAAGATGCCGAACATGATCCATTCGACCGCCTTGTCGATGTCGCTGTCGGCGAAGACGACGAAAGGCGACTTGCCGCCGAGTTCGAGGCTGACATTCTTGATGTCCTGGGCGCCGGCCATCATCACCTTGCGGCCGGTGACGACAGAGCCGGTAAAGGCGAGCTTGTCGACCAGAGGATGTTCGGTTAGCGGCTGGCCGGCATCCGCGCCGGTGCCGGTGACGATATTGAGCACGCCGGGTGGCAGGCCGATCTCCTCGGCGATGACGCCGAGTTCCAGCGCCGTCAGCGGCGTCAGCTCGGAAGGCTTGAGCACGATGGTGCAGCCGGCAGCAAGCGCCGGCGCCACTTTCCACGATACCATCAGCAGCGGGTAGTTCCACGGCGTGATGGCGCCAACGACGCCGAGCGGCTCGCGCACGGCACGCGCGGTGAAGCGGCTGTCGCCGACGGGGATCGTCTCTTCCGGATTGGCGTCCAGTTCCTCGGCGAGGCCGGCATAGAAACGAAAGCAGCCGGCCGCATCGTCGATGTCCCAGAGCGCCTCTGGCAGCGGCTTGCCATTGTCGGCGACTTCGAGCCGCGCCAGCGAGTGGCGGTTCTCCTCGATCTTGGCGGCGATCGCCTGGAGATAGACGGCACGCTCAGCGCCTGACAGTTTCGGCCAGGAGCCGCTGTCGAAGGCGATGCGGGCGGCCTTTGCAGCCCGGTCCACGTCTTCATAGGTTGCGGCCGGCGCGCGGTGGATGACTTCCTCCGTCGCCGGGTCGACCACCTCAAGCGTGCCGCCGCGCCGCGGTTTTTCCCATTTGCCACCAATGAACAGCCGATCCTGCATACCACACCCCTTTTAGCCCGGAGCGAGTATGGCCAGTCGATGCGAAACGCGCCAGCCGCAAGTTACGGCTGGCGTTGATCTTTTTGCCGCGGGGGACGTCGATTCAGCGGTCGGTCGTTCGCCTGCGCCACGCGAGGAAGGGCAGAACCGGCAGCACGGCGCAGGCGCTGGCAAACAGCCAGAACTGCCCGAGGGACAGGAGATTGCTGGTATACAAGGCACCAGAGACGATGCCGGCGATCAAGCAGGCATCCATGAGTGGCAAGCTGATGGCGTAAAGTACCGTCTGGCGCTCCAGAGGCAGGCAGCGTTGCACGAGGGTAAAGTACGTGGCGAAGGCGACCATCTCCGGTATGCCGCCGACGATCAGCAGTGTGCTGGCTGCCAGGTAGTTGGGGGCAAAAATCAGCGCAAAGGTCGAAAGGCCTTCGAACAGGCTGGAGAGGAGATAGGCGCGAAGCAGCGCCCGCGTAGTGGTCAAAGCCCCTGCCAACCGGTGAGAGACGACGGCGCCAATCAGGGCGCCGGCACCCTGTGCCGCCAGTAGCAAGGTCCACATCTCCGGGCCCAGATGAAACTGGTCACGATTGAGCCAGAACAGGAACGGCTGCAGCGCACCGAGCGAGACCATGTAGCCGAAGGCCGGGAGCAGCAAAGCCCAGAGCAAGGGGTTCTCGCGGAAAATCGCAATGGTTTCTCGTCCGAAGCCCGATGCGTCCGAGGGGGCTGCGTTCTGTCGCACCGGCTTGTCGCCCGGTTGAAGCATCAGCAGAAGGACTGCCCCGATCTGGGCGAGCGCCAGCGCAACAAGTGTTGCCACGATCGAGGTGGAGGCGGCTGCGAGACCCGCTGCCGGCGGCCCGAAAATCTTGGCAAAGCGGTCGATCGCCTGGAAGGCGGTGTTGGCCTCCATGTTGCGGCCGGCTGGAACGACGGCGGCGCGCAGCGTCAACAGACCCGGCGTGATCACCGCATCCGCAGCGCCGATGACCAATACGATCATCTGCAATGTCATCGCGTCCGTTGCGAATGCAAGGCTGGGAGTGGCGACGGCGGTCACGAAGAGGGAGCACAGCACCGGAAGCCGCGGGCCACTACGCCGTAGGAGCGACGCGACGATCGGCGCAAGCAGGAGGCTCGGCAGGAGTCGCAGGGCAAGACTGCCGACCAGTTCCACACCGGCGCCGAAGCGGGCTGCAACAATGAGCGGCAACGCGGCGACGAGCATCCAGGAGCAGAAGGAATCGACGGTGAGGACGAGGCTGATGCGCCGGAAGGCGGCATTACCCCAAAGATTGAAACTATTCATGGGAGAGCCCGATGACACGCAATCGATCTCGGTTCGGCTGCAATGGGCAGGTTTGATGAGATCGACGCGAACAGGATTAGCCCGCGCAAGAGGCGGACGGTTCTGGGCTCACAGATGCAAGCCCCGCCTTGCGGGGCAGATCAGGCCATCAAATGGGGTTCGTTCGACATGGTTAGCCAATACCATGCGCGTTTCTCGTGTGACAAGCGGCAGCCAGTTTGGCTGCCGATGCACCGGGCTACGGCTATCGCGTTGCGTTGGCCAAGGCCGGCGTGACATTGGCGATCTGCGTGATCACCATGCCGCCGACAATGAAGAGCAGACCGGTCAGCCGTGCCGCATTGACCGGTTTCACCGGGAAGCCCATCAGGCCGTAGTGATCGATCAGCATGGAAATCGCCATTTGGCCGGCGATGACGGCAACAATGAAGCTTGCCGCGCCGAGCTTCGGCGCAAGGAGGAGAGCCGCGGTGATGTAGATCACGCCGGCGAGGCCGCCGATCCAGATCCACCACGGACCCTTGAATGCCACAGCAAGGCTGGGCAACGGCGCCCGGAAGGCAATCAGCATCGGCAGGATGAGCGCGAGGCTGACACCGAGCGAGACTACCGTCGCCCAGAGCGGATGACCGAGGAGGCGGCCAAGGTTGGCATTGGCGCCGGCCTGGAGGGGAACGACGGCGCCGGCGAAGATCGCCACGGCAAGCAACAGGAGGGAGGAGAGATTGGGCATTGTTTTTTCCTTCTTCATTGACCCTTTCTCTCTCATTGATACGAAGAATGGAAATTCCATTTTCTTACGTGCTATATTCATATGATGAATAATTTGGCTGGCATCGACCTGAACCTGCTCGTCGTACTCGACGCCCTGTTGGCGGAACGCCACGTCTCGCGTGCAGCTCTCCGGCTGAACAAAAGCCAACCAGCGGTCAGCCATGCGCTGGCGCGTTTGCGCGCCCTCTTCGACGATCCGCTGCTGGTGCGTCATGGCGGACAGCTCGATCCGACTGTACGCGCATTGGAGATCGCGCCGCGGCTTGCCGAGGCCCTCGCGCATATGCGCCAACTCGTGGGATCCCAGCCGTTCGATCCGGGGCGTGAGCGTCACGTCTTTCGGTTGGCGATGTCCGACTACGCCGCCCTCGTTCTGCTACCGCAATTGATGGCGGTGCTGCGCCGGCAGGCACCGAACGTCGATCTCATCGTCAGCCAGGCGAGCCGCGAAGTGATGATGTCGCAGACGATAGACGGCGAGATCGATCTGGCGCTCGGCGTGTTTCCAACGCTGGCCGAGGATTTGAGGACGTCGCTGCTGTTTGAGGAATACTTCGCCTGTCTGGCCGATGGCGCGAGCCTTGGTGACGAAAAGGCGATGGATCTTGCTGCATATCTGGAGCGGCCGCATATTCTCGTCTCGCTGCGTGGTGATACCGGCAACGAGATCGACCTGGCGCTTTCGGCTGCCGGACATAAGCGCCGCATTGCGCTGGCGCTGCCCCATTGGAGTGCGGCGCCCGGTCTCGTGCTTGGAACCGATCTGGTACTCACCGTTGCGCGGCGTATCCTGCCGCGCGAGGGGGAGACTGGGCCGTTGGCCATTTTCGCCCCGCCCTTCGCCATCCCGCCTTTTTTCTTCCGGCAGATCTGGCATCGGCGGCGTGATGGCGACCCGGCTCACCGCTGGCTCCGGGAGCTGATCAACGAAATCCTCTCGCCGCCGGATGCTGTGCCCGCGTCCATGTGATCGTGTGATCCCGAAAATGAAAAGGCCCGGTGCGGCGACGCCGACCGGGCCTTTCTTATAGGCTTTGTTTCGCGTCAGTCGTGGCTGACGCCCTGGATTGCCGAAACCTGCCATTCAGCACCGGGCTTGCGAACGAAGGTCCAGAGCTCGACCGCTTCGGTCAGCTTGTCCGGATCGCCGCTGATCACCTTGCCCGTGGTGCGGTCACGCATCACGTCGATGCTTTCATAGCGCATCGCAACGGTCGCGTAGTCGGTGCCGTTTTCGGACCAGGCTTCCGCCACATCGCCCTGGACGAGATGCACGTCGCGCACATCGTTCTTGACGCCGCTCGTTGCGTTGTCACTCAGCTCTTCGGCGAGGTAGGACATGGCTTCCGGCGTCGTCAGGCGACGCAGCGTGCCATAATCTTCCTCGGCGTAAGCGGCCTGCACGTCCTTCAGCATCTTTTCGAACTGCTCAAGGTCGGATCCCTGGATGCCGATTTCATCGGCCGGACCATCGGTAGCTGGTACTGGTGCCGGTGTTGCCGTCGGGCGTGCATTCGCCTGGCCGCCGGCCTGGCCATTCGACTGGCCACCGCCGATGCTCGGGATCTTGAACGAGGGCATACCGCACGACGCCGACTGGGCCGACGACCGCTCGGACGGGCCGGCATAGGCCGTCTGCTGACGGTTGCGCCCGAAGAAGCGCATAGCGAGCATGATCAGGCCACCGATCAGCAGCATCTGCACGATCAGGCCGAGGAAGCCGGCAGCGCCGCCGAAGCCGCCACCCATCAGCATGCCGATCAGACCGCCGACCATGAGGCCGCCGAGCAGCGAACCGCCAAAGCCGCTGAAGAAGCCGGGACGGGCGTTCGGCTGGGTGGCGTTGGTCGGGCGTGTCTGGCCGGCTGCCGGATTGGTAGCAGCAGGACCGGCATCCTGGCGCGGCGTCATCGAACGGTCGATCGGTGCCGCGTTGGTCGGCGCGGTACGGGTTACGGGCGGCTGCGAGAAGGTGCGGGTGCCGCGGCTGCCGAAGCCGCCACCCGAACGCCGCGCTTCGGCGACGTCCACAACTGTCAGCGCGACTGTCAAGCCGATCGCCATCATTGCCAGAGCTCGTCCAAAACGCCCAAATCGCTGCATTGCCATCAAAACCCCTTATCTTGCTTGGGCTCAAAATGAGCCGTCACGGTATGATATAGGGGCTCAAGCACTGAGATTTAAGCGTTTCGCGTCGCATTTCGGCCAGTTTACCGTTATCCGCTGCCGATCTTCGGGCCGAATACCGCGTGGAATCAGCACCTTCGATCGCACCGGATCTCGTGTTCTCAGACGTAAAGCCTCCCCGCACTTTCGCTAGCGATTGGCCGCCAGAATCATGGCAGCCGCCTTCTCCGCGATCATGATCGTCGGCGAGTTGGTGTTGCCGGAGGTGATTGTCGGCATGATCGAGGCGTCGGCGATGCGCAGCCCTTTGAGCCCGCGCAGGCGCAGTTCCGGATCGACGACGCTCTCCGGGTCCGTGCCCATGCGGCAGGTCCCGACCGGGTGGAAGATCGTCGTGCCGATATCCCCGGCGGCGCGCTTCAGATCGTCCTCGGTCTCATAGGATGGGCCCGGCTTGAACTCGACCGGGCTGAAGCGGGCGAAGGAGGGCTGTTTGACGATCCGCCGCGTCAGTCGGATGGCGCTGACGGCGACATTGCGATCGGCTTCCGCTGTCAGGTAACGCGGCCGAATGTCCGGTGCGGCAGCGAAGTCCGGACCCTTCAGATGCACCGAGCCACGACTTTCCGGACGGAGATTGCAGACGCTGGCGGTGATCGCCGGGAAGGAATGGACCGGCTCGCCGAACTTGTCGAGCGAGACCGGCTGGACGTGATATTGGAGATCAGGGGTTTCCTTCTCCGGGCCTGACTTGGTGAAGATGCCGAGCTGGCTCGGCGCCATCGCCATCGGCCCGGAGCGCTTCAACAGATATTCCAGCCCGATCGATGCCTTGCCGAAAAGCGAGTTGGCCTTTTCGTTGAGCGTGGGTACGCCCGTGACCTTGTAAGCCATGCGGAGCTGAAGGTGGTCCTGCAGGTTTTCGCCGACGCCGGCGCGTTCGTGGCGAAGCTCGATGCCGTTTGCCTGAAGCACGTCGCCGCGACCGATGCCCGAGAGTTCGAGGATATGGGGCGAACCGATCGCGCCGGCGGAGAGCACCGTTTCGCGGCTGGCGCGGGCGCGCTTGACCGTGCCGTCATGCTGAAACTCGACGCCGGCGACGCGATCGCCCTCGATGATCAGCTTGCGCACATGCGCCTTGGTGAGAACAGTGAGGTTGCCGCGCTTCTGCGCCGGGCGCAGGAACGCCTTGGCCGTATTCCAGCGGATGCCGGAGCGCTGGTTGACGTCGAAATAGCCGGAGCCCTCGTTGCTGCCGCGGTTGAAATCTGGTGTCTCGGGAATGCCGGCCTCGGTGGCAGCCTTCTGGAAGGCATCGAGAACGGCCCAGCGCACGCGGGCCTTCTCCACCCGCCATTCGCCGCCGGCTCCGTGCATCTCGTTGGCGCCGCGATAGTGGTCCTCCGATTTCTTGAAGAGCGGCAGAACGTCGTCCCAGCCCCAGCCGGTGCAGCCGAGTTGACGCCAGTGGTCGTAGTCACTCGCCTGGCCGCGCATGTAGATCATGCCGTTGATCGATGAGCAGCCGCCGAGCACCTTGCCGCGAGGATAGCCGAGCGAGCGGCCGTTGAGGCCCTCTTCCGCGGCGGTCGTGAAGCACCAGTCCGTGCGCGGATTGTTGATGCAATAGAGGTAACCGACCGGGATGTGGATCCAGTGGTAGTTGTCGCGGCCGCCTGCCTCCAGCAACAAGACGCGATGGCTCGGATTTTCGGAAAGCCGGTTGGCAAGCACGCAGCCGGCGCTCCCCGCTCCGACGACGATATAGTCGAACGTGTCCATGGTTCTCTCTCAATGTTCGGGGCTCGGTCCCTGCTAAATCCGGACCGGGCTTTGGCTCCGTTCCGCCCGCGGGCTGCGGGCGGGGAGGGGCCGCTATTGTCTGTGTTCAAAACCGAGCTTGCGGCCGAGCCGCGAATGATAGAACTCGCCGACGATGCCGCGGCGGAAGACCAGCACGCAGACCATGAAGACGAGGCCGGTGATGATCGTCACCGGGAATTCCGATGTCGCGAGGTAATTCTGCAGCGTCACCACCAGCCCGGCGCCGAAGAGCGGGCCGATCAAAGTGCCGATGCCGCCGAGCAGTGTCATCAGGATCACTTCGCCCGACATCTGCCAGCCGACATCCGTCAGCGTCGCGAACTGGAAGACCAGCGCCTTGACCCCGCCGGCAAGGCCGGTGAGCGCTGCCGACATGACAAAGGCGGCGAGCTTGTAGTTGCGCACGGAGTAGCCGAGCGATACGGCGCGCGTTTCGTTCTCGCGGATCGATTTCAGGATCATGCCGAAGGGCGAATGGATGATGCGCCAGATGATGGCGACGCCGATGACGAAGACGCCGAGCACGAAATAATACATGTTCGTCGACTGGCTGAGATCGATGAAGCCGAAGAGATGGCCGCGCGGCACGGACTGGATGCCGTCCTCGCCCTTGGTGAACTCGGCCTGCAGGCAGAAGAAATAGAACATCTGCGCCAGCGCCAGCGTGATCATGGCGAAGTAGATGCCCTGCCGGCGGATCGCGAGATAGCCGACGACCAGGCCGAGCACCGCCGCGCCGACGACACCGACCAAGATGCCGAGTTCCGGCGGCAGGCCCCATTCCTTGACCGCATGCGCGGTGAAATAGGCAGCCCCGCCGAAGAAGGCGGCGTGGCCGAAAGAGAGCAGACCGGTATAGCCGAGCAGCAGGTTGAAGGCGCAGGCAAAGAGCGCGAAGCAGAGGAGCTTCATCAGGAAAATGGGGTAGAAGAACAGGGGCGCCAGGATCAGGAGCACCAGTCCAATTCCAAGGAACACCGTCTGCGCGACGGCCGGACCCTTTTCCTTCGGTTTTTCGATGTCGAGTGTCAGCGTCATATCAAGCATCCCGGCCGAAGAGGCCTGCCGGCCGTATCATGAGAACGATGGCCATGATCACGAAGATCACGATGTTGGAGGCCTCCGGATAGAAGACCTTGGTCAATCCCTCGGCGACGCCGAGCAGATAGCCGGTGACGATCGCGCCCATGATCGAGCCCATGCCGCCGACGACGACCACGGCGAAGACGACGATGATGATGTTCGAACCCATCAGCGGCGAGACTTGGTAGATCGGTGCGGCAAGCACGCCGGCAAGGGCTGCAAGGGCGGCACCCAGTGCATAGGTCAGCGTCAGGAGGAAGGGCACGTTGATGCCGAAGGATTGCACCAGAACCGGGTTTTCGGTGGCAGCGCGCAGATAGGAGCCGAGCTTGGTCTTCTCGATTACCAGCCAGGTGCCGATGCAGACGATCAGCGAGAAGACGATCACCCAGCCGCGATAGACGGGCAAGAACATGAAGCCGAGATTGGTGCCGCCGGTGAGCGCTGCCGGCGTCGCATAGGGCTGGCCGGACGCACCATAGAGATAGCGGAAGGTGCCTTCGATCGTCAGCGCCAGGCCGAAGGTGAAGAGCAGGCCATAGAGCGGGTCGAGCGTATAGAGGCGTCGCAGCATCGTGCGCTCGATGACGGCGCCAACGAGACCGACGGCGACGGGTGCTATGATCAGCGCCGGCCAATAGCCGATGCCGAAATGCGACAACAGCATCCAGGCGAAGAAGGCGCCGAGCATATATTGCGCGCCATGGGCGAAGTTGATGACCCGCAGCAGGCCGAAGATGATCGCGAGACCGAGGCTCAGAAGCGCGTAGAACGAGCCGTTGATCAGCCCGATCAGCAGCTGCCCGAGAAAGGCCTGAAGGGGAATTCCGAAGATCGTGCTCATGGTTCAGACCCCCAGCACATCATGCAGCGTGTCCATGCGGGCGGACAGTTCCGAAACCGGGAACTCGCCGACCATCTGGCCATGGTCCATCAGATAGAAGCGGTCGGCAACCTTGCTGGCGAAGCGAAAATTCTGCTCGACCAGAAGCACGGTCATGCCGCGTTGCTTCAGGGTTTTCAGCACGTCGCCAATGCGCTGGACGATGACCGGCGCGAGACCTTCCGTCGGTTCGTCGAGCAGCATCATGCGCACGCCGGTACGCAGGATCCGGGCGATCGCCAGCATCTGCTGTTCGCCGCCGGAAAGCTTCGTTCCGGGGCTGCTGCGGCGTTCGTAAAGGTTCGGGAAAAGCTCGAAGATCTCGTCGACCGTCATGCCGCCGCTAGCGACCGCCGGCGGTAGCAGCAGGTTTTCGTGGACCGAAAGCGTCGAGAAGATGCCGCGCTCTTCCGGGATGAAGCCGAGGCCGTGATGGGCGACCCGGTGCAGCGGCACTTTCATCAGGTCCGCGCCGGCAAAGCGGATTTCGCCCTTGCGCTTGCGCACGATGCCCATGATAGAGCGCAGCGTCGTCGTCTTGCCGACGCCGTTGCGACCAAGCAGCGTGACCATCTCGCCTTCGCCGACCGTCAGGTCGACGCCGTGCAGGATGTGGCTTTCGCCATACCAGGCGTTGAGGCCGGAGACTTTGAGAAGCGGTTTCATGTCAGGCCTCCTCGGTGCCCATATAGGCGGTGCGCACGCGCGGATCCGCCGACACCTTCGCATAGTCGCCCTCGGCCAGGATCTCGCCGCGCTGGAGCACGGTGACCTGATGACAGAGGGTCGAGACGACGGAGAGATTGTGCTCGACCATCAGCACGGCGCGTTCGCGCGCCACTTCGCGGATGATCTCGGCGACCATGCCGACATCCTCGAGGCCCATGCCGGCCATCGGCTCATCGAGCAGCAACACCTTGGGATCGAGCGCCAGGGTGGTCGCGATTTCCAGCACGCGCTTGCGTCCATAGGAAAGATCGGCGGCAACGGCATTGCGCTCCCTGTCGAGACCGACCGAACGGATCAGCTGATCGGCCTCGGCCGTCAGCCTGTCGAGCGCCGACATCGGCTTCCAGAACTGTGTCGCGAGCCCGTTCGGCCGCTGCAGCGCCACGCGCACATTGTCGAGCACGCTCATATGCGGAAACACCGCCGAGATCTGGAACGAGCGCACCAGGCCCATGCGCGCCACCTTGTCCGGCGCCGTGCGGGTGATGTCCTCGCCGAGCAGCGTGATCGTGCCGTCGGTCGGCTGCAGGAACTTGGTCAACAGGTTGAAGACCGTGGTCTTGCCGGCGCCGTTCGGTCCGATCAACGCATGCACGCGCGCATGATGGACGTCGAGATTGACGTTGTTGACGGCGGTGAAGCCGCCAAAGTCACGGCGCAGGCCGCGGGCGGACAGAACCACCCGCGGCGCGCCATTCGGTTCGGTGACCGGCGCGCTCATCGCGTCAGGACTTCACGAGGTCGCAGCCGCTCTTGGCCGGATCGATGAAGGCTTCAGCACCGGGAATTGTGGCGAGCACCTTGAAGTAATCCCAGGGTTCCTTGCTTTCGTCCGGCTTCTTCACTTCCAGCAGGTACATGTCGTGGATCATGCGGCCGTTGGCGGCAACCGTGCCGTTCTCGGCAAAAACGTCGTTGACCGGAAGCGCATGCAGCTCCTTGGCGACGGCGTCGGCATCATCGGTTCCAGCCTTCTCGATCGCCTTCAGATAGGAAAGCACGGCCGAATAGGTGCCGGCGTGGACCATGTTCGGCATCTTGCCGGTGCGCTCCATAAAGCGCTTGCCGAATTTGGCGCTCTCTTCGTTGCGGTTCCAATAGAAGCCCTCGGTGAGTGTCAGCCCCTGAGCCGCTTCGAGGCCAAGGCCATGAACCTCGGCGAGCGTGAAGAGCAGGGCTGCGAGGCGCTGGCCGCCCTGGACGATGCCAAATTCGGCCGCCTGCTTGATGGCGTTGGAGGTGTCGAGGCCGGCATTGGCAAGGCCGAT